>JBGQDM010000206.1:0-2054 GCA_041495845.1 Terriglobia bacterium | reverse complement strand
CTGCCGCCGCGGCCGGAAGCGCCGAGCGCGTATTTGAGAAAATCATGGGCATCTTCCGGGCTGGCGGCCGGCCTACTGCTCGGCAGCAGTCTGCTGGCTTTTTGGGCTGAGCGCCGGCGTTCCGGAGAAGCGCCGTGAGCGGTGGCGAACCCCCTGATCCACGCGCGCCGCGTTCTGCCGAAGACCGCGAACAGCGCCTGCTCGAGATTCGCCGCCAGGCCGAATCGCACGCAAAAGTTGAGGCTCCCGGAGTTCGCCCGCCTGGAGCGCCCTTCCCCCAAGCCTCGCCCACCACAGGCTATTACGGCGTCCCATTGCTCAAAGAACCAGCCTGGACGCCGGAGGTACCACTCTATTTTTTTGTGGGCGGAATTGCCGGAGCGGCAGCTGTGGTGGGCGCGGTGGCGCACTACACCGGGGCCGATCGTCGGCTGGTGCGCGATGCGCGCTGGATCGCCGCAGCGGGGGCAATTCTTTCTCCGCCGCTGCTGATCGCCGACTTGGGCCGTCCAGAGCGATTTCTCGGCATGTTGCGCGTTTTCAAACCGCGCAGCCCGATGTCAGTCGGCGCCTGGACCCTGTTGGGGTTTTCCGGCGCGACAGCGGCGACGGCATTTGCCGGATTCCTCCGAGAGCGCTACGGACAACGGTTTCCCGTCCGCGTGCTGGAAAACGCCGGGCAGGCAGCGTCGCTGGCATTTGGTCTTCCCTTTTCGAATTACACCGGCGTGTTGCTGGGCGCAACCGCCATCCCTGTCTGGAATGAAAATGCGGGGAACCTCCCGATCCACTTTGGCGCATCCGGCCTGGGTGCGGCAGTGTCGCTGCTGGAACTCCTGGGCCATGGCAAACATCGCGCGCTGCGGACGCTCGCACTGGGCGCCGCATTGTTTGAGTGCTGGGAGGGGTGGCGCATTGAAGACCGCAGCCTCCCTGGGCTCGACCCGCTCAAGCACGGACACAGCGGCTGGATGATTCGCACCGGTGGTGTTCTTTCCGGGCCGGTGCCATTGTTGCTGCGCACACTCGCAAGTCTCTCCCGCAACGAACGTCAAGAACGGCTGCAGCGCTGGGCCGGCATGGCAACCATCGCCGGTTCCCTGCTGACGAGAATTGCTTGGGTGCAGGCGGGACACGCCTCAGCAAGAGACTACCGCGTGCCGCTGGAAATTGAACCTGCGGAGTAGCACCGCAGGAGCCGCAGAGTAGCCTAGGGCTGGAGGTAGAACCCAAGCGTTTGCGGCGCCGGCAAGACTTTCTGCGCATCGTATTGGAACCTGGCAGCTCGGACGGCCTGCATCTTGCCTTCATACAACTGCGCCAGCCGGTCGTAGCGGACGAGCACATTCCCCAGCCAATAGCGCCGGTTCTCACGTAGCCAAGCCTGCTCGTAGAGTTCGCGGAGGCGTGTGGTGGAATCGCGCAGGTCAGCGGGCCGAGTGTTGATGTCGGTGAGTTCGTCCAAGTCCCGCTCCACGCGCTTGTCGTCGGTCTGGTTCAGATAGGCATCCCAGTAGAATTGGTTGATCTCCTGGGTCAACTGCATCTTCATCCCGAGCGCATCCAGGCGTAACGCAGCAAAGATGAGTGCGTCCACGGTCTGGTTGTGCAGTTTGGCCTGGCCGCGATTTCGATACAACGATTCCAGCGCGGACTCCGCGGCCAGGCGCAGATCGCGGGCCACGGGCAGGCCTTGCTTCATGGCGTGCGCTCCGGCCTCACTAAACGGATCAACCCAGAACAGGTCATTGCTGGCGTTTTCCAATCCGACGCTAGCCAGGAGTTTGTGGGCACGGTCGAGTTGTTCGAGGGCGTCGCGAAAGATGCTGCCCTCGTTGCGATAAAAACTCCAGTCGAAGCTGTTCTTGAAATCCTCAATCGAGCTCTCGCCGGGCTGCCACCCCGCGGCGGCACCAAATGCCAAGGCGGGCCAGGTCATCTCGAAGAGGGTTTCGCCATCGTCGTCCCATGTGGTGTTCAACATGCCCAGAGCCTGATAGCGCTGCCCATCGCGAACGAAGTTGCGGATGTTGACATACGCGGTATCGAGGTCG
>JBGQDM010000205.1:0-2218 GCA_041495845.1 Terriglobia bacterium | reverse complement strand
GATTCACCCTGGTCCCCCGATGTCCCATCCGGGTGGTAACACCGCACAGTAGCCCGCTTTGTCGCAACATCTTGCAATGCCCGCGCTTCGGGCACGGCATTGACCAGGCGGAGCTTCCTGTAAGTAGTTTGTATTCATAGTGATGCCGGATCTCATGCAACCGGGATGGGCGAGACAATTGCTACATCTGCAAGAGGACTGCTACATCGAATGTAAAGTGCCCGAGCGGTTCCGCCGGTAGGAAGATCGTGGAGTGCGCGGGCCACGCCCGAAAGATTGATTAGAAACCCGTTCGCTAAGAGGTGGGCGGAAGCGCGAAAAAATCGTAGTCATTTTCCACAGTAAAAGGGAGGGTAATTTCTTGAGCACAACCATACCGACGCAGCCGGCCACCGGCAGCCAGAGCAAGTCCACCAGCCACTTGATCGCGCCCCATGGAGGCGAACTGGTGAACCTGATGGTGAGCCCGGAACGGGCCAACGAGATGAGAAACGCCTCCCGCGACTGGAAGTCATGGGACCTGTCGCCGCGGCAGACGTGCGATTTGGAACTGCTGATCAATGGCGGCTTCTCCCCGCTGCGCGGCTTCATGACGCGCGCGGACTATGACCGCGTATGCCGGGAGATGCGGCTGGCCGATGGCACGCTCTGGCCCATGCCGATCGTGCTGGACGTAAAAGAGGAATTCGCGAAGTCGCTCAAAGTGGGCGAGAAGGTTGCCTTGCGCGATGCCGAGGGTGTGATGCTCGGAGCGTTGCAGGTAGAAGAAATCTGGCAAGCCGACCACCTGGCGGAATCGCAAATGGTGTATGGCACGACGAACCCGGAGCATCCGGGCGTTGACCATCTGCTGGCGCGGACCAACGGCTGGTACGTCGGCGGCAAAGTGGAAGGCGTGCAGCCACCGGCGCACTACGACTTCCGCAATCTGCGTCTGACACCGGCGGAATTGCGAGTGGAATTTGCGCGCCTGGGCTGGCGGCGGATTGTCGCCTTCCAGACGCGAAACCCCATGCACCGGGCACACCAGGAGTTGACGTTCCGTGCCGCGAAGACGGTGGAAGCGAACCTGCTGATCCATCCTTCGGTGGGCATGACCAAGCCCGGCGATGTGGATTACTACACCCGCGTACGCTGCTACAACCTGCTACTTTCGAAGTATCCGCAGGGCACGGTGAAACTCTCGCTGCTGCCGCTGGCCATGCGCATGGGTGGACCGCGTGAGGCCATGTGGCACGGCATCATCCGCAAGAACTACGGCTGCACCCACCTGATCGTCGGACGCGACCACGCCGGACCGGGCAAAGACTCGACCACCGGCAAGCCGTTCTACGGGCCTTACGATGCACAAGAGCTCTTCCGCAAGCACGAAGCGGAACTCGGCATCACCATGGTGCCCTTTAACATGATGGTGTACCTGGAAGAGCAGGGCGTTTACGTTCCCGACAACGAAGTGCCCCAGGGAGGGCGGACGCTCAATATTTCCGGCACCGAGCTGCGCGACCGCTTGAACGAAGGCCGCGACATTCCCGCCTGGTTCACCTATCCCGAAGTGGTGCAGGAACTGCGCCGGACTTATCCGCCCCGTCACAAACAGGGTCTGACGATTTTCTTCAGCGGACTCTCCGGGTCGGGGAAATCCACCATCGCCAACGCGCTACGGGTCAAGTTCTTCGAATTGGGCGGACGCCCGGTCACGTTGCTGGATGGCGATCTCGTGCGCAAGAACCTGTCTTCCGAACTCGGCTTCTCGCGTGAGCATCGCAACATCAACATCCGGCGCATCGGGTTTGTGGCGGCGGAGATCACCAAGAACGGCGGCATCGCGATTTGCGCTCCCATCGCACCTTACGATTCGGTGCGCAAGGAGGTACGCGAACTGGTGGAGCCGCAAGGTGGATTTATTCTGGTGTACATCTCCACTTCCATCGAAGTCTGCGAACAGCGCGACCGCAAGGGCCTGTATGCCAAAGCCCGCGCCGGGCTGGTCAAAGAATTCACCGGCATCTCCGATCCGTACGAAGTACCGGCGGATGCGGACATGGTGATTGATACCGGCGATCTGGCGCCCGAAGAAGCGGCGCAGGAGATCATCCTCCACCTGGAACGCCAGGGTTACATCGGCGTGAACGGGAAGGACAACTGAATTAAGATTGTGGCTGGGTAGAGGGGAGCGGCACAAAGCTGCTCCCCTTTTTTTCAAGCTGGCTTATGATCG
>JBGQDM010000204.1:0-2269 GCA_041495845.1 Terriglobia bacterium | reverse complement strand
TGTAGGGAGCACTGGAGATGTCCGGGGGCATAAGCAGTTAGAGATGTCCGCCTTGGTGGGCTACGCCACGGTGCATGGATGCGATTGCACGGCGGGTGGCCCGGGAGGCGAAGGCAGTGACGCGGAAGGAAGTGATCGTGCGAGCGATTGCGAAGGAGCTGACATGGATCCAGGCCGCGGACATCTGCGGGATCACGGCGCGGCAGATGCGGCGACTGAAGCGGCGTTACGAGCGGTATGGCTACGACGGACTGGTCGACGGCCGCGGTGGGAAGACGCGGCGCAAGCGCATCCCGCTGGCGACGATCGAACAGCTCTGCCAGCTGCGCCGCGAGAAGTATGCGGACTTCTCGGTGCAGCATTTCTGGGAGAAGGCCACCGAGGTGCACGGGCTGGCGATTTCCTACACGTGGGCGAAGTTGGCGTTGCAGGCGGCGGGCTTGGCGGAGAAGAGCCCGGCGCGCGGCACCTACCGGCGCCAGCGCGAGCGCCGGCCGCTGCGCGGCATGATGCTGCACCTCGACGGGTCCACCCACGAGTGGCTGGCGGACGAGCCGATGCAGGATTTGATCGTGCTGCAGGACGACGCGGATAGCCGCATTCACTACGCGCACTTCGTGCCGCAGGAAGGGACCCAGTCGACCTTCGCCGCGGTGAAGCACGTCGTGCAGCACGCGGGGCGCTTTTGCGAGCTCTACACCGATCGTGGCAGCCATTTCTGCTACACGCCGGTGGCGGGACAGGGGGCCACCACCGCCCACGCGGGCCCCGTCAGTCGCGCGCTCAAGGCGCTCGGCATCCGCCAGATTCTGGCGTACTCGCCCCAAGCCCGGGGACGCAGCGAGCGGACCTTTCAGACCATTCAAGGCCGCTTGCCCCAAGAGTTAGCGGCCGCGGGCATCACCACCTACGCCGCCGCTAACGAGTATCTGGAACGCGTCTTCCTCCCTGATTTCAACCGCCGCTTCACGGTCACGCCCGCCCAAGTGGGCAGTGCCTTTGTGCCGTTGGTGGGCGTGGATCTCGAGCTGCTGCTGTCGGTGCAGCACGAGCGCACGGTGTGGAACGATAGCACGGTGAGCTTCGAGAACGTGAAGCTGCAGCTCCCGCCACGCCCCGACCGCGCGCACTACGTGCGCTGTCCGGTCCTGGTGCACGAGTTTCCCGAGGGCACGCTGGGCATCAGCTACCAGGGGCGGCTGCTGGCGCGCTACACGCGCGCGGGCCAGCTGCTGCCCGCCCGGGCTGCCGAGCGAAAAACGCCGCACACTGGAACGACCCGACACCTGTCCCGGGCGGCGATCGTGGCTCCTGGGGCCTCTATGAGCGTCGCCTCCAAGACAACCGGGCCGCGGGGCCAGCCCGCAGGCAAACGCGCGCCGCGCGCCGCCGCGCGCCCCATCCGCAGTTCTCCACAAGCTTGCGAAGCGGGCTGTTCTCCTACGCGCGCAGGAGCAGCTGTCCACAATGTGGACGGGCACACACGTAACCCGAAGCCACCTGCTACTACGTCCCGACCCAACAATCGCGCCGTCCACACTGTGGACAGCAGCTTGCGCCAGAATCCAGCGCGCTCTGTACGCGCGCGAAGAGCCGTTAATCAAAAAGCCAAAGAGGCGAAGAAGAAAAAACGCAGTCGAACTGAGCGGACATCTTAAACTGCTAATGACCCGGACTTGTGTAGTTGCCAGCAACAGCCCCAACGGTTGAAAGTGTCAAATTGCGGCATAGTTGCCGACCGCTCAACGTATAGGTTCTCCGCCAGACAGATGTTGCTGTGCCGTTTTGCTTTGTACCATCACAGAGTTGAGACTCTGAATTCAGGAACATGCATGCGGCACGGAATTCGCTCATCGCCGACCGAACTAGACCGAGCGGGTCGACCGCTTGGCGCTTGAGGAGGCGGGCACATGTATCAATGGTGGGGCACCATTGGGTTTGGGATCAATACGGGTCTTGGTTCTGGTAGACGCTCTGGCGTTCGGCTTCTGCCCGTAGTTGGTTCGATTGCCCTCGTGGCAACCGCAGCCTTCCTCCTCCCAACGATTGCGGCCGCGCAGAGTTCGACGCAGACGGTCTGCGGCACTATCGCGCAGGCAACCACCAACTGGACTTCGAGCGTGACGCTCGCCAAGTTCAACCCGACACTCGGTGTGCTGACCGCTGTCTCTCTGACGGCGACGGCGACGATCGTTCAGGATATCAAACTCGAGAGCGAGGATTCCCAGCCGGCGACGGTTACTGGGACGGGTAAGGGGACCATCACTGT
>JBGQDM010000203.1:0-2274 GCA_041495845.1 Terriglobia bacterium | reverse complement strand
CGCCTCCAGCGCTTTCAGTTCCGCGTTGATATCATTCGCGACCACATACGTGGCGAACTGCCCGGCAAACAGGTAGAACGCCAGCGTCGCCATCAGCACCAGCATCGCCGCCGGAATCACGCCGATGAACACGTAGGTAACGATGAGGCGATTGCGCAAGCGCCAGAGCAGTTTCCGCCGCGTCCAACGGAACCCCGCCAGCGCAAAGAGCACGATGGCCAGGCCGCTGATCGCGCGGATCCACGGCGTCGCGCCGCCAGCCCAGCCCACTCGCGCCAGTTGTAGGCCCTGCTGGATGAGAAACACCGACCCGGCCAGGGCAAGCAGAAAGAAAGCAACCCGCAGCATCCGGCCGCGCGGAGGCCACCCCCACTGCACCAGCAGGTTCCTTGCCCGTTCTTCAATGCCGGATCGCGTCATCCGAATCTGTCCCGCCCCGGTCGCTCAGATCTCTGGATACAGGTCGAAGAATGCTTCCACGCTGGTGCGAAGCTGTTTCTCGATGTCTTCCTTGGAGCCCTCGACCACGTGCATCGTGACATGCGCCTCGCGTCCGTTCTTGAGCGTGATGGTGGCTTGGCCGACTGCTTCCACATCCTCAAGCGGCAAGAGTCGCATCCCGTATACCAGAACCAGGTTCGCCATGCCCCCGATTATAGATTTCCGCTGGACACTGCGGGCAGTTTTGCCGCTCCTCGGGTAGAATTTCTGCGTGCTCCGATCCTGGCAGGTGTTTCTCTTCTTATTGTGGGCGGTGGCGCTGACGGCGCAGGAGGGCGGCGCCCCGGCGGTCGTCCCCCAGACCCCTCCGGTTCGCGTCAATGTGATCAACGTATGTTCGCCGTCCCCGGAAGAGCAAAAGGAAATTTCCGATACGCTGGCTCGCGTACCGCGCCAACCGCTGTTCAGCGAGGATTTTGAAATCTCCCGCGGCCGCTCCACGCTTCCAGACAAGCCCGGCTTTGTGCAATCCGGCGAGAGCGTGCGGTTCTCTGCCGAACCGGTGATCGCGGACTGGGTGCGCATCCGCCGCGAGTTCTCTGTCCAGGCCACCTTCGCCAGCGTGCAGTACTCCTTCAGCCGAGATAGCCAGTTCATGGTGGAGACGTTGGTGTTGCGCGTGCGCGATCCCAAAGATGTGCTCCAGCTGGCCATCGAAAACTCCGCTGCCAACGTCACCGACGCCGCTACCATGCTGGCTGCTCCGACTCCGGTCTCCCGGGTGAAGCTGGAGCGCTTCGGCAAGGCTTCGGTCGTGCTGGCGCGTTGTTCTGGAGACAACACTGCGGGCCAGCCTGCGCCCGACCAGAGTGCCTACGCGCCTCTGTTTCACAGCGCGTCGTCCATCCTTACTTCTTACCGCAACCTGCTGGCTGCGCGCCACACCGTGCCCGATGAGTTGGCGCGGGTGGCAGGCAGTCCCACGCCTAAACCCAGAACTGCCGCCAAACCAAAATCTCCACCGGCAAAACCGTGAGCGATGCACCCGCTGCAACCGAATGCATCGCCATCCATCTAATTGAGCAACGCCATGACTGATTCCATTCACAACGTCATTATTCTCGGTTCCGGATGCTCCGGCCATACGGCCGCTCTTTACACGGCACGCGCCAACCTGAAGCCGCTCGTGATCGAAGGCCACGAACCCGGCGGCCAGCTTTCGCTGACCACGTTGGTGGAAAATTTCCCCGGCTTTCCGGAAGGGATCCAGGGCCCCGAGCTAGTAGAGAACATGAAGAAGCAGGCTTCGCGTTTCGGCGCCGAGTACCGCACCGGACACGTGGTCAGCGCCGACCTCAGCCAGCGGCCCTTTACGATCACCGTGGGCAAGGAAGCGCTGAAGACACGCGCGCTCATCATCACCAGCGGCGCTTCCGCTCGCTGGCTCGGCCTGCCCAACGAACAGGCGCTCATTGGCCACGGGGTTTCGTCCTGTGCTACCTGCGACGGGTTTTTCTTTTCCGGCAAGGAAATCACCGTCATCGGCGGCGGCGATTCGGCCATGGAAGAGGCCACGTTCCTGACACGCTTCGCTACCAAGGTGACGCTGATTCACCGCCGCGAGCAATTCCGCGCGTCCAAGATAATGCTCGACCGCGCCAAGAATAATCCAAAGATCGCGTTGATGACCGACACCGTGGTCGAAGATGTCTACGACGCGAGCAAGAAAGAAGTGACCGCACTGAAGTTGCGCAACCTGAAGTCCGGCAAAGTCTGGAACTTTCCCACCAGCGCCATGTTTCTCGGTATCGGCCATGTGCCCAACGCCAAGAT
>JBGQDM010000202.1:0-2441 GCA_041495845.1 Terriglobia bacterium | reverse complement strand
CGGCCCGGGAACGTGGCCTTCATCAGCCAGAGTGGAGCGTTATGCACGGCGATTCTGGACTGGAGCGAGCGCGAGATGGTCGGCTTCAGCGCGTTCGTTTCGGTGGGGTCCATGCTGGATGTGAACTGGGGCGATCTGATTGACTACTTGGGCAATGATCCGCGCACGCACAGCATTCTGATTTACATGGAGTCGGTGGGCGATGCGCGTGCATTTCTGTCTGCGGCACGCGAAGTTTCGCTGATGAAGCCGGTGATCGTGATCAAGGCGGGACGCACCGAAGCTGCGGCCAAGGCGGCCGCTTCCCATACCGGCACGCTGACCGGGAGTGACGAAGTGCTGGAAGCGGCGTTCCGGCGCTGCGGCGTGTTGCGGGTGAACGCGATCGCTGATCTGTTCTACATGGCGGATGTCCTGGCCAAGCAGCCGCGTCCGCAGGGGCCGCGGTTCACCATCTTTACCAACGCGGGCGGGCCGGGAGTGCTGGCAGCGGACGCGCTGCTGGCGAACGGCGGGCAAATGGCGGAACTAGCGCCGGAAACGGTGGCCGCGCTGGACAAGATTCTGCCCCCGCACTGGAGCCACGCCAACCCGGTCGACATTCTGGGCGACGCGCCCCCCGAACGCTATGCCCAGGCGCTGGAGCTGGCGCTGCGCGATCCCAACACCGACGGGCTGCTGGCCATTGATTGTCCCCAGGGGATGGCGGAAGCCACCCGCACCGCCGAGCAGATCAAGCAGTTGGCCAGCGGCAGCGGCAAACCCATCCTCGCCAGCTGGATGGGCGGACCGGAGATGACGGCTGGCATTGAAATCCTGAATCGCGCGGGCATTCCGACGTTTGAGTTTCCGGACACCGCGGCGCGCATCTTCCAGTACATGTGGAGCTACAGCTACAACCTGCGCGGTCTCTATGAGACCCCAATGCTGCGCATGGGCAGGGAGGCGCCAGACCGCGCTTCAGCCAGCCACCTGATCGAGCAGGCGCGGGGAGCGGGGCGCACGTTGCTTAGCGAATTCGAATCCAAACAGTTGCTGGCGGCCTACGGAATCCCGAGCGTGCCCACGACGCTGGCGCGGAATGAAGAGGAAGCGGTGCTCAGCGCGGCGCGCTTTGGCTATCCCGTGGTGCTGAAGCTGCATTCGCAAACCATCACCCACAAGACGGAAGTGGGAGGAGTCAAGCTGGCGCTGGACGATGCTGCCGCGGTGCGCGCTGCGTTCCGCGAAATTCAGGTGGAGGTCGGAGAAAAAGCCGGAGCCGAACATTTTCTTGGCGTTACTGTACAGCCCATGCTGCGGCTGGAAGGGTACGAGCTGATTCTTGGCAGCAGCGTGGATGCGCAATTCGGACCGGTGTTGCTCTTCGGCGCCGGCGGACAACTGGTTGAAATCTTCAAAGACCGCGCCCTAGGCCTGCCACCGCTTACCAGTACGCTGGCGCGTCGACTGATGGAGCAGACCAAAATCCACGAAGCTCTCCGCGGCATCCGCGGTCGCCCGCCGGTGGATTTGGTGGCGCTGGAAGAACTGCTGGTCCGCTTCAGCGAGTTGGTGGTGGAACAGCGCTGGATCCGGGAGATCGACATCAACCCGCTGCTGGCTTCCCCGCAGCAGATTGTGGCCCTCGACGCTCGTGTGGTGCTGCACGGGCGCGAAGTCGACGAACAACATTTGCCTCCGGTCGCGATTCGGCCTTATCCCATGCAATTCGCACGTCCCTGGACAATGAAGGATGGACGCGAGGTGCTCATCCGGCCGATTCGCCCGGAAGACGAGACGCTGATGGTCGGCTTCCACCAAGCGCTCTCCGAGCGGACCGTTTACCTGCGCTACTTCCAGCCGCTCAAACTCAGCCGGCGCGTGGCCCACGAACGGCTCACTCGCATCTGCTTTCAGGATTACGACCGGCAAATTGCGCTGGTAGTGGAACTGGGGAACGATGCCGGGGCTCCGGAGATCATTGCGGTCGGCCGCTTGAGCAAGCTTCATTACGGCGAGGAAGCCGAAGTGGCGGTGCTGGTGCACGACGGCTTTCAGCATCTGGGCCTGGGGTCGGAACTGTACCGGCGGCTGATTGAAGTGGCCAAGGCGGAGAAGTTGCGCCGGGTTTCCTGCACCGTGCTGGCGGAGAACCAGGAAATGCGGGCCATCTGCGTGAAGACAGGCTTTCACCTGCGTTCCGACCCGGAAGACAACACCATGCAGGCAACGCTGGAGTTGTAGGCGCTGGCGCAGGAATCTGCCCGCCGTTAACCGCCCGGCAACGGCCGCTTGTGCCATGCCGTCGCCTGCTCATAGGCATACGCCAACGCCAGCACCTGGTCTTCGCGCCATGGCGCGGCCGCAATCTGCAGACCAAGGGGCAGACCGTCTTCCGTGAATCCGCAGGGCACCGAGATGGCCGGCAGGCCCCAGACATTCCACGGACGCGTATTGCG
>JBGQDM010000201.1:0-2547 GCA_041495845.1 Terriglobia bacterium | reverse complement strand
TTTTCGGTGTGCGCCGGTGTGAATGGTTTCCGAGCAACTTGAGTCTTTCGGCTGAGGGCGAATGCCAATGAAAAACCAAATCGTGTGTTTCGTCTTGTTGTGTGCTGCGCTGGCAACGGGAAGCTGGGCGCAAGCGGCTCCAGCGGCTGCACCCGCGGAGGACCGCGCGGCGATGGAGGCGCGGATCAAGGATCTTGAAGAGCGCCTGATTTCACTGGAAGGGCAGGTACGCACGCTCAAAGCGGCGCAGGCGAGCCCATCCCCGGCGGAAGCACCGACCCCGCCGCAACCAGGGGCGCCCGCGGTGGCGGAAGCAATGCCGGCTCAAAGCACGGGCACGCCGCTAGTGTTCGGCGGCAACTCCGCGGCGGCGAAAGCGCTCAACCCCGACATCAGCATCATCGGTGACTTCATCGGCGTGGCTGGCGGCAACTCGATCAATCCGGGGCCGTCGCTGCAGATGCACGAGTCCGAAATCGGCATGTCGGCCATCATTGATCCGTATGCGCGCGGCGATTTCTTTCTCAGCTTCGGCGAGGAGGGGGTCGGGCTGGAAGAAGGATTCATCACTTTCACTTCGCTGCCCGCCGGATTTGTGGTGAAAGCGGGGAAGATGCGCTCCGCCTTCGGCAAGATCAATACCATGCACAATCACGTGCTGCCCTTTGTCGACCGGCCGCTGGCCACGGAGAACCTGGTGGGCGGTGAAGACGGCATCGACGACGCCGGATTCTCCATCAACCGCATTCTGCCAGCGCCGAAGGGTCTTTTTCTGGACATCACCGGGCAGGTGTTCCGCGGTGATTCAGGCACGGACGAACTGCCCGTATTCCGCTCCAGCCGGCGCAGCGACGTGAGCACGGTGGCCCACCTGCGCGCCTACAAAGATCTGACCGAAAGCACCAATCTGGATATCGGCCTCTCGTTTGCCCGCGGGCACAATGACCTGGGCACCAATTTTCTGACGCATCTCTATGGCGTTGATGCGACGGTGCGCTGGAAACCGCTGCGGCGCTCGATCTATCACTCGTTTGTCGGGCGCAGCGAATTCTTCTGGAGCCAGCGGCAACAGGAGCCGTTCACGCAGCGGGCCTTCGGTTACTACACCTCTGCGGAGTACCAGTTGGGCCGGCGCTGGTTCGTCGGCGGACGCTGGGATTGGTCGGATCGCGCCCGCTTGGCCAACCAGACGGATAAAGGAGGTTCTTTCATCCTCACCTACTGGCCCAGCGAATTCAGCCAGATTCGCGGACAGTACCGCCTCACCAACTACGCGGAAAACGTGAAGGCCAACGAACTTCTATTCCAGGTGTTGTTCTCGCTGGGGGCGCACGGAGCGCACTCGTTTTAGGGGAGATTCATGAAAACATTCTTGTATACGGCAGTCATGTTGGCGGCGGTAGCGGTGCTGCCTGCGTCCGCAAAAAAGCTGAATGTGATAACGGCGACTACCGATCTGGCGGCGCTGGCGGCGGAGGTGGGCGGGGACAAGATCGCGGTCGAGTCCATTGCGCGCGGCTATCAGGACCCGCACTTTGTGGAAGCCAAGCCGAGTTTCCTGCTCAAGCTGCGCCAGGCGGACTTGCTGATTACGGTGGGACTGCAGCTGGAAATTGGCTGGTTGCCACCGCTGGTGACGCAGTGCGGCAATGCAAGAATTCAGCCGGGCGCGCCGGGGAATTTCGACGCCTCGCAGTTTGCGGAAATTCTGGAAATTCCTACCAGCCAGGTAACGCGCGCCATGGGCGATGTGCATCCGCTGGGTAATCCGCACTACTGGCTTGATCCCAACAACGGGCGGCGCGTCGCCAAGGGGATCGCAGAGAAGCTCGGAGAACTCGACCGCGACGACGCGGCGTACTTTCAGCAACGCTATCAGGACTTCGACAAGCGTCTGACCGAAGCGCAAAAGCGGTGGGATGCTGCCATGAAGCTCTATCGCGGGCGCAAGGTGGTCACCTATCACCGCTCGCTGCCGAACTTCGCCAAGTACTTCGCTCTGGATGTGGTGGGCTACGTTGAGCCGCGGCCCGGCATCCCACCGTCACCCATGCACACCATCGAACTCATCGGCATGATGAAGCGGGATAATATCAAGGTGATCCTGGTCGAGCCCTACTTCGACTTGAAGACGCCAAACAGTATCGCCAGCGAAACCGGAGGTAAAGTAGTGGTGTACCTGCCTTCGGTGGGGGGCGAAAAAAATGTGACCGATTACTTTAAGTTGTTTGATTACGATGTTGATTTGCTGAGCAAGGCGTTTCAGGCAACGCAATAGAACCCGAGGAGAGCAATGGAAATTCTGCCTTTTTTGCTGGCGCCGTTCCTGGCCAGCCTCATTTTGACGGGGATTCACGCCTATCTGGGCGTGCACGTGGTGGAGCGGGGTGTGATTTTCGTGGACCTGGCGCTGGCGCAGATCGCCGCGCTGGGCGCCACCGTGGCCATCCTCATGGGATTGGACCCCCACGGACACAGCGCGTACTGGCTGAGTCTGGCGTTTACGCTGATGGGGGCAGGCTTGTTCGCGGTGGCGCGCACCCGCCG
>JBGQDM010000200.1:0-2552 GCA_041495845.1 Terriglobia bacterium | reverse complement strand
GCCGCTGACGTTCGTCAAGAAACAACGAGACACTGGGCTAACGTCCGGTTAATTGTTGATGAAATTGATCCCCAATGTACTCCTGGCGTGCGTTTCCACCGTGGGGACGGCTATGATTGGATCATCCTGGGTGGAAACTAGAGCTGGCAGGAAACACACTGGGGATTTGGGAGCAACGCATCTGGCTCCCCAAACGTGCATGGCACTTAAGTGCTATTTACGAGAAGGGCTACTGGAGACTAAAGTCTCATTCAATCTGTTCGGGATTCGCTCCCTAGCCGGGCGGAGCCGGATTTTCCCTCCAGGCCAGCGCTCGCTCGACGGCGGCTCCTGGTGCTCGCAACTGGCGGCAAGCCAGGACACCCCGACAGACAAGAGGGCGGATCATGGCGGACGTAACGGCATCAAGCACTGCTGGAAACGCTATCCGTATTCTCGCGGCGGACAGCAACGCGATGAACAGCCAGTTGCTGGCGGACGCGCTGGCGCGCGACAAGCGCTTTGAAGTATGCGGACCATACACCAACTCCAAAGAAGTGCTGGCGGCGGTGGGCCGGCAACTGCCGCACGTGGTCCTGATCAGCACCCACCTGGACGACGGCGGGACACCCAGTTTCGATCTGGTACGTGAGTTGCGCAGTACGTTTCCCAAGACGCGAGTCGTAATGTTGCTGGATTCGTCGGATCGGCCTTCGGTGATCGAGGCCTTCCGCGCCGGAGTGAAGGGCGTTTTCTGCCGCACCCAGTCGCTCAAGTCGCTGCTCAAATGTATCGAAAGCGTGCACCAGGGTCAGGTTTGGGCGAACAGCTCCGAGTTGCAATTTCTGCTCGAAGCGCTGGCCGAAACGATTCCCAATCGTTTTCTGGGGGCCAACCATTCGGCACTGCTTTCCAAGCGCGAACAGGAAGTGGTGCGGTGCGTTGCCGGCGGCATGACCAACCGCGAGATTGCGCAGTGCCTCAAGCTGACGGAGCACACGGTAAAGAATTATCTTTTCCGCATTTTCGACAAACTTGGAGTTTCCAGCCGCGTGGAACTGGCGCTGTACGCGCTTAGCGCGGGCACGTCGACACCCGAGGTACAGGCGGAACCGGCACCCGCAAGCGCGCGCCCGCCGGTAGAAACCGGGCGCTCGGCCGCGCCCGCAGAGCGCCGCGATCTGCGGCCCCTGATGCTGCAGAAATCAGCGCGCGGCGCCAAGTAGATCTAGGCTGCGCTGACCCAAACCCGCAAGAACCTGCACAGAGAAGAAAGTTTCGTCCGCTTGAGGCTAGCGGCTCGCGTCCGGCACGGCTGGTTCGTGGTAATCTGCGTTGTGGCAGCGGTCTAACCCGATTTCCCCCTCCTGCGCTGGGGAATGGCGAACCGCCTGCCTCTGGCCCCCCGGATCATAGATCAGCGCACCGCGTTTTCTTTGGGAGACGGAATTATGCCGGGTCGAATCTTTCCCGAAATTGCATCGCAACCAGACTTTTGCAGATGGGCGCGCGGCAGCACCGTTTTGGTGTTGAGTTGTTGCGTGGCGTTGGCCAGTCTCGCCGTGACGGCCAACGCTCTGCAGGCGCCCATTCTGACCCACCACAGCAATACCGCGCGCACCGGCACTTACTCCGCGGAAACGCTACTTACTCCGGCCAACGTAAATTCGAAGCGCTTCGGCAAACTCTATTCCTATCCCATGGACGGCTATGTGGCGGCGCAACCGTTGTATGTGCCCGGGGTAGCAATCCCCGGAATCGGTGTGCGCAACGTCCTCTACGTGGCTACCATGCACGATTCGGTGTATGCGCTGGATGCGGATCGCAATGGGCCGCCGCTGTGGCAGGCCAGCTTTCTCGATCCGGCGAATGGGGTGACAACGGTCCCGATTGCGGAGCAGGGCTGCCCCAACGTGACCCGGTTCACTGAGGGCGGCATTTTGGCGACGCCGGTGATTGATACCACCGCCAACGCAATTTACTTCACCGTCAAGACGAAGGAAGTGGCGGGCTCTTCCACCAACTACGTATTCCGGCTGCATGCACTAGACCTCACCACCGGCGCGGAAAAGGCGGGCAGCCCGGTGTTGATCGCCAGCACGGCGCTGGGCCCGTTTTCGCCCAAGCAGTATCAACAGCGGCCAGGATTGGCCATCTCCAATGGAAATGTGATTGTCGCCTTCGGCTCCAACGGCTGCGATTTCAACGCGCAGGGCTGGGTCTTCGCCTTCGATGCCACCACGCTGGAGCAGCAGGCTGTCTTCCAGACCCAGCCGAACCAGCCGTATGGCGCCTCGGTCTGGCAAGCTGGGTTCGGATTAGCGGTGGACGACGACGGCTTCATTTACTTCTCGACGGCGAACGGGACGTTCGACGCCAATCTCAGCGGCCCGAACTATGGCGATTCCATCATCAAACTGCGGCTGAACCGGGCCGGCTTCTCGGTCCGGGATTACTTCACGCCGTTCGACCAGCAGGCGATGCAACTCAACGATCTGGATCTCGGCTCCGGGGGTGTCGTGGTGTTACCCGACCAGCCCGGTTCACCCACGCATTTGTTAGTGACCGCCGGT
>JBGQDM010000199.1:0-2569 GCA_041495845.1 Terriglobia bacterium | reverse complement strand
CGCGCACCGCGATTCTGAACAACCTGGAATTTGATCATGCCGATATTTTTCCCGACCTGGCCGCGATTGCGCGCCAGATCCACTACTTGGTGCGCACCGTGCCGGGCTCGGGCCTGTTGGTGGTGAACGCGCAGGACAAAAACCTGTCAGAGATGCTGGCGATGGGTTGCTGGACCGGCGTGGAGCATTTCGGCGCGGAGGATGGCTGGCAGGCCGTCCCACGCAACCCCGAGGCCAGCCGGTTCCAGGTGTTGTTTAAAGGACAAGACCAGGGCGAGGTCACGTGGGGGCTGCTCGGGAGCCATAACATGGCCAACGCGCTCGCGGCCATCGCCGCCGCGCGCCACGCCGGGGTCCCGGTGAAGACGGCGCTGGCGGCGTTGGTGAAATTCCGCAACGTCAAACGCCGGCTGGAAATGCGCGGTGCGGTGCGCGGCATTACCGTGTACGACGATTTCGCGCATCATCCGACGGCAATTGCCGCGACGCTGCAGGCGCTGCGCGCGCGGGTGGGCAACCAGCGTATTCTGGCGGTATTGGAATTGCGCTCCAACACCATGCGCATGGGCGTGCACCGCGATACGCTGGCCGCCTCGCTCGTGCAGGCCGACAAGGTGCTGATGCTCAAGCCCGCCGACCTCAACTGGAACCTGGACCGGGTGACGGGCGCGCTGAAAGGACGCGGACAGGCTTATGCGACGGTGGAAGAGATCATCGTGACGCTGGCCAAGGAGACGCAAGCGGATGATCACGTGTTGATCATGAGCAATGGCGGCTTCGACAATATCCATGTGCGGCTGCTCGAGCGTTTGTAGCCCGGATTGCGTAGCCGCGCCGGATTTCTTACGCTTACATATCGATTTTACGGAGAAATGAAATGCGACGACTGATGGGTGGATGCGTGGCGATGCTGATGCTGTTTCCGATCCTGGCCCGGGCCGAATTCACGGAAGGCCGGCAGTACATGCAAGTACCGTTCCCGACGGCGGTCGAGACCGGAAACAAGGTCGAGGTGCGTGAGATTTTCTGGTACGGCTGTTCGCACTGCTATGTGCTGGAACCGGGACTGACGCGCTGGCTCAAGAAGCTGCCCGCGAACGCCCAATTCGTGCGCACGCCCGCCACCGCCTCGCCGCGTTGGACGATCCACGCCCAAGCGTATTACACCTTCGAAGCACTGGGCGCGATGGAAAAACTGCATGGTGCCTTCTTCAAGGCGGCGCAGGAACAGCCGGGTGCCGTCAGTGATGAAAAAGGCATCGCTGATTTTGTCGCGCACTACGGCATCGACCGCAAGAAATTCACCGAGGCCTTCAATTCCTTCGGCGTGCGCCTGAAGCTCGAGAAAGCCAAGCAGGTCAACCAGGACCTCAACATCAACTCCGTACCCACGCTGGTGGTGGATGGAAAATATCTCACCAGCGCCGCCATGGCCGGCGGCGAAGAGGCGATGTTCAAGCTGCTGGATCAACTGATCAGCAAAGCCGCCAAGGAGCGCAATACGAAGGCCGCCAAACCCTGATTTCAGGCGCGGAACCTAATGCTGTCTGTCCCAAAATCCGCCCCATTTTCTTCAGGGGATTCAGCTTTTCATTGCGTGCCATGGCGACGGCCGAGGCGGACAGACCTGCTAATATAGATTTGAACATGCGGCACATCCGGTTGCCCCGCCATTCCGCGCTGCCATGGATAGAAAGCGAACGAACCCTACTGCCGAGGACAACAGCCTGAACGCGCTGTGGCGTTCTTCGCCGCTCGCGGCGGGCAACGCCGCGTACCTCGAAGATCTCTACGAACAATATCTGCGCGATCCCGCCTCAGTGGATCCCGGCTGGCGCCGCTACTTCGAAACCCTGCCACGTGTGGACGGCGTAACGCAGGACATTCCGCACTCCGGGATTCGCGATGAATTCCGTCGTCTCGCGCACCAGACGCGTCCCGCGGCCGCGCCGCGCCCGCCGCAAGCCGCGGAGCCGCTCGAGTCGGCGCACAAGCAGGTCAAGGTACTGCAGCTGATCAATGCTTATCGCTTTCGCGCGCATCAGATCGCCCGGCTCGATCCGCTCGGTCTCCGGGAGGCACCAAACATTCCTGAACTCGATCTGCGCCACTACGGCCTCAGCGAGTCCGATCTCGATACCGTGTTTGAAACCGGATCTCTGGTTGGGCCGCGTCAGGCCAGCCTGCGCGAAATTCTTGCCCAGTTGCGTGCCACCTATGCCGGCACCATTGGCGCCGAATACATGCACATCACCGACACTTCTGAAAAGCGCTGGGTGCAGAGCAGCCTCGAGAGCGTGCACGGGGTGCCGGACTATCCACCCGAGGTGCGCCGCAACCTGCTCGGACGACTGACGGCGGCCGAGGGACTGGAGCACTATCTGCACACCAAGTACGTGGGGCAGAAACGTTTTTCACTGGAGGGAGCCGAAAGCCTGATTCCCATGCTGGATGAACTGATCCAGCGCGCTGGCGGCCTGGGTGCGAAAGAAATCATCATCGGCATGGCGCATCGCGGACGACTGAACGTGCTCGTCAATATCCTGGGCAAAAGTCCGGCGGACCTGTT
>JBGQDM010000198.1:0-2775 GCA_041495845.1 Terriglobia bacterium | reverse complement strand
TTCCTCGACACCCTGTCGATCCGGCAACGGCCGACCTTCCGGCTGGCCTATCGCAACTTCGGCTTCTTCGAGTCGCTGGTCACCAACCAGTCGGTGGAGGCGCGTCCGGGTGTCTCGGGCGTGCGTTGGTACGAAATCGTCCGGATCCTGGATCACTTCTACTTCGTCGCTCAGCAAGGTACCTTTGCTCCGGCCGACGGCGTGCACCGGTGGATGGGTAGCGTCGCGATGGACCGGAATGGCAACATGGCGCTCGGCTACAGTGTGGTCAACGGCGTGGATGTCTTTCCGGGCATCCGCTACACCGGACGGCGCAGGTTTGATCCGCCGGGCAAGATGACACTTGGCGAGGGCACCATCATCAACGGCACCGGCGCGCAGGTCACTACCAACTCGCGCTGGGGCGATTACACCTCCATGAATATCGATCCCGCGGACGATTGCACCTTCTGGTACACCAACGAGTATTACCAGGTCACGGGGATCATTGGCGTGAACACAGCGCCCTGGCAGACCCGCATTGGCAGCTTCAAGCTACCGGGCTGCAGGAAGGACCACTAAACCAGGCAGCTGCAAATCAACAGACCGGCGCGGAGTTCGACACTCCGCGCCGGTTCTTTTGTTTCGCGTTACAGCGACCCCTTCAGAAGCGGACCGTCGGTCCGAACGACACCCGCAGGTTGTGCCGCGTTCCGTGGTCGAAATAGATTTCATCGCCCACGTCCAGCCGCAGACCGAACGGGCCGAAAAATCCTTCCGCTCCCACGCCGGGATAGAAAGCGGCGCTCGTGCCGCCTGATGTCACATTGCCCAGCGCGCCCTTGAATCCGGCCAGCGCGTTCTGATCGGACGTGCTGAAGTTTATAAAGCCGGTCTTGAACGTGGCAAAGGCGCGCAGAGGACCGGAACCGGTTTCAAACTTCGGACCAAACAGCCCGGTCAGCGTGCGCAGCCGTGTATTGACGAACTGCGTGGTCAGACCGTCACTGAAGACACTGGTAAAGTTGCGTTTGAAGTCGTAACTCAGTTCGCCCTCGATCTGCACGTTGCGGTGCACATTGAATCCGGCGCGCCCGCCGAAGCCGACAAAATTGATGTTCGGTGTGGGCCGCTGCAAGCCCAGATAGTCGGCAAAAATTCCGGCTTCCACATGGTCGCCGCCCGTCAGCGACGTTCTTGCCTGGCCCCACATTGAGGGCACGGTACCGCAGGCCAACATGGTCAGAATCCACACGACTCGCTTCATCACTTGGCTCCTTGAACTGGAGAATTTGCGACTGCCCACACCTATCCCCATGCAGACGAGAGGTGGTTCACTGCAAAGGCGGCGAGGGTTTTGCAGACTAAGATGCCGGCGGAATTTTTGGGGTTGTCTTAAAAGGACGCAAGATCAACGCACAAGGACACTGTCCAGAAGTTCATAGAACCCGGGAAAAGAAATGTCAGCACACTGCGCGCCGGGGATCTGCACTTCCGAAGTGGCGCGCAGCGCGGCCACCGCGAACGCCATGGCAATGCGGTGATCATCCTGCGTCGTGATGACGCCGCCATGCAGGGTTTGCCTCCCGGGAACGCGCAGGCCGTCGTCGAACTCCTGCACTTCGGCGCCGAGCGCGCGCAAGTTTTGCGCCACCGCCGCAATGCGGTCCGACTCTTTCACGCGTAACTCCGCCGCATCGCGCACTTCAATGCCGTGTTCCGTATAGGGTGCAATCGCCGCCAGCACGGGAATCTCATCGATCAGCGCCGCCGTGTCCGCGCCGCGAATGGTGGCGCCGGTCAGGCGCTGCCCCTGCGCCTGCAGCGTTCCAATCAGCTCGCCGTGGTGCTCTTCCAGCATGGTCACGGTAAGGCGTGCGCCCATTTGAATCAGCACATCCAGTAAGCGGGCGCGCGTGGGATTCATGCCCAGCCCGGCGATGGATAATTCCGATCCTGGAAAGAGCGCCGCCGCGCAGAGAAAGAACGCCGCGCTGGAAAGATCGCCGGGCACGGCAGCATCAATGCCGCGCAACTTCTGTCCGCCACGAATGCGGACAACGTTCTGCCGCCGTTCCACCTCGGCACCGAAAGCGCGCAGCGCCAGTTCCCCGTGGTCGCGCGTGCGCACCGGTTCTTCCACCTGGGTTTCACCTTCAGCCAGCAGACCAGCGAAGAGCAAACACGATTTCACCTGCGCGCTGGCGAACGGCATCTTGTACTCGATGCCGCGCAAGTTTCCGCCGCGAATGCGCAGCGGCGGCCGCTCTTGCTCGCCGCTCGAAATCTCTGCGCCCATCGCCATCAGCGGCCGCATGATCCGCCCCATGGGACGGCGCGAGAGCGAAGCATCACCCGTCAGCTCGCTGGCAAAATCCTGTCCCGCCAGAATTCCGGCCAGCATGCGCATGGTGGAACCGGAGTTGCCGCAATCGAGGGCGTGCTCCGGTGCGCGCGGCCGGCCGCCGCGCAGCACCACGGTCTGCACTCTTCCCTGCTGGCTGCGTTCCCATTGGCAACCCAGTTCCTGCAGGCAGCGCAATGTGCTGGCGCAATCTTCGCCGGTTGAAAAATTCTCCAGCCGCGTTTCGCCTTCCGCCAACGCCCCCAGCATGGCGTAGCGGTGGGAAATACTCTTGTCGCCGGGCAGACGCAACATGCCCTGCACGCCGCGCGCAGGCCGAATGACAACTGTTCTCGAGGGTGTCGTGGTGGTCAAGCGGATAGTGTATTCGATTCGTCGGGCGGAGGTTGCGGAGCGCCGCTCCGCCCGGACGGCCGAGGGCGGCCGTCCCC
>JBGQDM010000197.1:0-2890 GCA_041495845.1 Terriglobia bacterium | reverse complement strand
GGGCAACGGCACTCTACGGCTGCGGATCGACAACGGCCAGCGCCTACTCAAGTTGGGCATGTTCGTCTCGGTGGAGTTGCCGCTGAACGAGCCGGCACGGGCGTTGGTGGTCCCGCGGCAAGCGGTTTATCCCGATGAGGCCGGCGAGCCGCACGTTTATAGGGTAAGGGGTGACGAGGCCGAATTTGTTCCGGTGGAATTGGGTGCACAGACCAAAGACAGCGTTCAAATTCTCTCCGGCCTGCAGGAAGGCGACAAAATCATTCTCAGCGGTGGATACGGCCTTCCGGAAAAAACCAAGGTGCGTGTGAAGCCATGAACCTGGTCCGCTTCTGCCGCCGGAACAGCCAGGCCGTATTTTTGCTTGCCGGGGCGCTCACGCTGGCGGGCATGGTGTCACTCTTCCGCCTGCCCAGCAACATCTATCCAGAACTGAATTTTCCGCGGATTGTGGTGTTAGTGCACGCCGGAGACCTGGCGCCGGACGCGATGCTGCTGACGGTGACGCGGCCCATCGAAGAACAGCTCAGCACGGTGCTGGGGGCGCGGCGGGTGCGTTCGCGGACCATCCGCGGCGGAGCGGAGATCTCTGTGCTGTTCAGCCGGGGTTCGGACATGCAGCAGTCATTGCAACTGGTGCAGGCTCGGGTGAACGAGACGCGCGCCACCCTGCCTGCGGATGCGGAGGTCGAAGTCGAGCGCCTCACTCCTGCGGTGTTCCCCATTCTGAGCCTGGTGTTGAACGGAAACGTTCCCGACGCCGACTTGCGTGACTTTGCCGTCTACAACCTGCGGCCGCTCTTTAGCCGTGTTCCCGGTGTGGGGCGGGTGGAGGTGGACGGCAGCGACGTCCGCGAAATTTCTGTGGTGGTGGATCCGCAGAAGGCCTTGGCGCACCGCATCAGTCTGCCGGAAATCGCAGATCGATTGCGCGCCACCAACAATATTGTCAGCGTGGGGAGGTTGGACAGCAATTACCAGCAGTTTCTGGTGCTCGCCAACACTCAGTTCAAGGGGCCGGAGGAGATTGGGAACGTGGTGGTGGGCAACGACCCGCAGAGCACGGTGCGGTTGCGGGAGATTGCCACTATCGGGGAAGGCGTGGAGGACCGCAAGACAGTGGTAACCGGCAATGGCCGGCCGGCGGCGGTCATCAGTATCACCCGGCAGATTGGCGGCAACATCATCAGCATTGCGGATGAAGTAAAAGGGATGGCGTTGAGCAATCGCAATGTGATTCCGCCCACCCTGCATCTTTCGACAGTCTACGACCTGGCGGAGTTTGTGCGCGAGTCCATTGCCAGCGTGCGCGACGCGGTCCTGATCGGCAGCTTGCTGGCGGTGGTGGTGCTGTTTGTGTTCCTGCGCCAGATGCGGATTACCGTGGTCGCTGCCGTCAGCCTGCCCTTGACCGTCATCGCCACGTTCTTCTTTGTGCAGATGCTGGGCGGCACGCTCAACTTGATGTCCCTGGGGGGCCTGGCCATTGCCATCGGGTTGGTGATTGACGATTCCGTGGTGATCGTGGAGAACATCTATCGTCACCTCGGCACCGGCGAATCCATCGAGGTGGCGGTGGAAGAGGGCACGCTCGAACTGATTGGCCCGGTGGTGGGTTCGACTTTGACTACGGTGGTCGTGTTCCTGCCGCTGGGATTCCTGGGAGGTGTGGTCGGCGATTTCTTTGCTGCGCTTTCTCTGACTCTGGCGGCATCAGTATTGCTCTCGCTGCTTTATTCGCTGACGCTGATTCCGCTGCTGTGCGAATTGCTGCTGGCCCGGTCGGAGTTCCACACATCTTCGCTGCGTTTCATCGAGCCGGTGAACCGGCTTTATGAAAAGGGGATTCGCTGGGCACTGGGCCACAAGACGCAGGTTGGGATGGCAACCGTGGTGTTGGTCGCCCTGCCGGGGCTGGCCTACTTGCGGTTGGGCACGGGATTTCTGCCGGAGATGGACGAAGGTGGGTTTGTGGTGGACTACCTGACTCCGGCGGGAACATCGCTCTCCCAGACCAATGCCATCGCCCGGCAGTTGGAGCAAAAGGTTGCGCAACTGCCCGAGCAGGCCGCTTTCTCGCGGCGTACGGGGGCGGAGCTTGGCCTGTTTGCAACCGAGCAGAACAAGGGCGACGTTCTTGTCAAGCTCAAACCGCGGTCCGAGCGGCGGCGCACCGCTGAGGAAGTGATTGCGGACCTGCGGGGGCAGATCGCCGGCAGCGTTGCCGGGGCGGATGTCGAGTTTGTCCAGATTCTGCAGGACATGCTGGGTGATATGGAGGGTTCACCGGAGCCGGTGGAAGTCAAGATTTTTGGCGCGAACAGCGAGGAACTGACCCGCATTGCCGACGAGCTCGGCCCGAAATTGCAGAAGATCAAAGGCATGGTCGACTTCAAAGGGCCGCGCCGCGGGAACCCGGAGTTGCTGATCAACGTTGATCCAAACCTGGCCGCCCACGTCGGCCTCACCGTGGAGCAGATTTCCCAGCAAGTTCACGACGGATTGCTCGGCGCTGCCGCCACCCAACTCCGTCGCGCCGATCGCCTGGTTCCGATCCGCGTGCGTTATCCCAATGACTTCCGCTCGCAGGAACAGAACATCCGTCAGTATCCGATTCTCACGCCCGCCCGGCAGATTGTGCCGCTGGAATCGCTGGCCACCATCACCAAAGACCGCGGCCCCAATGCACTGCTGCGGGAGAACCAGCGTTTGATGGTGACCCTCACCGCGCGATTGGAACAACGGGACTTGGGCAGCGCCATCGCCGACGTGAAGAGAGTCCTGGCTGCCACGCCGTTGCCGGTGGGTTATCTCTACGAGATTGGAGGCCAGTACGAAAGCCAGCAGGCGTCATTTCGCGAGCTGCTCTTCGTGCTGGGCCTGGCGCTCG
>JBGQDM010000196.1:0-3012 GCA_041495845.1 Terriglobia bacterium | reverse complement strand
TTGCAGATTTCGATACCCAGTTCCCGTGTCACGCGCTCGTTTGGATCATGACGCATCATTCGCATCATCTCGCGGACGCCCGGTTCCGGGAAAAGGCTCAAAAAGGGGGACTCGGTAAGCTTGACTTCGAGGGCTTTGTCCAGAGAGTTGTCGAAGATGGGATCACCTGTCTTGTTGACGAAGCTCGCCAGGAGGATGACGTCGGTCTCGGCCAGCGCGGGCCGAGCGAAAAAGACGCGCCACGAAGCGATGGCGGCAATAATGAGGAAGGCTCCGACACCAGCCGTAACGACAATGCGGCGCTTGTTCCATAGTTCAGGCGTTGGTTCTACGGGGAGAACTGGCGCGAGATGTATTTCGACGGCGGCCGATGCGGGCAGGTCGCCATTGCCATTCTCGACGCGAGCGATGAAACGGTAGCCGCGGCGGGGCAGGGTCTCGATGTAGCGGGGTTCCTCGGCTGAATCGCCCAGCGCGTCGCGCAATCTTTTGATCGCAGAATTAAGGCCGACATCGAAATCGACAAACGTGTCGGAGGGCCAAAGCTTCTGATGAAGCTGTTCCCGGGTTACCAACTCGCCCGGGTGTTCCAGCAGCATGGTCAGGACTTGAAAGGGCTGATCGTGAAGCTTGATCTTGATGCCCTGCTTGTGTAGCTCGCCAGAGCGCAGGTCAACTTCGAATGTTGCAAAGCGGACCCGGCCGGATGGAATGGCTATTGCCATAGGTGCCTGCGTTGCTCGGGAGTATAGCACAGCGGTCCGGCTGGCCGGGGGTTGGGCCGTGGTGTGGGCCGCAAGCTTCCTCTTTTCAGCTACCTGCACCGTCAGAATCATTCCAGCCACGTGCCAGCCTTCATCCATTGATCGAAAGCCTCGCTCGCCCTGAGAGTGGGGGCGGTAAGCGCGATAAGCGTACGCGTGTTATGAGGAGGACGAGATGAAGAGCAAAATGCTGGCGAAGAAATTGCTCGCCGTTCCCGGAATCGCGAGCCTTATGTTTTTGGTGGGATGTGGCGGCACAACGGGCCAGTCAATAAATCAGCCGCCCGCTGGGGTTACGGTTTCACCGTCCAGCGCGACGGTTCAGACCGGTGGCGTGCAGCAATTCACTGCGACGGTGAGTCCCAGCGGCGCCAACCAGGCCGTCACTTGGAGCCTCTCCGGAACAGGCTGCACGGGAGCAAGCTGCGGAACGATTGACGCAACCGGAAAATACACCGCGCCAGCGACCGCGCCCACGCCCGCAACCGTGACTCTCACCGCGACCTCGGTGACTGACGCGACAAGGTCCGCTTCCGCTACCATAACCGTCACTGCCCCCGCCCCCGCCCCCGCCGACCTTGCCAAGCTGACCGGGCCGTACGCCTTCCTGTTCAACGGCTTTGACTCGGACGGAGCAGTGGTCATCGCCGGCAGCTTTACGGCCGACGGCAGCGGCAACATCACCGGAGGCCTTGAGGACATCAGCCGGGTCTCCGGCGTGAGCACCAGCGTGTCCTTCACCGGCACGTACACCGTCGGGACCGGGGCGAACAACCTCGGCAGCATGACGCTGACTTCCACGACCCCGGCGGTCACTTCCACGTTCGGGTTCGCCCTGGGCGGCTTTGCCACGGGCGTGGCCACCAAGGGACGCTTCCAGGGAACCTTCGCCACAGCAGGCGCCGACGGCGTGGGGCAGCTCGAGAAGCAGGACCCTGCCGGGTTCTCCGCGGCCGCCGTCAGCGGCCCGTACGTTCTCGGCTTCGAGGGCGTCAACGACACGGGCGGGCGATTCGTGGTTGCCGGCAGATTCGATGCCAATGGCGTGGCGGCGCTCACCAATGGTCAGGTTGACGCAAACTCCGCAGGGACCCTCATCAACAAGGCCAGCATGACCGGCGCGTACACTGTGGCCCCCAGCGGCCGCGGAACAGCCGCACTGGCCATCACCGGCGTGATCAATCCGGTCAATGTGAGCTTCTACGTCGTTTCCAGGAAGAAACTGTTTGCCATGCAGACGGACGCGCGCAGCGCGACGGTGAAAGACGTCCTCAGCGGCACGATCAAGGAGCAGTCCGGAGGACCGTTCCTCGTGAGTTCGCTCAGCGGCAACGCCGTGGTGGCCCTGCAAGGGGTGAGCGGGACGGGCACAAGCGTCCTTGTGGGGCAGGCCACGGCCAATGGCGCGGGAAGTCTCAGCGGCGTAACGGACCAGAACGACGCAGGCGTGATTGTGCTCAACCAGACCTTCTCCGGAACCTACACTGTGGATGCGGACGGCCTGGGGAGGGGCACGCTCACGATCACCGGCGACCCGAAGGTCAAGACCATCTACTTCGAGCAGCCCAACAAAGTGTTCATCATGGACACCAACACCGGAGCCCAGTTCGGGGTTGCCGAAGCGCAAGCCGGAGGGCCGTTCTCGAACGCCTCGGTCAGTGGAAACTACTTCTTCGGCGACCTTCCCTCGCCGGTGAGCACCGGCGACAGCTTCAGCGGCCGCTGCGGCGTTCTCACAGCGAACGGCGCGGGCAGCACCTCCGGATTCGGCTGTCTCAGCGTCTTCTCCGGCTTTGGCGGTACGTACAGCGTGGCTGCGAACGGGAGAGCAACTCAGATCATCGAGAACGGCTTTGACGGGTCTTCAATCATTTTCTACCTGATCTCGCCGTCCGGTCTGGTGGCCATCGAAGTGAACCCGGGCCGCAGTAGCGGCGTGACGGTTATAGAGAAGTAGCAGTCGAAATCAGCGCTAGCCTTTTGCTATTACTGAAAGATAAATTCCAAAGGAGAAAGAACCATGAACTCAAAATTGCGCAGGACATCCTCTGTGGTTGTTGTATTGGTCTTAGTCTTAGCGGGTGCGCTCGTTCAGTCTTTCGGGGGGAACGCGGCCGCCCAGTCGAACAGTGAGGGCACGTTGCAAGGGACGTGGCGGGTGCAGATCAATCCGATAAACTGCCAAACCGGCGCTCCGCTCCCTTCCTTCTCCGCTCTGGTGTCGTACGCTCGCGGCGGCACGCTCACC
>JBGQDM010000195.1:0-3076 GCA_041495845.1 Terriglobia bacterium | reverse complement strand
TACGACCAACTGAAGGACATTCCCGATGAGCGATAGCCACGCCACCGCCGTCGCCCACCATCCCGAACTGCGCCACCACTTCTCCGACATGGGGCAGCAGCAGAACTCGGCCACGCTGGCCGTGGATGTGCACGTCACCGACACCTACTTCGTGGTGGCGCACTTCCACTATGTGATGGTGGGCGGCGTCGTCATGGGGTATCTCGGCGGCCTTCATTTTTGGTGGCCGAAAATTACCGGACGCATGTATCCGGAATTCTGGGGCAAGCTGGCCGCCCTGATCGGCTTCATCGGCTTCAACCTCACCTTCTTCCCGCAATTCATTCTCGGATACGTGGGCATGCCCCGGCGCTACTACCAGTACCCGCCGGAGTTTCAGGTGCTCAACGTGCTCTCCACCGCGGGCGCAACCGTGCTGGCGGTGGGCTATCTCATGCCCATGGTCTACATGCTGTGGTCGCTGCGCTACGGCGAGATCGCCGGGGACAATCCCTGGAATGCGGCGGGTTTGGAATGGAAGACGTCCTCGCCGCCGCCCACGTTCAATTTTGACGAGCCGCCGGTGGTGGACTTTGAAGCTTACAACTACGACCAACTGAAGGACATTCCCGATGAGCGATAGCCACGCCACCGCCGTCGCCCACCATCCCGAACTGCGCCACCACTTCTCCGACATGGGGCAGCAGCAGAACTCGGCCACGCTGGGCATGTGGCTCTTCCTGGTCACCGAAATCATGTTCTTCGGCGGCATGTTCTGCGCCTACCTGGTTTACCGGCTGCGGCACTTCAACGACTTCGCCGCCGCCAGCCAGCAACTTACCCTGTGGATGGGCGCGGTGAATACCGGCGTGCTGCTGGTCAGCAGTTGGACCATGGCCATGGCCGTACGCTCGGCGCAGTTAGGCAAGAAAAAACTACTGGTGATGTTTCTTGTCCTCACCTTGATCTTTGGCCTGGCGTTTCTGGGAATCAAGGCCATCGAATACCATGAAAAGTTTGTCCACTACCATGTTCCCGGACCGAGTTTCCACTTTGAGCCGGAACGCATGGCAGGTCATGCCGACCAACCGCCCATTAACGAACGTCACGCGGAGATGTTCTTTTCCCTCTATTTCGCCATGACTGGCATGCATGCGTTGCACATGGTGATTGGCGCCGGATTGCTCACGTATCTGATTCTGACCGCCTTGGCTGGAAAATATTCCGGAGCCTACTACACGCCGGTGGAGAACATCGGCCTGTACTGGCACTTTGTAGACGTGATCTGGATTTACTTGTTCCCGTTGCTTTATCTGATCAGCCGTCACCCGTGAGCCCAACTATGTCCAACCATACCGAGCATCACGTCGTCTCCTGGAAGCTGTACCTGTTGATCGGGTCCACGCTGCTGTTTCTTACTTTTGTGACCTGGCGGGTGGCCTTGATTGATCTGGGCCCTTTAAACACGATCGTGGCGCTCGGCATCGCCACCTTCAAAGCCACGCTCGTCTTCCTGATCTTTATGCACGTGAAGTACACCAGCGAGAAGATGACCAAGGTGGTGGTGCTGTCGGCGATCTTCTTCTTGTTCGTGCTGCTCGTGCTTTCGCTGGCCGACTACGGCATGCGCTACACCTGGAATTCCTACTTCTAAATCGGGCGCGTTGCCGCTTGCGAGGAGAAATTCGGCAGCCAGGTGCCTCGCACGCGGTAGACTTCTGGCATCTCCAGAGGGGGGTACAGTTCCGTGCGCATCCTGCCGCATTTTCTCGTCTTGTCCCTGGCTTTGGCCGCGCCCGCGTGGGCTGACCAGCAACATCGCCATGAGCTTTCCGAACAGGAAGTTGGTTCCGTGCATTTCGCCAACTCCTGCGCCAAGGCCAGTGCCGCCCCGCTGGATCGTGCAGTCGCGCTGCTGCATTCGTTTCAGTACGAGCAGGCGCGGGCAGCATTTGCCAGTGTGTCCGCTGCTGATCCGCAGTGCGCCATGGCACCGTGGGGCATCGCCATGTCCCACTACCACGGGCTTTGGGAAAACGGCGATGTTGCCGCCGGACGCGCCGCCCTGCAAAAAGCGCAGCAGATTGCAGGCTCCAATCCCGCCACCACGGCGCGGGAGAAGGCCTACATCAGCGCGTTGGCGGAAATCTATCGCGAGGATGTCAGCGACCCGGCAGCACGCGGCCGGGCCTTCGAGCAGAAAATGGGCGAACTGCAGAAGGCTTACCCCCAGGACGACGAAGCCGCCATCTTTCACGCCCTCAGCCTGGCCATCACCGCGCCCAAGACCGACAAGACGTTTGCCAATCAACGCCGGTGCGGCGAAATTCTGACGCCCCTTTTCCGGAAGCTGCCGCATCATCCCGGCGTGGCCCATTACCTCATTCACTGCTATGACAATCCGGTGCTGGCAGCCGAGGGACTGGGGGCCGCGCGCGCCTATGCGAAGATCGCGCCCGCTTCCGCTCATGCGCAACACATGCCGTCGCACATCTTTACCCGCGTCGGTTCCTGGGACGAGTCCATCGCGTCGAACACCCGTGCGGCAGAAGTTGCCGCCGCCGCGGAAGCTGGCTCGACCAACGGCGAAGCCCGCGATCAACGCCTCCACGCCATGGACTACCTGGAGTACGCCTATCTCCAGAGCGGCCGTGTGAAGCTGGCCAAGGCAGTGCTCGATGAAATGCAAGCTCTTCCGCCGCTTGCCGGTCTGACACTCACCGGCGATTACGCTCTCGCCGCCATTCCTGCTCGCTATACCGTTGAATTGGGAAACTGGGAGGAGGCAGGCAAGCTGACAGCACGGGGGGGAGGCGCACCCTGGGCGCAGGCGATCACCTGGCTGGCGGTGGGTCTGGGCAGCGCACGCTCCGGGAATCTGGAGCGTGCGGCGATGGCGGAGAAGACTCTGGCTATGCTCCGCGATCAGGCGACGGCACGAGGCAACCAGTACTGGGCGAACCAGATCGAAGTGCAGCGCCGGGAAGTGGCTGCCTGGGTCTTCGGGAAAAGAGGTAAAGGCGACGAAGCGCTCTCCACCTTGCGCTCCGCTGCGGACCTGGAAGAGAGCATGGATAAGAGCCCGGTTACGCCCGGC
>JBGQDM010000194.1:0-3138 GCA_041495845.1 Terriglobia bacterium | reverse complement strand
CCCGGGCGTAAAACTGGCGTCCATCAATGACGACACCACTTGCCTCTTCTACGCCGGGCGCTGGTTTCCGGTGGCCAACTACGGTATCAATCGCTTCACGTCTACCATCCGGCTGACCATGCCCGCCCACTTGCTGGCCATTGGCAGTGGGACACCCGTGGTGGTGAACACCGCCCCAGTGACGCCGACGCCGAAAAAGGGCGCTGCCCCTGCTCCCGTGGTTGGCTTGCCGCAGAAGACCTGGACTTTCACCTGGGACAAACCCAGTTTTCCCGGCACCATCATTGCCGGCGTTTTCCAGGAAACCAAACCGGCGGAAACCGGCGCCAACATCACGGTCTATTTCAAGCCCGCGCATCAGCAGTACGCAGCCGTATACGGGGAAACAGCGGGCAAGGCCCTGCTCTACTTCACCACCCAGTACGGTCCGGCGCTCTCGCCCAATCTCAAAGTGGTTGAGCTACCCGACGACACCGTGCCTTCCGTGTGGGCGCCGGAGATTGCCGCCATCTCTACCCGCGCGGTCGGTCCGAAGACGAACTATCGCTTGCTCGCCAACAATATTGCCCACCAGTGGTGGGGCCTGAGCGTGGCTCCGGCAGCCCGCGACGACTGGTGGTTGGTCGACGGCGTGGCGCGCTTTTCAGAAGCCAAATACGTGGAGCACGCGGTCGGTGAAGCGGGCTACGACGAAGTTGCGAAAGACATGGCGGTCGGATCCCTCGCGTATGACAGCGTGCCGCTCGCCAACCTGGGTAAGCTCGATCCCTATTCGCCTGAATTCCAGTCGCTCTCCACGGACAAAGGCGGCATGATCTTCCACATGCTGCGCTACGTGATGGGCGATGAGCGCTTCGAAAACACGATGCGCGGCTTTGCGCTGAAGTTTGCGGGCAAGTCGGCTTCCGGCGACGATTTCCGCAAGGAAGCTGAGTCTCATCACGGCGAGGCGCTCACGTGGTTTTTCTCGCAGTGGCTGGATTCCACCGGCGCGCCGGAATTCAAGACCAAGTACACCGTCTATCGGCTGGGCAGCAACAAGGGCTTTCGCACGGTCGGCGAAATTTCACAGGACCTCGACTTGTTCCGCATGCCGGTGACGTTGCGCATTGATACCGACGGCAAGACGGAAGAAAAGCGGATCGAGGTGGTCGGCACCAGTTCACCGTTTACGCTGGAGACGTTCGGTCGGCCGCGCCGCATCGTGGTTGATCCCGACGACCGGGTGCTCAAGAACTCTTCCGACCTGCGCCTGCGCACCGCCATCCTGCGCGGACAGCAACTGGTGCAGCAAGGCGATTTAGCGGAAGCGTTGCGCGAATTCCAGAAGGCGCTCGACGCCAACAAGAACAGCTCACTGGCGCATTACCGCATCGCCGAGGTTTTCTTTCTCCAGCACAACTACCAGGCCGCGGCCAACGCGTATCGCGACTGCTTGAACGGCGATGGCGAACCGCGCTGGACGGAAGTCTGGAGCCATGTGCAGCTAGGCAAGATTTTCGACGTCACCGGTCAACGCGAACGTGCGACGAATGAATACCGCCAGGCGATGCAAACCAACGACAACGCGGAAGGCGCGCTGGACGAAGCCCGGAAATATTTGCAGCAGCCGTATGGGAAAGAGAAGAGCAGCTAGGGCTGCGCCGATTGTCCCTTACTCCCGGCCAAAACGCAGGCCACTCAAGCCCTCCAGCGTTTGGTCTGGCAGCCCTCTGCTCATCACCAGCACCTGAAACCTTTCTCCCATGCCTGCCGGGGTCACCAGATGCTTGAGTTGCAACGCGACCTTGGCGCGCTCCTGTGGCAAGCGGCAATCGGCAAAAGCGTCAGCAAACCGGTTGGCCTCGCCGATGCCCATCAGAAACTGTGACTGCGTCAACACTTTGGCAGCATGCAGGCCGTGCGCTTCCGCAGCCTCCGCTAGTGCGGTGAAGCTTGCATCCGCGGTCAGGTCCTGTTCGCCCGGCGCTTCGTATGCATCGGCACTCATGGAATGTTGCCGAAACGCTCGCAGCGTCCCGCGATGGCGCCCAGCCAACTGCTCCGCTCGCGTGTAGCCGTAGTCAATCACGATGATGAAACCGCGATCGACGGTAGATGCGATCTCGCTCATAGCTGTCTGGGCCGCCAGCCCGGCCTCCACGCGTTCGTGGGTCTCCGGGTGCACGCCGTAGCGATTCAGAAATTCCAGCACGGGCGGGGTGACGGGAACGCAGCGCTCGACCAGACGAGAGTTCTCAACCCCCACGCGCACTTCCCCCTCCGCCGTGACGACTTCCACCGGCAGCGCGTCGAAAAACTCGTTGGCAAAGACAATCACAGGAGTAGTACTGCGCGGCAGCGTCGCGCCCTCCGAGACGGAAGCCTTGCCGCTTGCAAGATGCGCCGCCAGTGTTCCCCGCAACCGCGTGCGCAGCGCGGGCGAACTCTCGACTAGCCGATAATGCACCGCAGCAAAGAACTGCGGAAAACTTTTCGCCGCCCAATCGAGCACATCGCTGGCGAACAGTCCGCGCCCCGGGCCAAACTCAACCACTTCAAGCCGCGCCGGCGAACCCAGTGCCCGCCACATTTCCTCGAACTGCCGCGCCAACAACCGCCCGAACACGGCATGCACATCGCTGGAGGTAAAGAAATCCCCCGCCTTGCCAAATTTCTCCGCCGCGCGGCTGTAGTAGCCGAGTTCGGGATCGTACAGGCACATCTCCATGTAACGGGAAAACGGAATGGGCCCGCGCGCTTGGATTTCCGCCACGATTTTCTCGCGCAGACTCATCGGGTGATTGTGGCATGCGGCACGCAGCCGAGAGTCCCTTTTTCTTCGCGCAAAAAAAAGGGGCGAGCCGCAGCCCGCCCTACCCTCCTCGCAAAAGAAACTTCCCTACTGCGCCGGCCCCTCCGACTCTCCGCCCATGCCTTCGTGCATGCCCATGTGTTCCCGCATGCGATTGTGTCTGCGCTCCATGAACTTTGTCAGTTTGGCTTTTTGTTCCGGCGTCAGCAGCGCCACCATTTGCGCATGAATGCGTGCTTTTTGCACCATTAGCTCGGTCATGGCCTGCGCCTGCTGCGAAGCCAGAGCGCGCACTTTGGCCTCATCAAAATTCCCGTCCGATACCAGTGCGCTCATCTGCCGGT
>JBGQDM010000193.1:0-3332 GCA_041495845.1 Terriglobia bacterium | reverse complement strand
GCTGCCTGAATCAAGCGCGGCAATGAGGTCAGCGTAGTTGTCCACGGCGCGAATCACGTCAAAGTATTGGGTGGACTGAAACTCTTTCACCAGGTCCCGGCTGCGCTGGCTGCTGTCGCGATCAAAGACGTAGACAGGAATGTGCTTGAAGTCGAGCGAGACGCCGTAACCGAAAAGCAGCATGAGCACGATGGGCATGACCAGCACGATGCCGAGCGAGCGGGTATCGCGGACAATCTGGATGAGTTCTTTGCGGGCGATGGCGAGAAAGCGCGTGAAGCTCATGCGCGACCTCCGGCCGGCGGACGGGAACCTGAGGGCGTGGAGCGATCGGTGGTGAGCGCGACGAAGACATCTTCGAGGCTCGGGCGAATGCGTTCGAGACGGACCACTTGCAGGTTGCGGGCGGCGAGAAAACTGGTCAGCTGTGGAATCGCGGTGCGCGCGTCGGTCACGACCAGATGCAGCGAATTGCCGAAGACGGCGGCGTCAATCACACCCGGGGCGTTTTCCACGGCAGCAATCGCTTCGCCAAGCGGGTCACATTCCAGTAGAAGCAGGTCGCCTTTCATGGCCGATTGTTTCAGTTCCCTCGGCGTGCCCAGCGCCACCATGCGGCCGCGGAAGATCAGCGCCAAACGATTGCAGTACTCCGCTTCGTCCATGTAGTGCGTGGTGACGAAAACGGTAACACCATCGTGTGCCATCTGGTGAATGAGGTCCCAGAAGGTGCGGCGCGAAATGGGGTCCACACCAGAAGTTGGTTCATCAAGGAAAAGAATGGGCGGACGATGCAGCACGGCGCAGCCCAGCGCCAGCTTCTGTTTCCAGCCGCCGGGAAGCTCGCCGGTAATCTTGTTTTCGTGCCCGCGCAGTGTGGCCATCTCGAGAGCCCAGGCAATACGTTCATCGAGCGCCTGCCGGGGAACGCTGTAGAGACCGGCAAAGAGGCGCAGGTTTTCGATCACCGTGAGATCGTTGTAGAGTGAGAATTTCTGCGACATGTAGCCGATGTTCTGGCGCACGGATTCGGGGTCGCGGGCCACATCGAAACCCGCGACGGTGGCTCGGCCTGACGTGGGACGCAGCAGGCCGCACAACATGCGGATGGTGGTGGACTTGCCCGCGCCGTTGGGGCCGAGGAAACCGAAAATCTCGCCGCGGCGCGTCTCCAGGCTGACGCCATCCACCGCCACAAAATCGCCGAAGCGCTTAACCAGGTCCTCGACCACGACGGAGGCAGCGGCGTTCATGCGGCATCTCCGCGATTCACCGTCGCTACAAACAGGTCTTCAATGCTGGCGGTAACGGGCTGCATGGAATCAAACGCAACTCCGGCCTGAGCCAGGCGGAGGCGGAATTCGGCGCTGCGGTGCGCGGCGTCATCCACCACAAGATGCACTCCATCGCCGGTAAGCACCAGGCTGGTGATACCCTCCGCACCGAGAAGAGCTTCGCGCAAGCGGCGCGGCTCGCCACTGGTGACGGAGAGCACCCGGTCGCGCAACCGCAATTTGAGTTGTGCCGGCGTGTCGCAAAAAAGCAGCCGGCCCTCATGCATCAGCGCCACCCGATGGCAGCGTTCGGCTTCGTCAAGATAGGCAGTAGAAGTAAGAATGGCGACGCCCTCAGCCACCAGCGCATAGAGGATGCGCCAAAAATCACGCCGAGAGACCGGGTCTACGCCATTCGTAGGCTCATCCAGCAGGATGACGCGCGGGCGATGAATGAGGGCGCAGACCAGGCCGAGCTTCTGCTTCATGCCGCCGGAGAGTTTGCCGGCCAGCCGCGCACGAAATTCTGCCATGCCGGCGGCAGTCAGCAGTTCGGCGGAGCGAAGTTCCCGCTCGGCGCGCTTCACGCCGAAAAGGTCGGCGTAGAAACGAATGTTCTCCTCCACCGTCAGGTCTTCATATAACCCAAAGCGCTGGGGCATGTAGCTGAGGTGGTGCTTGGCCGCTTCGGGATCACGAATGACGTTGCACCCGGCCACCGTGATTGAACCGGCATCGGGCGGCAGAATCCCCGCCAGCATGCGCATGGTGGTCGTCTTACCCGCACCGTCGGGACCGACTAAGCCAAAGATTTCTCCGCTGCGCACCTCGAAAGTAAGACAATCTACCGCCTTCACGCCGGGAAAACTCCGGCTCAGGTCGGACACCTGAATGGGCGCATTGGAATCCATCTTCATTTTGCTGGCGCTGGACTTGCGGCGAGATCAATGACGGCATCGGCGGGCATTCCCGGCTTCAGTTCGTGACTCGAATTTTCCAGATCAATCTTGATGCGGTAGACCAGGGTGACCCGCTCCTGCGACGTTTGCACGCTCTTGGGTGTGAACTCGGCCTGGGGCGAGATGAAAGAGATGCGGCCGGTATACGTCTTGCCGGGGTAAGTGTCGGTGTGGATGGCGGCGCTCTGGCCCCAACGAATGCGGCCAAGATCGGTTTCACTCACATAGGCGCGCAGCCACACGTGATCGAGGTCGGCAAGCGTGGCGATGGGCGTGCCGGGAGCGATCACCTCGCCGCGCTCCGCCTGACGCACGACGATGACGCCGGCATTCGGAGCTTGCAACTGCGTGTACTCCAGATTGATGTGGGAGAGGGCCAGGCTTTCGCGGGCCTGATGAACGTTGGCCTGACCCACCGCGATCTCTTCCTTGCGCGCACCTTCAGCAGCTTGATCGGCGCGCTGCCGGGTTTGCTCCACGACGGCCTGGGCACGCTTCAAAGCATTTTCGGCAACGTCACGGTCCTGCGCGGAGATGGCGTCCTTGGCAAAGAGTTTCTGCGTGCGCTCGAAGTCGAGCCGGCGCTGGTCAAGATCGGCCTGGGCCTGCAGTACCGCCTGCTGGGCAGCGGCGATTTCCTGGTGGCGCGTGCCGGAGACCGTTAAAGCGAGATTGGATTCGCGGACGTGCAATGCCGCTTGATCAACGCTGACACGCTGGCGAAGATCGCCGTCGTCGAGGCGCGCGATGAGCGCCCCGGACTCCACCCATTGGCCTTCCTGAATCGGCAGGTCAACAACGCGTCCAGGAATTTTGAAACTGAGCTGCGTCTCATGGGCCTCGATATTGCCGGAGAGGCGGAGCTGGGTGATGGGCGCATGATCGCTCTGCCAGCGCGGATAGAAATAGAAAACGGCGGCGATGGCGGCGGCCAGCGGAATGAGAATGTAAATGCGTTTCATTGGGCCCCCAGATAGTTGTCGACATTTTGTTCCGCGCCGCCAGCAGCGCGAGCGAGTGCAAGCTTCGCGCTCACGTGGCGAGCCAGCGCGAGGATGTAATTCTCCTGCGCCCGGGCCAGCGCATCCTGCGCCTGAGT
>JBGQDM010000192.1:0-3379 GCA_041495845.1 Terriglobia bacterium | reverse complement strand
TTGCGTTGCAAACCGCGCGCCACCGGCCCAAGTTCCGCCGGCACCGGCTGCCGCCACTCCGCCTGCTCCGGCTTGGCGTGGCGCACCACCAGGCGATACACGCGCGACAGAAATCGCTGCACGCCCTCAATGCCTGTCTCCTGCCAGTCGAGTTCGCGGTCCGGCGGCGCTGCGAACAAACTGTACATGCGCGCACTGTCGGCCCCAAAGCGCGCCACCATTTCGTCCGGCGCCACCACATTGCCCAGGCTTTTGGACATTTTGGCGCCATCTTTGATCACCATGCCCTGCGTAAACAACCGCTCCGCCGGTTCAGAATTCTTCACCAGACCCATATCGCGCATCACCTTGGTCCAGAAGCGCGAGTAGATAAGGTGAAGAATCGCGTGCTCCACCCCGCCAATGTACTGGTCAATCGGAAACCAATACGCCACCGTCGCGGGATCAAAAGGCGCGCGGTCGTTGCGGGCATCGCAATAGCGATAGAAATACCAGGACGAATCCACAAACGTGTCCATGGTGTCGGTTTCGCGGCGCGCCACCCCGCCACACTTGGGACATTTCGCGTCGAGAAATGCCGGCGTCCGGGTCAGCGGCGATGCACCCGCCAACGTAATCTCCACGTTCTCAGGCAGAATCACCGGCAACTCATTCTCTGGCACTGGAACAATGCCGCACCTCGCACAGTACAGCATGGGAATCGGCGTGCCCCAGTAGCGTTGCCGTGAAACTCCCCAGTCCTTCAAGCGGTAGGTGACCGCAGTCTTGCCAAACCCTTGCTGCTCCGCATGTGCAGTCATCTTGCGGATCGCCTCTTCGCAAACCAGTCCGTTAAACGGGCCGGAGTTGATCAAACGCCCGTTGATGCCGGTAAACGGAAGCGCCGGCTGCTCGCTCACTCCGGCAGCTTCAATCACCGGCCGGATGGTAATGCCGTATTTCTGCGCAAATTCAAAATCGCGCTCATCGTGCGCCGGCACCGACATGATCGCGCCCGTGCCGTAGTCCATCAGAATGTAGTTCGCCACCCAGATGGGAACTTTCTCAGCGTTGTAGGGATTGATCGCGTAACGCCCGGTGAAGACGCCATGCTTTTCGATGTCGCCGAGATCGCCGGCATCGCGTGCCTTCTTCTGCTCCGCCAACATGGCAGCGACTTCGGCACCCAGCCCCGGATTCGCCACCACCAAGTCCGCCACCAGCGGATGCTCGGGCGCCAACTGCACCGACGTTGCTCCATAAATCGTGTCCACCCGCGTGGTGAATACGCGGATGGCCGCGCCGTACGGCCCGGCGGCGCCGTCCAGCTTGAAGTCCACCTCCGCGCCCTGGCTGCGCCCGATCCAGTTGCGCTGCATCACGCGAACTTTCTCTGGCCAGCCCGCCAGTTGCTCCATGCCCGCCAGCAACTCGTCGGCGTAATTTGTGATGCGCAGGAACCACTGCTCCAACTCTTTCTGAATGACCGGCGTGGTTTCATGCCGCCAGCAGAAACCGCCCGCCACCTGCTCGTTGGCCAACACCGTGGCGCATTCCGGACACCAATTCACTTTGCTCTTCTTGCGATAGGCCAGCCCACGCTCGTAGAACTTCAGAAAAAACCACTGGTTCCAGCGGTAGTACTCCGGCAGGCAGGTGGTCACCTCGCGTTTCCAATCGTAGGCAAAGCCCAGGCGCTTCATCTGCGCTTTCATGTTGGCAATGTTGGCCAAGGTCCACTGTCGCGGCGGCGTGCTGTTCTTGATGGCCGCATTTTCCGCCGGCAATCCGAACGAGTCCCAGCCCATGGGATGCAGCACGTTGTAGCCGTTCATCCACATGTAGCGCGCCAAAGCATCGCCAATGGCATAGTTGCGCACGTGCCCCATGTGCAACGCGCCCGAGGGATACGGCAGCATTTCTAGCACGTAGTATTTCGGTTTGGCGGTGTTGCTTTCGGCTTCGTAGAGCGTTTCATCGTTCAGCCAACGCTTATACCACTTCGGTTCGATCTGCTGGGGATCGTAGCGCTCGTCGCGTACGGCGGGTTTTTGGTCGTCGGTCATGCTGGGGAAAGTGTGGGTGACAGAGTAATCGTTGATTTTACAACGAAGACAATCAGCCCGCGGGGTCGTCAACCATCTCCTCCACGTCGCGGGCGCCGTGTAAGACACGGACGACCTCGATCCCCTGCTTGGCAGGCCGGTAGAAGATCAGGTAATTGATGAACGGAGGGGATGCCGGAAACCAGCGCATGCCCGCCAGATGCGCCTTGTGGTTTCAAAAAGTTTGCCCATGCGTGGCTGCCGGGCAAGCGCCGCAGTGGCAAAGTGAACGGCTTGCAGCAGCCGATCGGCAACATCCACGCCGGCCTGTTCGGTCAGGTAGGTGGTGAGTTCGAGCAAATCGTGGCGGGCCCGTGGGTAGAACCTCACGGGCGGCGTCATTTTGCTTTTGCCGCCTTGACCAGCTTTTTCTTTGCGGTCACAGCGACGGCACCGTCCCGCTGAAGGTCAGCCCAGAATTTCTTGTCGGCCGGAACGGGAGCACCAGAATCCAGCCCTTGGAGCAACGCCCCTTCCAGCCGCTCGCGCGCTCGTCGCTTCCGGTCCTGCCGGATCAGTTCGCGCACGAATTCACTCGGCGTGCTGTAACCGCGCGCGGTCTGCTCTGCCACATACGCCTTCAGTTCTTCGGGTAATGAGATGTTCATCGACGACATCGGCATGCCATATTATGACAGTTATTGGTATTTAATGCCAGTCTGACCGCCATCGCTCAGTTTGCTGGGGTCAACCTAACACTTGACGTTAATAACGGATCGCGTTACACTCTACCCTGCAGATGGTCCGAAGCTTCGCTGACCGCGGCACGGAACGCTTCTGGAGGACGGGCAAGAGCAAGGGCATGCCTCCGGCTGGTCTGCGGGCGGCGGCCCGGCGCAAGCTGGCCATGCTGGATAGCGCCACCCGTCTGCAGGACCTGGAGCTGCCGCCGGGAAACCGGCTGGGGGAGTTGCACCGCGATCGCGCCGGACAGCACAGCATTCGGATCAATGCCCAGTTCCGTGTCTGCTTCGTCTTCCGCGATGGTGACGCCTACGATGTCGAGATCACGGATTATCACTGAAACCTAGGGAGAGCGTGGTATGAGCATCACGAGAAAGAGTCCCGCAGGCTGGAGCGTCCATCCCGGAGAAATCCTGCGCGAGGAGTTTCTCCGGCCTTTGCATCTGTCGCCCCACCGGCTGGCCCGGGAGCTCCACGTGTCGGCCCCCACCATCAACGATGTCGTGCTGGAGCGCCGGGCGGTGAGCGCGGAAACCGCGGTCTTGCTGGCGCGGTATTTTGGCACGAGCCCGCAGTTCTGGCTGAGCCTGCAGGCCAGTCATGACGTGCAC
>JBGQDM010000191.1:0-3424 GCA_041495845.1 Terriglobia bacterium | reverse complement strand
GGCTTTGCGTCGTCCGTATCCGTAGCTTCCGTATCTGGGTCGGATGGTGGCGGGGTCTTGGCCGCTGCCGCCTTCACCGGGGCGTTCGTCACTCTTACTTTTTCCGTCGCCGGGGCCGCCGCGGCTTTCTTCGATGCGGACGCCACAGAGGCAGCAGCATCATCACCCTCTTGTTCCTGCGTGGAGGCGCCAGAAGCCGCGTTGCCAGCTCCCTTTGCGGGCGTGTCGAGGCCCTGTCCCTCCTTCCCACGGCTCTTTCTAGAGGCGTCCTTCCCATGAGTGTCTTTTCCATGGATATCAATGATCAGCCGGTAAGGATTCGGGAGCAGAAATGCCTCATAGGCGGAGAGGCTCTCCACCTCCAGCACCACGCGCGTGCGGTCACTGCTGAACTGGGCGACCCGAATCTTCTTGAGAAAGCCGTCGCCCACTTCGAACGTCTTGCCCACCAACGTGGAACTCAAACGCGTGCCGCGGAGGTCGAAGAAGATGCGGTCCGGATCAGAGATTCGCTGCGACGCGAAACCGACTTTCTGTTCCAGATCAATGGCGACACGGGTGTAACCGGGCGTGGACCAGTGGCGAATTCCCGTGACCCGCGGCCTGCCAACACTACTGCCCGGGGCGGCGCTTTCGTCGGAGTCTTCCGCAGAGCTGTCGTCGTCGTTGGCGATAGGCGGCTGGATGTCCTTGTCCGTCTTGTTGCCAGGCTTGCTGTCGGTGTGCGTCAGCGGCTTACGTGTGGCAGCAGCCTGCACCGGCTCCGAGAGTTCCTGGCGTGCCTGCTCCGCCAGCCGGTGGCGGGGATAGCGCCGCAGAAATTCCTCGAATGTTTCCCGTGCCCGGCCGGTATCGTCCAGGTCGTCCTTGTAAATTTGCCCGATGGTGAAGAGGGCATCAAAGCGGTAGCGGCTGCCGGGATATTCACGGCGCAGAAATTGATACTGCTCGATGGCGGAGCGCAGAATTTTCGCGTCTTCGAATTGCCGGCCCATTTCCACCAACAATTCGCCGGTGGCAACCACGCTGGGGTCGGCCTTGGCCGAAATAGGCGAGCCTAGATAGACCCGGCGGTAAGCGTCAATCACGCGCTGGTATTCGCGGCGGGAACGTTCTTCGGTGGGACGGCCGTTCAGCGCCTCGCGCATCTTCTCAGCGCTGGCGAACTGCTGCCGCGCCCAGCCTTCCGGGCGGTGCCGGCGGGCTTCCGCAGCCGGCGCCAGCAGCAACAACACGGCCGCTGCCAGGCAGCAGCCCCGGCCAGTCCTCATACGCAAGCGCTTCAAGAGTCGAACCTGTCTTTCTTTCCCCTACCCAACTCTTTTGCCGCGTGCATCCCGCGTGGGATGCGGTTTACTCGGTATTGGTAAAGTTTAGAACGCCCTGGGAATCACGATACGCCCGTACCGGCTGGTAGCGCATGCCGCCGGGAAATAACGAAACGTTGCCACTGCTGTACAAAGCTGTGATGCGGTTGACGTAGTTGCGGGTCTCCGAAAAGCGGGGAACGCCGCCACTGCGAATGACCGCACCCTGACCGGCGTTGTAGGCGGCCAGGCTCAGGCGCAGGTCTCCGCCGAAGTCTTCCATCAACTTTTTCAGGTGGCGCACGCCGGCGTCCACGTTCTGCTGCGGATCAAATGGGTTGGTTACTTGCAACTGTCTTGCGGTGCCCGGCATGAGCTGCATCAGGCCCATGGCGCCTTTGCGCGACACCGCATGCGGATTGAAGTTCGATTCCACTTTGACCACCGCGCGCACCAGGTTGGGATCCACGTTGTGGCGGCGGGCGGATGCGACGATGGCGTCGTCCACGTCTTGGGCGGAAGCGGGCAGGGAACTGGGCACGGCACTATCGTGGCTGGCCAGCATCTCGCTGACCTCGGCTGCGGCGGAGCGCGCTGCCTTGATGCTGCGGCCCGCTGGCGGAACTGGTTTCCAGCGCTTCTCGTGGTTGCTCCAATATTCCAGTCGAGGTTGCCGCGCGGCCACCGGTTCAACCCGGGGCGCAGGCTGGCGGACGCCGTCGTTGGTAAAAACCAGGTGCCCGTGTTCGCGGCTCACGGTAATGGAGCCGGAGGGGTCGACGTCTCCGCTCGCCGCTAAGGCACGCGGCAGGACGGAGAAAAGGGAAGTCGCGGAGGCAACAGTCATCAGGACGATTTGCAGGCGCTTACGCATTAAACCGGGCTCTTTCCGCCGCTGGACAGAGTTCCACTGCGGCCTCACCTACCCGGAAACCTGACGGAGAAACTGAACCAGAGTGAAACGATTATAGGGCCCGGGGGGTGGGGGGACAATCTGACTAAAGGGCGCTGAACCACCGTAGTAACAATCGGAAGTTACTGAAAAGATTGAGTTTTGCCTACGGCCTCTGGAACCGCACGGGAACGTTCCGGCGTGCACATAGTGGTCATTTTAATGCTTCACATAACAAAGTACTCGGTGTTAATCTGCTCTCGCCTGCGGAGGCTTCTCGCATGACCAAACGCATCGCCGCGCTCGTTTTCATTTTCATCTGCACCACCATCGCCTGGGCCATTCTGGGCGGCACCATTCTCTCCCGCACCTATTCATCTGACAGCCGGCTGAAAGGGAGCGTGGCCAACACCTGGGGAGCGGAGCAAACGCAGACACCGCCCAGCGTCGCTTATTTTGTGGAGCAGGTGCGGCAGGAGGAAGTCACGGAAAACGGCAGGAAGCTCACGCGCGAGGTGAAGGTGTCCGAGCCGGTGACCCTGCCGCTGGAGAGCAGCAAGATCGCGGTCAACCTGAACCTGGAACACCGGCAGAAGGGCATGCTCTGCTATTCGACGTATGTGGTGGCGCCGCGGGTGTGAAGAATTTCCCGATGGCCACTGGTCAGCCAGTGCACACCGGCCTCGACGCTTCCTCCAGCAAACGATAAGCTGGAACCTGTCCATGCCCGAACTCGACAGCCCGCAGCGCCAGACACCGGATGCGCAATTCCTCTATGGCTTCTGGTATCGCGTGTTGCCGGGAGAGGCCGTCAGCCGAAAGAAGCTCACCAATACTCTGCTGCTGGGGATTCCCCTGGTAGTGGGCCGTGATAGCGAGGGCCGGGCTTTTGCTCTGCGTGACTCCTGCCCGCATCGCGGCATGCCCCTTTCCGAAGGGTGGTTCGACGGCCAGCAGGTGGAGTGCTGTTACCACGGCTGGAAATTTGATTGCCACAGCGGGCAGTGCCAACTGATCCCGTCACTCACCTCCGACCAGAAGTTGAAGGTGGATCGTATTTACGCGGGCAGCTATGCCTGCGAAGAGCACGACGACTTCATCTGGGTGTTCGTGCCCGAGCCGACGCCGGCAGGGGCAGGCTTCACCAAGCAGGCCGAGCCCACCGAGCCCGCGCCGCGGGTTGCCACCTTCAGCCCGAAATACAAGCTGGCACACTTGATCGCTG
>JBGQDM010000190.1:0-3494 GCA_041495845.1 Terriglobia bacterium | reverse complement strand
GCGGCGCTACGATGAAAGTTTTCCTTACTGGGGCGACGGGTTTTCTGGGCAGTCATGTGGCGCGAGTGCTGGCTGAGCAGGGTGCGGAGTTGCGCCTGCTGGTGCGGCGGTCGAGTAATCTGCGGAACTTGGAGGGGATTGCGGGCGAGCGCGTCGAAGGTGACCTGTGCCAGCCCCAGCAACTGCGTCCGGCGCTCTCTGGCTGCGAGGCGGTGTTTCACGTGGCGGCGGACTACCGCTTATGGATCCCCGACCCGCACCCCATGTACCAGGCGAACGTGGAAGGCACGCGCGGGCTGCTGGCGGCGGCGCGGGCGGCGGGGGTGCGACGATTCGTGCACACTTCGAGCGTGGCCACAATGGGGTTTACGGCCAACGGGCGACCAGCGGATGAAGCGTCACCGGTGGCGCTGGCGGACATGATCGGCCATTACAAGCGGTCAAAGTTTCTGGCCGAGCAGGCGGCGTTTGAAGCGGCGCGGGGCGGTCAGGATGTGGTGATTGTGAATCCCACCACGCCGGTGGGCGAGCGCGACATCAAGCCCACCCCGACGGGGCGCATCGTGGTCGATTTTCTGAAACGGAAATTTCCCGCATACGTGGATACGGGATTGAACCTGGTGGATGCGACCGAGTGCGCACGCGGGCACGTGCTGGCGTTCGAAAAGGGAAGAAGCGGCGAGCGCTACATTCTTGGCGGGGAGAATTTGACGCTTAAACAGCTCCTCGACAAGCTGGGTGCGATCACCGGACTGCCGTCGCCGAGGGTGAAACTGCCGTACTTTTTTGCGCTGGCGGCTGGGGTGGTGGACGAGTTGGTGACCGGACGTCTGCTGGGACGGGAACCACGCGCGACGATTGACGCGGTGCGCATGGGGCGGAAGAAGATGTGGGTGTCGTCGGCGAAGGCGGAGCGGGAACTGGGATGGAAGACGCAGCCCGTGGAAGATGCGTTGCGGCGCTCAGCGGAGTGGTTTCGTGAACATGGGTATGCGTGAAGGTGGTGCATTGCGGGCAGAGCGAAAAAACCTTAAAACGCAGAGAACGCTGAGGCGGCGCAGAGGTCGCGGAGAAGAACCTGGCGGCATGGAGACGATAAGCAGACCCAAGGTTGTGGCGGGAGAATGTGGTCGATAAGCCTGGGGTAGGAATTGCGATTGTGGCGGCGCTGGAGCGGGAGATTCGGCCGCTGGTGAGCGGTTGGGCACGCAGGACGCGAGAGCACGGGGGACGGCAGTTTCAGTTTTTTGAGAGTGCGCGGGCGGTGGTGGTCTGCGGAGGCATTGGAGCGGAAGCAGCGCGGCGCGCTTGCCAGGCGGCGATTGAGTTGTACCGGCCGGCGGTGGTAATTTCTGCCGGGCTGGCCGGGGCGCTGACCGAAGCCTTGCACGTAGGAGATGTAGTGCGGCCGGCCAAGGTGGTCGACGCCGGGGATGGCAGCAGCGTTTCCTGCGCCGGTGGCGAACATGTGTTGGTGACGGTGCCAGCGGTGGCGGGAGTCGAACAGAAGCGGAGGCTGGCGGCAAGCTACGCCGCGCAGTTGGTGGACATGGAGGCGGCGGCGGTGGCGAAGGGCGCGCTGGCACGGGGCGTATCGTTCAACGCGGTGAAGGCGATTTCCGATGAGGCGGATTTTGAAGTGCCGCAGGTTGAGGGTGTGGTGGATGCCCAGGGGAAATTCCAGACGGGAAAGTTTTTACGTTCGATGGCGCTGCGGCCGTGGCTGTGGGGACAGGTGTGGCGCATGGCGAGAAACAGCGCGCTAGCGGCGCGGGCGCTGAGTGTGGACTTGGAAGCGGTAATTGGAGACATGGAGTGAGGGCTATGGACACAGAGGAAGTGCAGAGGTTCTAGGATGACAGATTCAAGATCAGGAAGAGTATGGCGTTAGTAGAAGCCCAGACCGTCGAAGCGCGCGCTGGCAAGATTCCGGCCGCCATGCTGGCGGCGGTGTATCGCGGCGTGAATGAGGTGCGCGTGGAGACGGTGCCGGTGCCGGAAATTGGGCCGGGGGAACTGTTGCTGCGGGTGCACACGTGCGGAATATGCGGCACGGACCTGAAGAAGATTCACACCGGGTCACATTCTGCCCCGAGAATTTTTGGGCACGAGACGGCGGGGATGGTCGCTGCGGTGGGTGAAGGCGTAGCCAAGTTTTGCCCCGGCGACCGGGTGGTTGCATTTCACCACATCCCTTGCGGAGGCTGTTACTACTGCCACAGCAAGACTTTTGCCCAATGCGAGACGTACAAGAGGGTGGGATGCACCGCCGGATTCGAGCCTAGCGGCGGCGGGTTTGCGGAGTATGTGCGGGTAATGGATTGGATTGTGCGCCGTGGGGTGGAGCGGATCCCGGAGAATGTTTCCTACGAGCAGGCGTGCTTTGTCGAGCCGGCCAATACCTGCATCAAAGGGATTGAGACGCTGGGCTTGCGCCCGGACGAAACGGTGTTGGTCATTGGCCAGGGGCCGATTGGGATCGTGCTGGCGGGGCTGGCGCGGAGGCAGGGAGCGCGTGTAATTACTTCCGACCTGTATCCGCAGAGGCTTACAATGGCAGAAAGCTTTGGTTTGGAAAATTTACTGGACGCGTCACGGACGGACGTGGTGCAGGAAGCGCGCCACCGCACGGACGGCCGGGGCGCGGACGCGGTCATTGTGGCGGTGGGTGGGAATGGACTGATCCGCACCGCCATGGATGCAGCGCGTCCGGGGGGTCGAGTGCTACTGTTTGCGCAGACCACGCGCGGGGAAGCGACCATTGATCCCGCGGCGGTGTGCGTTGACGAAAAGGTTTTGTTGGGCTCCTATAGCGCGTCGGTGGACCTGCAGGCGGAGTCAGTGCGTTTCGTCTTCGGCAAGGAGATGGAGTTGGAGCGGCTGATTTCCCACCGGTTTCCTTTGACGAAGAGCGTGGAGGCCCTGAAACTGGCGGCGCATCCTCAGCCGGATTCCATGAAGATCGTGGTCCAGCCGGGGAGCTGCTGGGAAGGAAGTCTGAAGTGAGCAGAAAGATGACGGCCGCCGTCCTCTATGGCAAAGAGGACGTGAAAATTGAGCAGGTACCGGTGCCGCGGGTAGGCGACGGGGAAGTTCTGATCAAGGTGCAGGTGGCGTTGACCTGCGGTACGGACCTCAAGGTCTACCGGCGCGGCTACCACGCGCGCATGATTGTGCCCCCGGCGCTGTTCGGCCACGAGCTGGCTGGAGTAGTAGAGGAAGTGGGAGCGGGAGCGCGCTTCAAGTGCGGGATGCGGGTGGTGGCGCTGAATTCGGCACCCTGCCAGATGTGTTTTTACTGCTCCAAACACCAGGGAAATCTCTGCGAAGACCTGCTCTTCAACAACGGGGCGTATGCCGAATACATCCGGATTCCCCGGCGCATTGTCGAGACCAACATGCTGGCCATTCCCAGCGACATCAGCTACCACGAAGCAGCCATGACGGAGCCGCTGGCGTGCGTGCTGCGCGGCTTGCACGAGACCGGTGTTGAG
>JBGQDM010000189.1:0-3540 GCA_041495845.1 Terriglobia bacterium | reverse complement strand
CCCAGAGCGATGACCGGCCACATGAGCTGCACCATGTAAGTGTTGAAGGCAACAAAGTCGCCAAGCGTCATGCGGCCCTGGAGGACCAGGCGTCCGCCCAGCCATAAGACGATGACGACGGCAGCGCCGAGCATGAGTTCGAGCGTCGGCCATAGCATGCCCATTAAGCGGACGAGGCCCAGACTGCGCCGGATATACTCCTTGTTCGCGCCTTCAAACGCGGCGATCTCCGCCTGTTCCTGCACGTAGGCCCGGATCACGCGGGCGCCGGAGAAATTTTCCTGGGCGCGCGCGGAGATGTCGGAAAACATGGCCTGGATGCGCTCGAAGCGCTCATGAATCTGGCGTCCGAAATACTGGATGACGATGCTGGTGACCGGCAGCGGCAGAAAAGCGTAGAGCGTCAGCTTGGGGCTGATGGTGAGCATGAAGGCCAGAGCGCCCGCCGTGAAGACGATTGTATTCGCCGAGTACATGATCGCCGGCCCCAGCAGCATGCGCACGGCGTTCAGGTCATTGGTGGCCTTGGCCATGATGTCGCCGGTACGCGTGCGCTGATAGAAGGAATAAGAGAGGCGCTCCAGGTGCCGGAAGAGATCGTTCCGCATGTCAAATTCGATCTCGCGGGAAATGCCAATCACGATCCAGCGCGTCAGAAACTGGAAAATGCCCTTGGTCAGCGCCACCGCCAGCAGCAGCATGGCGTAGGTGGCCAGCTTGTGCCGGGTCACGCCGCTGTGGAGATCATCCACAGCACGGCGGATCACCTGCGGAAACAGGATCCAGATGCCGTTGTTGAAGAGCACACACAACGTGCCCCACACGAATCCCCAGCGATATTTCTTCAGATAAGGTAGCAGCGGGCGGAAATTACGCGGCAGCATGCAAGTTTATAGATGCGATTCTACCAGTGCCGGCTTCAAGTTTGCCGCTGGGTGCGCTTCGCGTAGAATACGAGGCCGTTGCCGGGAATGGAGAATGGGAAAGAAAAAACGCATTTTTGCCACCTGTGATATTGGCGAGTCGCTGGATCGCCTGCGGACGTTGGGCTATGAAGTCGAAGTCTACCCCGGGCCGGAAGCGCCGCCCAAGAGCCTGATTCTGGATCGACTTCGCTCCGGTGCGGATGGCTTGATCACGACCCTCCGCGATCAGGTCGATGCCGAATTGTTTGCCGCCGGCAAGGGAACGCTGAAAGTGGTGTCGCAGATTGCCGTCGGCTTCGACAACATCAACCGGGCCGACGCCAATCGTGCCGGCGTTCCGTTTACGCACACCCCCGATGTGCTCACCGACGCCACCGCGGAGTTCGCATTCTTCCTGATGGGCGCGGTCGCTCGTCGGATGTGGGACTGCGAAAAACTCTTGCGTGAACATCGCTGGGGCTTCTGGCATCCCTTCCTGCCCTTTCTCGGCGACGAAGTTTCCGGCAAGACCATCGCCATCATCGGCACCGGACGCATTGGGCTGGCCATGATCCGGAAGTGCTTCGGCTTTGACATGAACTTTCTCTGCTACGACCCGGCCTATGAGAACCATCAGTTTGTGGCCGGGATTCAGGAGATGCAAGACCTGCGCCATGCTCGCGGTTTGTCGCCCCACAAAAACTGGATCCGCTACACCTCGCTGGCGGAGGCGCTCAGCCAGGCAGATTTTGTTAGCGTGCACGTGCCCCTGATGCGGGCTGGAGAAAGCGCTACACCCACCTATCACTTGTTCAACGAGACTACGTTGCGGCAAATGAAACCGACCGCGTACTTAATTAACACCTCACGCGGACCAGTAGTTGACGAACGCGCCCTGGCCCGGGCCATCAAAGAAAATTGGATTGCCGGCGCCGCCCTGGATGTCTACGAAACTGAGCCGCTGCCTGCCGACTCGCCGTTGCGCGATCCCGCCATCGAGGATCGTTGTCGCCTCTATCCGCACTTTGCTTCCGCGGGCCGCACCACGCGCCTCTCTCCCGACCCCAACAAGGGCATGGCGGGGCGCTGCGTGCAGGGACTGATTGACGTCCTGGAGGGGAACTACGGCGGCGATCCGGCCAAGATGCCGTTTGTTGTCAATAAGGAAGCGTTCGCGGGCGGATGAACCGCTGCCAGCGTTGTCCGGGTCCTCGATCCCGCTTGATCACGGACCAGGAGCCGTGCTCAGTTTGATGAACAAGCCTCTAGGCTTTTTGTGCGTCACCGCTTTCCTGGTTCTGGCTACGGCTGGAGCGCGGGGCGACGCCTCGCTCAAGTTGCTGCCTGCTCCGAAAGAGGTGGCCTTATGCGAAGGTCGCTTTGTTTTGACCGCGGCCACCCGCATCCTGATGAGCCGGGCCGAAGATCGGGTTGCAGCCGAGACGCTGCAGGAGGAGATTCGCGAACGCAGCGGTTTACGCATCGCCATTGAAGTCAGCACCCCGCTCCATCGAGCCGGAGATATCTCACTCGCGCGTTTGGATGACCGCAGCCTGCGCGCGCATCTGGAGGCAGATGGTTTGCGCGCTGGCCCAGAGCTAGGCGCTCAGGGATACATTCTGCGGGTCACTCCCGGCGGTGCGATCCTGGCCGCCAGTTCAGCGCAGGGCGTCTTTTATGCTGCGCAAACCTTTCGGCAGTTGCTTCATGCCGAAGACAACCGGCTCTTTTCGCCAGCGGTGGCCATTCGCGACTGGCCCAGCATGATGTGGCGTGGTGTGCAGGACGATATCAGCCGCGGTCCTATCCCCACGCTCGAATACATGAAGAAGCAGGTGCGAACGCTGGCCGCCTACAAGGTCAATCTCTTCGGCCTTTATATGGAGCATGTGTTCGACTTCTCCAGCCAGCCGCTGATTACTCCGCGCGAAGCTTCGCTGACCGCCGCCGAGATTCGCGACCTGGTGGTCTACGCTCAGAAATACTTCGTTACCATCCTGCCCGAACAGCAGGCCTTCGGCCACTTGCACCAAGTGTTGAAGTACGAGAAGTATTCGGAACTGGCGGAGACGCCACATGGCCACGTGCTGGTGCCAGGAAACGACCAGTCTTACGAATTCATCCAAAGCCTCTATGCGGAACTGGTTCCGCTTTTTCCGGGCCCGTTTCTCCATATCGGTGCCGACGAGACCCTCGAGTTAGGTCGCGGAAAAACCAAAGCTCGCGCCGAGCAGGTTGGCCTCGGTCGCGTCTACCTGGAGCACCTGCAGCGGGTTTCTACCCTGCTTCAGCCCTACCACAAGCGGTTGATGTTCTGGGGCGACATCGCAGTCAAGTATCCGGAACTGCTGCATGTTCTGCCCAAGGAAATGATCGCCATCCCCTGGGACTACGAACCCAGACCGCAATTCGACCCACTGCTGCAGCCGTTCAAGGACGCCGGTCTGGGCCTCTTCGTCGCTCCGGGCGCGATCAATTGGAAGGTCATCTGGCCCGACCTCGATACCGCGTATGTCAACATCCGCAACTTCGTTCGCGATGGGCAGCGCTATCAGGCTCTGGGCATGTTGAACACCACATGGGACGACGATGGCGAAACCCTCTTCGAGATGACCTGGCCCGCCTTGGCATTTGG
>JBGQDM010000188.1:0-3559 GCA_041495845.1 Terriglobia bacterium | reverse complement strand
TGTGGTCACCACCCTCAATCAGGTTGTGGCTTACGACTGGCGTTCGTTCTGGACGGAGCGGCTGACCAACCACGGGCCGGGCGCGCCGTTGGGCGGCATCGAGGGCAGCGGGTGGAAGCTTACGTTCACCGATACCCCGTCTGCGTTGACCTCGGCGCATGAAGGCGAGAACCATACCGTGGATGCGCGCTATTCGCTGGGCCTGGCTTTGCGCGATAACGGCTCGATTGACGACACCATCGAAGGAGGGCCGGCAGCCAAAGCCGGCATCGGGCCGGGCATGAAGCTGCTGGCGGTCAACGGCCGCCGCTTTGCCACGGACGATTTGGACAGCGCCCGCGATGCGCTCAACTCCGCTTTGCGTGCCGCCCAGAAGAATGGCGATCCCATCGAACTGCTGGTGGAAAACACGGATTATTTCCGTACTGTAAAACTCGACTATCGCGGCGGGCCGCGTTATCCCCGCCTCGAACGCGATGCCGGCAAGCCGGATGTGTTGACGGAAATCCTGAAGGCGAAGTAGTGGCGGCTTTTGCTGCGGCGCGGGCGGATCAAATCCGCGCGCCGCCGCATCGGCCTCCCGTCACCAGCCGACCATGGCCCCTTGGCCAAATTTTTCTTGAAATTTTTGCTTGCGCCGCATCCGATTGCCTGTATTCTTCGACTGCGAACCAACTCCACCGGCACCCCCGGAATCGCAAGCACCGGGAGCCTCGGCGAACAACGGCCGCGGTGGTGAGAGTGAGTCGCTTAAGGAGGAAGCCGTCGAAATTGGCAACTGCTAGCGCCCCTTCCTGGAAGCCGCAACTTGTTCCCTCCGCGGTCCAACCCCAGAAAAAGAAATTTGCTCGTCTCACTTTGTGGCCCCTGGTCGCCGCCACCTTCTTCATGGTGTCGGGCGGCACCTACGGCACGGAAGCCACTGTGCAAGGCGCCGGTTACGGGCGCGCGATTCTCATTCTTCTGCTGACGCCCGTGCTCTGGAGCTTGCCCACAGCATTCATGATTGGCGAGCTTTCCAGCGCGCTGCCTCACGAAGGCGGCTTTTACGCCTGGGTGCGCCGCGCTCTCGGCAATTTTTGGGGATTTCAGGAAGCCTGGCTTTCGCTGGTGGCTTCGATCTTCGACATGGCCATTTACCCCACGCTGTTCGTGGTCTACCTGACGCGCATGTTTCCTTGGTTCGCGGCGGAACACCGGGGCTGGTTTGTCGGGCTCGCCGTGGTGCTCGCCTGTTGTGCGCTCAACATTGCTGGCGTGAAAGTGGTCTCCACCACATCGCTGTGGATGTTCCTCGCCCTCTCGCTGCCCTTTGTGGCCATCGTATTGATCGCGCCCTTCAAGTTGGGGGCACTGGCCTTGACCGTGACCAAGCCAACCACCTCCAGCGCCGATATCCTCGGCGGCATGCTGATCTGCATGTGGAACTACATGGGCTGGGACAACGCCTCTACCATCGCAGCAGAAGTGGAGCGGCCGCAGCGTACTTATCCGCGCGCCATGCTCGCTGCCGTGGGCATTGTTGCCGCCAGCTACATTCTTCCCGTGGCCGCCATGTGGATGACCGGCCTTTCGCCCTCCGCCTGGGAAACCGGTTTCTGGGCGGACATTGCCGGCCTGATGGGCGGCCCGTTCTTGCGTGCAGCCCTGATTCTCGGCGGCATGTTCAGCGGCTTTGGCATGTTCAACGCGCTGGTGATGAGTTATTCCCGGTTGCCGCTGGCCATGGCGCAGGACGGCATGTTGCCGCAAGTGTTCGGCAAATTGCACCCGCGCAGCGGAGCGCCCTGGGTGGCGATTACTTTCCTGGCGTGCTGCTGGGCTCTATGTCTCGGACTCGGTTTTGAGCGGCTGGTCACGCTCGATATTTTCCTCTACGGTGCCAGCCTGATGCTGGAATTTGCGGCGCTGATCGCGTTGCGTCTGCGCGAACCCAACCTTCCTCGCCCCTTCTCCGTCCCCGGCGGATTGCCCGGAGCCATCCTCGTGGGCGTGCCGCCCATGGCGCTGCTGGCATTCTCTGTGGTCCGCAGCGAGCATGAAACGGTGCTTGGAGTCAGTTCCTTTGCTTTTGGCGTGGCCCTGATCCTGGCCGGTGTCGCTGCCTATGGACTGAATTACCTGCTGCGCCCGCAAGGGTGGAGCATTCCAGCCGACCAAGCCGTGCAACCGACCCTCTAGCCCAAGGTCGCGCAGAGTCAGCAGAGTCATGTGGCGACGGCCGCCCTCGGCCGTCAAACGGAGCGCGCGCTCCGCAACGCTGTCCCCAGAGCCCCATCCCCAGTTGACTGCGCTTTACTTAAACTGTACAGTTCAGAGAACTGAAATGGAGAGTTGATGTCCAACACCACAACCTCGGGCAAGAACGGAACCATCGTAGTTTCCGTCTTGCATGCCCGCACGAATTTCGGCAAGCTTCTGCGTCGTGTCGAAGACGAGCGCCGTTCTCTCGTCATCGAGAAGCGCGGAACGCCTAAAGCCGTGCTGCTCAGCATTCGTGATTACGTCAAACTGGCGGCACCCGAGCCCGAAGTCTTGCGAGTCATCGGCGAGGAGTCGGAGCGGAGCGGGACGAGCGCTTTGACTTCGCGTCAGATTGACCAGATCGTCAAGGCTTCCCGCTCCCAGAAGCCGAAGCGGTAATGCTCCCACTCCGTCTGGTCATCGACACCAACGTTTTGATTTCCGCCGCCATCAAGCCGGCGGGGTTGCAGCGTACGGTCCTGCTGCTCGCCATTACCAAACCAGCCCGCTTGTATGTCTCCGCTCCCATCTTGGAGGAATACCGCGATGTGCTGGCCCGCCCGGAACTGCGGATTCGCAAGGGCCTTCGGCACCAATTACTGCAACTCATCAGGAAGCACAGTTTTACCGTGGCCCCGGCCAAGCGCCTCGAAGTAGCAGGCGATCCCGATGACAACATGTTCCTGGAATGTGCCGATGCTGCCCGAGCGGACTACCTGGTCACAGGCAATCCGAAGCATTTCCCAAAGTTCTGGAAGAAAACCAAAGTCATAACGCCACGGGAATTCGTTGACCTTGCCGCACCTCACTTAGTGAAGTAGGGGTAGGGCCCGAAGCAACGACCGTGGGCGATCGCCGTCCTCACGCCACCCTCAAATCCACTTGTGGATCGTTAAAACACGCTAAGATAGCTGCATAGCGGATGACCAAGCGCAAATCCAAAGGCGCGTACATGATTTCGGCGGTCGCCGAAATGTACGGCATTCATCCCCAGACGCTGCGGCTATACGAGCGCGAAGGCCTGCTGAAACCCTCGCGCACCGAAGGCAACACACGTCTTTACACCGACGAAGACCTGCAGCGACTCGAATTCGTCCTTTCGCTGGCGCGCGACCTCGGCGTCAACATTGCCGGCATGGCCATCATTCTCCAGATGCGCGAACGCATGGAGGAAATGCAGCGGCAAATTCAGGAATTTGTGCAGTACATCCAGAAAGAAGTGCTGATCCGTGCGACTGCAGCCGCCGACCCTTCGAAGGGCGCGCTGGTGCCGGTTCGCCGGCCGGTGGTCGTGCCGCCCGCAAAGAGAAAATAG
>JBGQDM010000187.1:0-3583 GCA_041495845.1 Terriglobia bacterium | reverse complement strand
TTTCGTGATGCGGGACTCGGGCCAGGGCAACGCGTACTCGATCTTGGCTCCGGCGTGGGCGACGTAGCCATGCTGGCGGCGCGGCTGGTTGGACCAACAGGAGAGGTAGTCGGCATTGAACGGGATGCGCAAGCCATCGCACGAGCACAGGCCCGCGTGGCGGAAGCCGAGCTGCGTAACGTCACCTTCACCCAGACCGATGCCTCCGAAATCAAGAGCGACCAGCCCTTTGACGCCGTGGTCGGCCGTTTCATCCTGATGTTTCTGCCCGATCCAGTGGCGGTCTTGCGTTCGGTAGCGCGGTTGATCCGGCCGGGCGGGGTGGTAGCATTCCACGAAGTTTCGTGGAAGCCTTTCCTCGCCCTCTCCGCGCACCTGCCGCTCTGGTCCTCCACGGTGACATTGGTCCATGAGGCCTTCCGCCGTTCCGGTGGCAACACGGAAATGGGGCCCGAGCTTTCCCGCGTGTTCCAGCAGGCCGGACTGCCCGCGCCCAAGATGCAACTGGAAATGCCGATGGGAAGCGACCCGGACTTCACGCGCTGGGCCTACGATGTTTTTTGCAGTTTGCGTCCGCAGATGGAACAGTTGAATCTTTCGCTGCGCGGGCTGGGCGATATAGAAACGCTGGGCGAAAGGCTCCATGCCGAAGTGGCTGCGTCGGGCGGTGTGGTTCCGTGGATCGCGTTGGTGGGAGCGTGGTCCAGAAAGCCAGCAGAGTAGCTGGATCTCAGGCCAGGGGCGTTGTCGCCGGATCTTTTCGCAGCAGGATCAACAGCAGCGCCGACACCAGCAAGGGAATTCCCGTCAGCATGAGGCCGCGCGACAGGCTGCCGGTCAAGGTGCTCATGGCTCCAATCACGTAGGGCCCGGCAAAGCCGCCGAGATTGCCAATGGAATTGATTAGCCCAATTCCAGCAGCGGCGCCGTAACCGGTCAGGAATTCGCTAGGCAGCGCCCAAAAGGGCCCCAGGTAGCTGTACACGCCTGCCGCCAGCAGTGACAAGGCCGCCAGTGACAGCCACGGAGAATGGGTCGTGCCGAGTACGGCCAGAGCTGTAGCTCCGGCCAGGATCGAAGCCGCCGCATGATACCGCCGCTCCAGTCGACGATCAGAACTGCGGGAAACTAGAATCATCGCAGCGAGCCCGACTACCTGCGGCACCACCAGCAACAAGCCCACCGTGGTGTTGGAAAACTTGTTCGAGAATGACTGCACGAACTGCGGCGCCCAGAAGCCCAGCGTGTACAAGCCAACCAGCGCCCCAAAATGGATGCAGCAGAGGAGCCAGACGCGCCCGCTGGCTAGCGCCCGGAACGTGGAGTCGTGGCTGTGCTGCAACTTTCCATGCTCTTCGCGTTGCAGTTCGGCCAGCAGCCATTCCTTTTCCTCGGCGCTGAGGAACTTCGCTTCCGCTGGCCGATTCGGCAGCCAGAAATACGTAAAGAAGCCACACAAGATGGCGGGCAGGCCTTCCACAAACAGCAGCCAGCGCCAACTGCTGAAGCCAAGCCAGTGCGCATGATCGAGGATGAGTCCAGAAAGCGGTGCTCCAAGGATGCTGGTCGCGGGGATAGCGGTCAGGAACAACGCCACTGCTCGCGCCTGTTCGCGTTGCCGGAACCAATAGGTGAGGTAGAGGGTGATCCCCGGAAAGTAGCCCGCTTCCGCCAGACCGAGCAGAAATCGAATGATGTAGAGTTGCTGCGCGCTGTGGACGAAGCCGGTGAGCGCCGCCAGAATGCCCCATGTAATCAGGATGCGAGTGATCCAGATGCGCGCGCCCAGCTTGTGCAGCAACAGGTTGCTGGGGACTTCGAACGACGCGTACCCGAAAAAGAAAATGCCGGCGGCAAAGCCAAACTGCTGGCTGGTCAACGCCAGCTCTTTGTTCATGGTGAGCGCCGCAAAGCCAAGATTGATGCGGTCAATGTAGGAGACGATATAGAGAAGAAAGAGGAAGGGAAGCAGGCGAAGCTGCAGCTTGCGAATGAGTCTGCTTTCAAAAGCGGAGGGTGGGGGCGCGGAAACCACTGCTTCAGCGGAGTTTGTGGTCACTCTTCGCCTTGGCGGAGCGGACTTGGCGGCCCACTCCGGCATCATGAAGTCAGCGAGTTATACCACCCGACCCCGCGGTGGTCAAAAGAAGCGCGCGAAAACCTACTTCTTGCGCTCGACCAGAAAGCGCGCCAGGGCCTTAAGCGTTTCTGCCCGCGATCCGAAGCGGTCGACGGCGGCGCAAGCTTCCGCGGCCAGCACATCGGCGCGCCGCAGCGATTCTTCAACACCGTAAAGGGCAGGGAAGGTGACTTTTTCCGCCGTCGTGTCTTTCCCCGCCGTCTTGCCCAATTGTTCGGAAGTCTGGGTGACGTCCAGCACGTCATCCACAATCTGGAAGGCGAGCCCCACGCCTCGGCCAAATGTCCTGAGGCGGGTAACCGTGTCGTCATCGGCGCCAGCATAGATTCCGCCGCTGACCAGGCTGGCGGTGATCAGGGCCGCGGTCTTGGCGCGGTGAATGTAGTCCAGCGTCTCGGCGTCCGGGCGCGTGTGCTCGGCTTCGAGATCGACCACTTGGCCGCCGATCATGCCCTCGATGGTTCCAGTCGCATGCGCGATCTCGCGAATGATGCGCACGCGCGCCTCGGCAGCACAGGCGAGACCTGCCAGCACTTCGTAGGCCTGCGTCTGCAGCGCGTCACCGGCCAAAATCGCGGTGGCTTCGCCGAAGGCCTTGTGACAGGTGGGACGGCCGCGGCGCAGGTCATCGTTATCGAGTGCGGGCAAATCGTCGTGAATCAAAGAGTACGTGTGCAACATTTCGAGCGCTGCACCCAGGTCTTCAATCCCACCTGGCAGCGTGCCCGTAACCATGCGGCCCGCTTCCATGCAGAGGATGGGGCGCAGGCGCTTGCCGCCGGCAAACACGCTGTGGCGCATCGCCTGATGAATGGAGACTGGGTGCGCGCTGGCCGCTGGCAAGAGACGCTCCAACGCCGCGTCGGCCAGGGCAGCTCCGGTTTCAAGGGTTTCGTGAATCGCGGCTTCGATCATGAAAATGTGAGTATAACAAGCAGCGGGTACGAACCGCGGCAGCAACTCAAGTTGGAAACAGCAAAGCGGCCGGGCTGTTACCGGCCGCTTGTGCACAACGTTTTGGATTACGCCACGGCACTGCCCGCCATTCGCGCGTTGCGAATGGCAGAGAGCAGGATGCCGCGCACATCGGCGGCGGCGCAGACATCGCTGGCGCCGGCGCTGAGCGCCGCAGTCCAGATTTCTTCGTCGGCCAGACGGTGCGTGCCCAGAATGCACAGACTGGGGAAATCCTGGTGCAGACGTTCCACTTCCTCCACGCATGCAAGTTCTATGTCGAGCACCACGACATCGGCACGTCGCTTGACCACCGTGGTGCGGAGTTCACTGAGAGACGGCGCGATGCCGACCGAATGAAAATACTCGGCCAAACTTTGCGCCAGAGCCCGCGCTTCGCGCGAATCCTGTTGATAGAGGACGACGCTTAAGGCCCGCATATTCCACCTCACTTCCGCATCCCGCGTTGGTACCGGGTTGCCGGCTGGT
>JBGQDM010000186.1:0-3652 GCA_041495845.1 Terriglobia bacterium | reverse complement strand
GAAGGCCGCATCATCCGGCCGGTGGGTCGCGCCCATCGCACCGTTGTCGGCACCTTCCACTACGGGCGCAAGTCCAATTACATCCAGCCCATGGACGAAAAGATCACACAGGAAATCTTTATCCCACCGGGGATGGAGAGGCCTTCAAGCAAGATAACCGCAGAGCACGCGGAGGGCGCAGAGGGAAAAACTGGCAAGAACGAAAGCCCGCATCGTGTGCTGGGGGATGAAGCGGCTCGTCACGGCCAGTGGGACGATCTGGAGAACGTTGTTGTCGATGTCGAGATCACCGACTGGCCTACACCCACGCAGAATCCGCGCGGCCGTGTGGTGGAAATTCTTGGCTACGCAGAGGATTTCGGCGTCGACGTCGAGATCATGATCCGCAAGTTTCATTTGCCGCACCGCTTCCCGCCGGATGTGCTGGCGGAAGCCCAAGCAGCGCCTGAGACTATTCCTGCGCATGAGGTGCGGCAGCGGCGTGACTACCGCGACCTGCCCATCGTCACCATCGATGGCGAAACCGCGCGCGACTTTGACGATGCTGTTTTAGTGCGCCGCCGCGAGAATGGCAATTACGAGCTTCAGGTCCACATCGCCGACGTGGCCCACTACGTCACGCCCGGTTCTGCGCTCGATCAGGAAGCCCGGCTGCGCGGCACTTCTGTCTACTTTCCCGACCGCGCCGTACCCATGCTGCCGCTCGAACTCTCCACCAATCTGTGCAGCCTGCGTCCGCAGGTGGAACGGCTGGTGCTCTCCTGCGTCATGGAACTCGACCATCGCGGCGAAATGGTGGGCTACGAACTGCACGAGGGTGTCATCCGTTCCGCTGAGCGCATGACCTACACCAACGTGAACCTCATTCTCGAGACTGACGCCGGCATCTGCGAGCGCTACCGCCCGCTGGTGGAGAACTTTCAGCTCATGCGCGAGCTGGCGCTCATCCTGAATCGCAAACGCGAACGCCGTGGTTCCATCGATTTCGACCTGCCCGAGCCGGTAATCGAGTTTGACGAGCAGGGCCTGATGCGTGGCGTCGCCCGCTCCGAGCGCAATATCGCGCACCGCATCATCGAAGAATTTATGCTGGCCGCCAACGAATGTGTGGCGCGCCATCTGGAAGAGCAGGGTATTGCTTCGCTGCACCGCGTCCACGAGAAGCCCGACGCCAAACGCGTTTACGAATTCGAAGTCATCGCCGCGAGTTGGGGATACTCCTTGGGCGTGGGGGCCCTGCCCATCCATCGCGTGCAGATGAAAGCCGACCGCCGCGCCAGTCATGGCACCGGTCGCCGCGTGCGCGAGTTGGAGATCCCCCAGGAAGTCAACATTACGCCGCGCATGTACCAGAAACTGGCAAACAAGATCGCAGGCAAGCCGGAAGAACGCATCCTCAGCTACCTGATGTTGCGCTCCTTGAAGCAGGCGCGCTACTCGGAAGAAAATCTCGGACACTTCGCTCTTGCGGCTGGCTGCTACACCCATTTCACCTCACCCATCCGCCGCTATCCGGATTTGATCGTGCACCGGATATTGAAGAGCGTATTTGCGGACGCGGCGACGCCGGGATCGACGGGAACTTCGCTGGCCGGCACGCACGACCGCTGGCCGGAAACCGGCGATCCGGGCGCTTCTCCCTACCGCAAGGGCAAAGCCAAAGGCCCTGCGGGCGCGGGCGTCGCCAGACCAGTTGCCGCACCGCTTTCCGGCCCCATCTCTCTCGAAGAACTGCATGACATCGCGGAAGAATCCAGCCAGTCCGAGCGCCGCGCCGACGAGGCCGAACGCGAACTGATGAACTGGAAGAAAGTGAAGTTCATGCAGGAGCGCATCGGCGAGGACTTCGACGGCCTGATTATCTCGGTAACGAAATTCGGCTTTTTCGTCGAGTTGATGGACTTATTTATTGAAGGCCTGGTGCCGCTGGCCACGCTCACCGGCGACCGCTTCACGTTTCATGAAAACACGCGCCAGATCATCGGACAACGCAGCCGCAAGACTTACAGCCTGGGTGACCGGATTCGCGTGCTGGTCGATCGGATCGACCCGGTGGAGCGCAAAATTTCCTTTGCGGTGTGGGAAGAGCAACCGGTGCGCCGCGGACGCCGCTAGCCCGGGCTGGCGGCAACAGTTCGTCGCTGCGATGACTGGTGTAGAATATCTGTTTGTAAACCCCGCCTGACCCTCGTCAGGCTCCTTGCGTCGGGACGTGGCTCAGCCTGGTAGAGCACTCGCTTGGGGTGCGAGGGGTCGGCAGTTCAAATCTGCCCGTCCCGACCAATAACTTCGCCCTGGTTTTGCAGACACATGCAAGGGAGCCCTTCCGCGCTTTTGAACCTCAATGTCGGGCAAGCTCGTTCACTCTTCACACGGATTACTTCCGCATAGTCCGTCAACCGACGGGAAATGTTGGTAGTGGTGCAGTTTGAAAACTGCACCACTACCGAAATGTTCGCAACTGCCGAATGGACACCTCAACCGGGTCCAAAGCCCGAGATCGGGACTCTTATCTTTGAGAACAACTCTCGAACCTCAGCAGCGGCATTCCACTCGGCACCGAGTCGGGAACCAGCCGGCAGAGATGGCGTTTGCGTGCCCGACCGTCCAGCAGTGCATCGCGCACAAAACTGACCAAGTCACGAAATTCCCGATCGTTCAGCCGAATTCGATCCTGGAGAAGGGGATCCAACGTTTCGAGCATCGCCTCTGAAGCGGCAAGCCGATGCGTCAGGTCTGGGGCGACCCCAGCCTCGACAGCGTTGTAGTGACGCACCGATTTTTCAACGTCGAGATGATGCCGGACGGCGCCTTCGATCCGGGTGAAGGCTCCGTTGTGAAAGAACGCCGGTTGAAGCGCCGCATTGCGAAGCGGGGAGCTGCGGAACCTGTAACGGTCGTTTTGATCTCCCGTGATCTGCTCCAGGCCAAAATCCTCATCCTCGTTGGGACCGTCAAAAATCACGTTCCCTTGGCCGATGCCGAAGAACGGCGCGATTTGCGGAACGCCGATGTTATGCATCTGGAAGTCGCTAAACATCTCGTTCGACCGGCCGCCCACACTGTGACAGGCGGAGCACTTTCCTTTGCCAAAAAAAATCAAGGCGCCTCTTTTTTGCGTGCTCGCCATCGCGTGCATGTCGCCGCGGGCAAATTTGTCGAACGGCGCGTTGGCATAGACCTGAGTAAATTCAAATTCGGCGATGGCGCTCCCGAACATCGAAAAGTCAATGGGAGCTCCAGAAGCGACTTCGGGGAAGAGCATTCCAAAGAGGTCGCGGTAAGTCGCGTTGCCGTTGAGACGTTTCAGAACCTCCCGCCGAATCGGTTCGTTGCGAAAACCGCTACCGTCCGGAGGAGGAACCACACCGCCCAAGCCGTCGTCGAACTGATCGAAACGCGGCCCGATTTGACCCGCTGTGCCGGTGAAGCCTGCGACTTCCACCAACTCGGTGGGCGGAATGTGGGCTTGTGCCACCAGCAAGTGCTTGACGATCGGATCACTCGGAGGGAAACTGGTCTTCCCTTCCGGCAGGGGGAATTGAAAGCCTTGCGAGTTGTCGAACGGGTCACCGGAAAGCGACAGGAATCGACCGTTCCACATGAGTTTGGGGTAAAAGGCTGTATTGACCACTGAAGGAGTACGACGCTG
>JBGQDM010000185.1:0-3660 GCA_041495845.1 Terriglobia bacterium | reverse complement strand
TTACGTTTGTAATTATCCGTGGGGCAAGTACCTGGGCAGCGATGCGGAACAGGGCGTGGATGTGTGCATTTCCTCCTGGACGCGCATCCGTCCCAACACGCTGCCAGCGATGGCCAAATCGGCCGCCAACTACATGAATTCGCAGCTCATCAAGATGGAAGCCATCATCAACGGCTACGTCGAGGGCATCGCACTGGACGCGCAAGGTTATGTCAGCGAGGGTTCGGGAGAAAATCTGTTTGTGGTGCGCAACGGCGTGTTGCAGACCGCGCCGTTGGGCAATTCCGTGTTGCCCGGCATTACCCGCGACTCCGTCCTGACCCTGGCCCGCGACGCCGGGGTCACCGTACTGGAACAGCCAATTCCGCGCGAGATGCTCTACATCTCGGAAGAAGCATTCTTCACCGGCACCGCCGCTGAGATCACTCCCATCCGTTCGGTGGACAAGATCAGCGTCGGCAAAGGCGCCATCGGCCCCATCACCCGCACCCTGCAGAAGGCCTTCTACGACGTGGTGCAGGGCAAAGCTCAGGACCGCCACGGCTGGCTGACGCCTGTAAAGGTGGACGCCAAGCAGCCGGTCGGCGTCTAACCCGGCCCAAAAGGTGTAAAATTTTGGGGCGCAGAAATGCGCCCCTTATTTTTTGTTGGAAAAGGAGCTTTACCCATGGCAAATGCCCAGCCCACCCTCACCCCAGACTTCATTCTTACCTTCCGCGACATGCTGCTCATGGGTCTCGAGCGGGAAATGCAGACCACCAAGCGCGTGATTGCGGCCGTGCCTGATGATCGCGCCGACTATCGGCCCGATCCCCGATCACGGACGGCGCGCGAACTGGCCTGGCACCTCGCCCACACCGACGTGCAGTTCATCGACGGCATTGCGGACCTGAACTTCGACATGAACGACAAGACCGAAGCCCCAAAAACCAGCGGTGAAATGGCGGCCTGGTATGAAACCAGCTTCAAGCGCGGCCTCGAACGTGTGCGCTCGATGAAGGCGGAGCAATTGCTTACGCCAGTGGAATTCTTCGGCGCCTTCAACCTGCCGTCAGCGCTTTATCTGACGTTTTTGAGCAACCACAGCATCCACCACCGTGGTCAGTTGGCAACCTACCTGCGACCCATGGGATCCAAGGTGCCCAATATCTATGGTGGCAGCGCCGATGAGGAGTGGAAAGCAGCCTAACCTTCCCTGACTTCCAGCAGCCGCCCGCGAGGGCGGCTTTTTGTGCCTTCGAGATGCTGTGCAGGTGTAGGCTTGCTCGCCGGGAGCAACCATGACCCCTCATCGCATCCGCCGCGTCGCTGCCGCCTGCTTCACCGTTCTTCTCGCCCTGACCGGATTGGCCATCCCACAGACCGGTTCGCAGCCAACCTTGCGGGACCGCCTGCTCGGAACCTGGCGGCTGGTCTCCGCCGGCAACGTCCGTGCGGATGGCTCACTCGAGCCCTTCCCGGAATACGGGTCTCATCCCATCGGATACCTGATGTATGACCCGACCGGCCACATGTGCGTCTCCCTCGCCAACCCGAACCACCCGCGCTGGGCGGATTCCGCCAAGCCCACCGACGCCGAGAAGCTGCGCTCCGCCGACGCCATGTTCGCTTACTGCGGCACCTTCGAAGTCCAGGAAAAAGAAATGCGAGTCATCCACCGCCCGGAAGTGTCCTCGTGGCCCCACTACATCGGCACCGACCAGTTCCGTAATATTCGGCTGCAAGGCGACCGCCTGACCCTGTGGGGCGTGGAGGAAACCCAAAAGGACAAGGGCCGCTACGAGATCACCTGGGAGCGGGTCCAGACGGCGCCGCGGTAGTCCGCGGCCAAGCACCCCAAAGTCCCATTACTTCAGTCATCTTACTTTCAGCCCGCAATCCCGCCATCATGACTCTGAACCCTTGGGGATGAGTCCGCCATGAACATTGATGATCTGCTCCGCATTGCCATGGAGCGCCGGGCCTCCGACTTGCATCTGAAAGTCGGCAACTATCCGCATCTGCGGGTGGATGGCGACCTGTATCCGCTCACCGACCAGCCGCGTATCAGCGCCGAAGACATGTTGAACATGGCCTTCAGCATGATGTCGGCGCGCCAAAAACAGAAATTCAAAGAGTCGGCGGAAATCGACATGGCCTACGGCGTGGCCGGACTCGGCCGCTTCCGTGTCAACGTCTTCCAGCAGCGCGGTAATGTGGGGCTGGTGTTGCGCGTCATTCCCACCAAGATCCGCGCCCTCGACGAACTCTATCTGCCGAAAGTGGTGGAGCACATCTGCGACATGCCGCGTGGACTGATTCTGGTCACCGGCGTTACCGGTTCCGGTAAGTCGACCACGCTGGCCGCCATGGTGGACCGCATCAACTCCACCCGCGCCGAACACGTGATCACCATCGAAGACCCCATCGAATTCCTGCATCGCGATAAGAAGGGCTACGTCAACCAGCGCGAAATCGGCGTGGATACGCCCTCATTCGCGCAGGCCTTGCGCGCTTCCCTGCGTCAGGATCCGGACGTGATTCTGGTGGGCGAAATGCGCGACCTGGAAACCATTTCCACCGCGCTCCATGCCGCCGAAACCGGCCACATGGTCTTCTCCACCCTGCACACGCTGGACGCGGTCGAAACCATCAACCGCATCATCGCGGTCTTTCCGCCGCCGGAGCAGAAGCAGGTGCGCTTGCAGCTTGCCGCCACTTTGCGCGCGGTGGTCAGCCAGCGCCTGGTGCGCCGCTCCGATACTGACGGCCGTGTACCCGCCGTCGAAGTCATGATCAACACCGCCTACATCCGCGAGTGCTTGCTCGTTCCGGAAAAAACGCGTTCCATTCGCGACGCCATCGCTGCCGGCACTTCGCAATACGGCATGCAGACCTTTGACCAGTCGTTGTGGGACCTGTTCCAGGCCGGCCTGATTGCCTATGACGTCGCCCTGGAGAACGCGTCCAACGCCGACGACTTCAAGCTGCGCGCGCAAGGCATCGCGTCCACCAGCGATATCTCGCGGCAAGCCATGCAGACGTCCGGCTACGGCACGCGCTGAAGTTGTTCCCGTGGGTTTGGGGCGCGCTTCGGCGCGCCCCTTTTTCTTGCGCCAATCGGTGCGACAATACCCACGTGCCCTTCTCCCGCCGCAAGACGTTGCTGATGGAAGAAGGCCCGCTCTACGAATACGCCGTGGGCGCGCTCGCCCGGCGCGGGCGCTCCGTCGCCGAACTCAAACGCCTTTTGCGTCAGCGCACCGAGGACACCGAGATTGGCCGCACCCTGATCGAACTGGTGGTGGTGCGGCTGAAGAACCAGGGCTATCTGAACGACGCGAAATATGCCGCGTCGTTTTCCTCCTACCGCCGCGACAACGAAAAATTCGGCCGCATGCGTGTCGTCTCCGACCTCAAGACCCGCGGCGTGCACGCCGAAGTGATTGAGCAAGCCGTGGGCGAGGCCTACGACGCGGTCAACGAAGAGAAACAGGCCCGCGACTACCTGCGGCGCAAGCGCCTGCAAAAACCGAAAGAGCAGAAACATGCTGCCCGCATCTTTCGCGCCCTCATGCGCGCCGGCTTCTCCGGCCGCATAATTTTCAAAATCCTGAAGAATTGGGACGTGGACGAGGAAACGCTGACCGCGCTGGAATCGGAAACGGGCTGAGGCGATTG
>JBGQDM010000184.1:0-3837 GCA_041495845.1 Terriglobia bacterium | reverse complement strand
GCCCCAAACGGTCGCCATGCTCCGGGAGTAGCTTCCTCTCCGGTTAATCTCTAAAATCCAAACGATGCCCGATTCGCGAGAGCGATTGCACGAGGGATTGCAAGAACGATTAATCGTGGCGCTGGATGTGTCCTCGGCCGCAGCCGCCCGCAAGTTGGTGGCGGCGGTCGGGGACTCAGCGCAGACGTTCAAGATTGGCAAGCAGCTCTTCACTGCGGAAGGGCCGGCACTGGTGCGCGAGCTGGCCGGCTCCGGACGCGGCATCTTTCTTGATCTCAAGTTCCACGATATTCCCAACACGGTCGCGGCAGCAGTGAAAGAAGCGGGGCGGCTCGGTGTGCAGATGCTGACCGTGCACGCGCTCGGCGGAAGCGCGATGTTGCGTGCCGCGGCGCAAGCGGCGAAAGAATTCCCGCAACTACAAGTGTTGGCCGTGACGGTGCTGACCAGCCTGGGCGATGGCGATCTGGCGGAGATTGGAATTCAAGGCGAAGTCGCAGATGAAGTGTTGCGCTTGGCGAAGCTGGCGATCGCGGCCGGGTGCCACGGGGTGGTGGCATCAGCACAGGAAGCGCGGGCACTGCGCGCGGCGCTGGGCGCAGAGTTTCTGATTGTGACGCCGGGAGTGCGTCCGGCAGGAAGCGATGCGGGCGATCAGGTCCGTGTGGTGACTCCGGCGGCGGCGATAGCGGCGGGAGCGACGCATCTGGTTGTGGGAAGACCAATCACGGAAGCGAAAGACCCCGCTGCGGCGGCGCGCGCGATTGTGGCGGAGATGGGTTAGCGCGGCGCAAGAGGACCACGCGGGCGAGGGCCCTTCGGCATTCGCCTCGAGGGCAAGCTGCCCGCGCCACACAAAACTAGCCGGTTACAGTCCTGTACATCTCACCCAACCTAGAGCTTCTCGAAAAACTCGCAGCCCGCGCAGGAGATGTAGACGCCGCCGGGGACGCCGCGCTCGCGGTCTTTGGTGCGCTTCACGATGCGGGTTTCTTTGCCGCACTTGGGACAGTTGGTGGACTTGGTTGTGTCCATGACTTTCTTGCGGTCGGCAGTCTTGGCAATCTTGGCCGTCACCATGGCAGTGGTCTCCTGGAGAATGTGCGCACGGGCAGCGGCCCGAACACCGAAATTTTGTGGGAGTGGTTGCGCGGCACGCGGGACCGGTGGAGCGCTGGTCCGGGCGCGTTGTACTCGCCGGGATTATTTTACATGAAGGGCGGGGATGATGGGCAGCGGCCGCCAATGACACGCCTTGAATTGCAGATTGCAGAAGTCAGATTGCAGATTGTCGAATTGACGAATTTTCGGATTGACGAATTGAAATGCAGCGGGCGTGGTGAGAACTCCCGGCTGCAGTGGTGGCGCCAGCAAAGTGCAGAGGTCCTTCGCTGCGCTTAGGACGACAGGGTGGTTTGTGGAGCCGGAGCTGGTCGCGTCTACAAATAACGCAGCCACCACTCCGAGTGCCTTCGGCTCGAGGGCAGGCTATCTGGGCCTACGTGGGCAGGGGCGAGGGCGCCCGCGCCACACGAAATCCAGTGGGCACAGCCGCAATGCGCTGCGGTTTGACGCCCCTTCCCTGCTTTGCTAGCCTCGAATGTTTGCCCCTCCAAGCGTCTGCCCGCCCGGGCGGACGCGCGTTGCAAACAGAAGAGGCCATTGATGCCGGCAATCAAGTTCAAGGGTGTGGACTTCATGGAGTTTGACGCGCTGCTCACGGACGACGAGCGGCTGGTGCGCGACACGGCGCGCAAATTTATTGAAGACAATCTGGTCCCCATCATCGAGGAGTGCAATCGGGCAGGGCGGTTTCCGCGCGAGCTGGTGAAGCCCATGGCGGACCTGGGGTTCTTTGGCGCGTCGCTCCAGGGTTACGGCTGTGCCGGCATGTCCAACGTGGAATACGGGCTGGTGATGCAGGAGATGGAGCGTGGGGACTCGGGCGTGCGCTCGTTCGTGAGCGTGCAGTCGGCGCTGGTGATGTATCCCATCTACGCCTTTGGCAGCGACCAGCAGAAAGACCTGTGGCTGCCGGCGTTGCAGAAAGGCGAAAAGCTAGGCTGTTTTGGGCTGACCGAGCCTGACTTTGGATCGAACCCGGGGGGCATGCGCACCCGGGCAAGAAAAGTGGGCAAGGAATACGTGCTCAATGGCGAAAAGATGTGGATCACATCGGGCACGATCGCAGACGTAGCCATCATCTGGGCCAAGGTGGACGATGAAGGCGACAAGATCCGCGGCTTCCTGGTGGAGACGGATTGGCCCGGTTTCAAGGCGGATGATATTCACGGCAAGTGGTCGCTGCGGGCCTCGGTGACTTCGGGACTCTCTTTGCAGGATGTGCGCGTGCCGGAAGCGAACCTGCTCCCGGGGTCCGGCGGATTGAAGTCACCGCTGATGTGCCTGAACCAGGCGCGGTACGGAATTGCCTGGGGCGCGATCGGGGCGGCGATGTCGTGCTATGACTGCGCCCTGCAGTATTCGCTGCTGCGCAAGCAGTTCCGCGACCAGCCGATTGCTTCGCACCAACTCGTGCAGGAAAAACTGGCGTGGATGATCACGGAGATCACCAAGGCGCAACTGCTGGTGCTGCAGGTGGGGCGGCTGAAGGATACGAACAAGGTGCAGCACTTCCACATCTCGATGGCCAAGCAGAACAACGTATGGATGGCGCTGGAATGTGCGCGGATGGCGCGGGATATTCTCGGAGCCAACGGGGTGGCGGACGACTATCCCATCATGCGGCACATGATGAACCTGGAGTCGGTGAAGACGTACGAGGGCACCAACGATATCCACAAGCTGATTATCGGGGCGGCGATCACGGGGATTGAGGCGTTCTAGACATCTAGACATTGCTGTTATGTTATGTGTAAGTGATTGATTTACCTTGACTAACAACGACGAGTGTCGCATTCTTCCCGCGCTGTCTCATGGGACGTGGGCGCTGCTGGCGGTGAAGTTTTTCTACTCCGTGTGTCGCGCCAATCTTACGAAACGGGAGAAAAAACGAATGTCTTCGAAACGACTGGTGATGGCTCTGCTGTTGGCGGTGGTCATGGGCAATTTGGCGGGGCAGGTGTTTGCCAAACCTAGCACCAAGGACTGCTATGGGTGCCATGGGTATTGCCTCCTGCATCCGAATTCGCCGCGCTGCCTGTAAGCCGGGCGGTGGTGGAGTTACACGAGGGCACGCCCCGAGCGTGCCCTTTTTCTTTCTTCCGGACTGCGATTGCCGTGCAAAACCTTAACGCTGAGGACGGCACATCTCGTTTAGAGCTTCTGCTTGTGGGAATCGCCTGCGGAGTAGATCGCCCACTGCTCGGTGGTGGCTCGCTTTGTCCAGATACCGGACTGCTCCAGCACCGACGTCAGCTGCGGATTGTGATAGAGCACGACAACCGGGCGCGGGTGCTTGCGCAGTGACTGCTCCAGTCTTCTCAGAACCTGCTCGAGAATCAACTCTGGAAACGGATTAAACAGGTAGAGCACGGTGGGCGCGGGCGGGAAGGTGAACTCGCGGGCGTCGCAGGCGATCGACTCGATGGCGAAGCAACGCTGGCCCGCGCTCTGGTAAACGCGAATGTTCTCGACCGCGATGCGGTGAAGCTTGGGGAGCAATTCCACGCCGACGATGCGGGCAAAAGGGTAGTCGGCGGCGAGCAGCAGCGTTCTTCCCTTCCCCGAGCCGAGATCGACAAACGTAAATTGCGAAAAATCAAGTGACAGTTGTGCCAGCATTTCGTGAAAAAGCGCTGGATCGGTCGGTTGGTAAGGAGAGTGGAAGTGGCCGAGCAAGCGTTCGCGCCAGGGGACGCCCGCGGACATGGTGTT
>JBGQDM010000183.1:0-3881 GCA_041495845.1 Terriglobia bacterium | reverse complement strand
TTGCGGCCGTGCAAGTCGTTCGTCAGCAGGCTTTTTCCGGCGAGTACCCCGAAATAGACGCTGGCGTCGAGATGCGAAGTCAGCCGCGCTTCCACGCTCGTGTCCAAGTAATTCGCCAGACCGCGGTGGCCGTTAGGTGCCAGGCCGAAGTATCCGAAACTTGTGTTCTGGTAGGCGCCGCTGCCCACGTACCACAGGTCATGAACCGAGTGCAGTTTGAACTTGTGGATCTCGGTCCGAATCCACACCCGGTCGTGCGGACGAAGAATCAGCTGCCCGGTATAGTCTTCGACATTTTGCATGGTGTAAATCGGAATGCGCGCATAGAGCTGCTGGTTGGGTAGGGGCTGGAAAAATGTCTGATGCTTGCCGTCCAGCGGATTTCCATCGCCGCTGCCAATCATGAGTCCGGCACGCATCCAGGGATGGATCCACGGGATTGGAATCCGCCAGCCAGTTTCCGCGGCGACGGCCCAGGCGCGTTGCTGCAGCTGGCCCCAACTGCCGGTCTGATACGCGCCCCAGACCAAACTGTCCCACTTGAAGCTCAGGGGAAGCGGGACCACGAGCAGGGCATGCAGACCGAAGGTCCCCAAACGCAGGCTTTGGTTGTCCCTCTGCCTGGCCGAAGGTGGGCGATTGTCGATCTGCAAATTGCGCCCGTCGAAGTAGCCCACCCCAAAGCCGCGAACTTCACTGAACGCGTGGCCCCTGGTGAACTGGCGTGTGTAGGCGGCATAGAGAGCGGTGACACCCACTTCTCCGATGCCGTCAGTCTGGTAGACCCCGCGCGTCGGGCGCGCTGCGAGAAGAGTGACATTACTCTTCGACGTCAGGTTGTCGGAGAAGAGCGCGCCATCGAAGCTGCGACCGACGGCGCTCGAGTCCGCGCTTCCCACCAGGCGCTCGGCCAGTCGTTGGCGCTTGATCCAGGCAAGATCGCGGTCTCGCGGCAAAAGCTCGGCGCCGTCCACAAAGGCGAAACGCCCCAGTTGCAGCGTGCCACCGTTACCGGCCAGGCCGCGAACTCGAATGTAGCCTTCTTTAACAAAAATACTCGCCGCATTGCGATTTCCGCGGTTGGCCAAAAAATGGATCGCACCCGTTCCCAGCGGATAGCCGGGCGGAGCGACTGCATCCTGCGGCATTTGGAAAAGCGTGGGTTGCTCAATCTCGATCTTCCAATCCCACCGTGGCCGGTGCTGGCCAATGCCCAAACGCAGCAACGATGAGCCCCAACCGTAGCGGGTCTGAAAATCTGGCAGAAAAAGATCCCAGCCCTCGCCGCGCACGCGAATCTCGCCATCCACCGTCACCGCGCCGATCTGGACGGGCGCTGTCGCAATTCGTACCGGGGAGTCTTGCGCGGCAAGAGGAAACGCGATTGCGCTGGCCAGGCACAAGGCTGCGCCCACCCGCATGGCTCTCCTCCATTGGCTGGTGCGGTGCCGCTTGGTGACGTCGCACTGCTTCATGCGTAGTTTCCCCGTGCGGGTGACAGACAATGCGCACGGCGCGTGCTCAGGAGCGCTTCAGGTTTTTCTGCTCCGCCGCAACTTTAGTCTGCGCCGTGATCTGATTTCGCAAATCCCAAAGATCGCGATAGAAAAGATGGCCCATCCGCTGGTGCAGCACTTCGACCGGCGTTCCCATGGTGCCAATCACGGTGCCGCCGATAATGCGTTCTGCCAGCTTGAGGTGGTGGAAGCGGAACAGTTGCGCGGTCTCATCAAAATCAAGCAGACACTCCGCCACTTCGTGCAGGCCGAAAAACTCATCATGCCGACGATACACATCGTCCAGCGTGATCCCGGCCTCATGTACTTGTTGTCGCAGCGCGTCGCCAAGCCTCGGCCCGATGTGCAGCAAGGACAGAAAACCAGGCGAATCCAGCCCGCTGCCGTGGCCCAGACCCTCGCGAATCACGTGGTAATCGTAGGGGGTGATCGTCTCCAGCACGTGCAGCAGCGCCACCGGATGGGCCAGCATCTGCAAGGCGCGGCGAATCAAGCGGGCAGCCTGGCTGTATTCGCCGCGGGTCAGGTGTTGCCTTGCTCGCTCCAGTTCCCACGCCGCCGCTTTCATCAGCAGTTCTGAACTCTGATGAATCACCTGAAACGTCAGTTCGTCTGGATGCGAGAGTTCACTCGTGGATTTTTGCAACGAGAGCAGTTCGTCGGTGCGCAGATATCTTTCGTAGTCGGTCTTGCCGCTGCCAGGAAGGACTGGCTTGGTCAGTTCATTCATGAATCGATTCCCGTACTACGAATGCACCGGGTGCCCCGTCCATTGTGGATCCAACTCCGGCTGCACCATTTGCCCATCGCGCATGTGCACAATGCGATTGCCGTACCCGGCCGCTTCAGGATTGTGCGTAATCATCAGCACCGTCTGCCCGAGTTCCTGGTTCGTCTGCTTCAGCATTTCGAGCACGATGCTGGAGTTTTTCGAATCGAGGTTCCCCGTGGGTTCATCAGCCAACACAATCGCTGGGCGATTTACCAGCGCCCGCGCCAGTGCGACCCGTTGCTGCTCGCCACCGGAAAGCTCCGAGGGGCGGTGCTGCAGTCGCTTGCTGAGCCCGAGCAGATCACAAATCCGTGAAAAATATTCAGGGTCAGCTTTGGCTCCGGCAATGTCCTGTGCAATGGCAATGTTGGACCGTGCGTCGAGGGTGGGCAAGAGATTGAATTTCTGGAATACGAAGCCAATCTTGCGTTGTCGCAACCGCGTGCGTTGGCCATCGGAAAGCTGCGCGAAGTCGTCGCCGTCCACCAGCACTCGCCCCGAGTCGGCACGCGTCAAACCGCCCAACAGGTAGAAGAGTGTGGACTTGCCGCTGCCCGAGGGGCCTACCACGCTGACAAACTCCCCCCGCTCCACGGCCAGCGAAACCCCGTTGAGCGCAGTGACGTCCACGCGCCCGACGCGATAGGTCTTCTTCAGGTTTTCCGCCTGGATGAACGCCGCCATGGAACTTTCGATCTTACACGAAGCCCGCGGCGCTTGCCTCCGCTGCTTAGGCGACGCCCGCCGCCGCGGGAACAGGCGCGCGCTGCGCCCGCTTGGGACCGCGCTTGCGCAACAGCAACACTCGTACTTGTTCCAGAAGCTCGGCTGGGGTTTGCGCCGTCTTGGGGAGAAAGACGTCGGCACAGGTGTCGTATTCAAAGATGCGTACCCGCGTCGACAGAAGAATGGCAGGCGTTTGCGCGGAGATCGCTTTGACGTCCTCAATGAACTGCGCCCCGTTCCGTCCCGGCAGAATCAGGTCTGCGATTACCAGGTCCACTCCACCCTGGCGAAAACGCTCCAGGCCGCGCTCCGCCGAAGTGCAGGGAACAACCCGATAGCCGCGGGTTTCCAACAGGATTTTTCGAATCGAGAGTGCCTGCTCGCTGCTGTCCAGGCAAAGAATTGTGCGTTTTGGTTTCATGGGGGAAGTGGCAAGACCTGTTTTTTCTGGTCGCCGAACTGCGCGAGTTGCATCCTAACGGTCAGCCCGCCCCTTGTAAAGTACTGCCGATGCTAATGGGACACTTGTGCCATACGCAGCCCGAAAATTTCTCCAGGGAGCGTAATGGCGTGAACTTTCGCCCGGCACGAAAGTGTTACAGCGAGAATTCTCCGCGTGCTACTTCCACAGCATTTCCACCCACGCGCACGTTGACTGCGCCGTTATGAGTGCGAGTGGCGCGCACAAAGATGTGGCTCGGCCGTTTCATCTCCAGGCCCTGCTCAATCAGCACCTGCTCGTCAGATTGCGCGACCCCGTGGGCTGCCATCCAGGCGGCGGTGCATCCCGCCGCCGACCCGGTTGCTGGGTCTTCGCCGTTGTAGAAAAACATGCGCGCATGCAAACGGGCGGAAGGCGCCACGCA
>JBGQDM010000182.1:0-3883 GCA_041495845.1 Terriglobia bacterium | reverse complement strand
TCAAGGCGTTCAAGCTCACCAGCATTTCCGGCGCCTACTGGCTGGGCGACGAGAAGAACCCGCAGCTGCAGCGCATTTACGGAACGTCGTTTTATTCCAAGAAAGATCTCGACGCCCATCTGCACCGCATTGAAGAAGCGAAGAAGCGCGACCACCGCGTGCTCGGGAAACAACTCGACCTGTTTTCAATCCAAGAGCTAGCTGGGCCCGGCCTCATCTTCTGGCATCCCAAGGGCGGCCTGATGCGCAAGCTGATGGAAGACTGGATGCGCGAAGAATATCTGGCCCGCGGCTACTCGCTGGTCTACACGCCGCACGTCGCCCGCCGCAATCTTTGGCAGACCAGCGGCCACGAGGGCTACTACGCGCAGAACATGTTCGACATCATGGAACTGGACGATGCGGAATATCGCATGAAGCCCATGAACTGTCCGTTCCACATTCTGATTTACAAAGACTCACTGCGCTCCTACCGCGACTTGCCGGTGCGTCTCGGCGAACTCGGCACCGTTTACCGCTATGAGCGTTCCGGCGTGATGCACGGCCTACTGCGGGTCCGCGGCTTCACACAGGACGACGCACACATCTTTTGTACGCCCGACCAGATCGAAGACGAGATCGTCGGCTGCATGGACTTCGCCCTGGCCACGCTCACTTCATTCGGCTTTGACAAATTCCAAGTTGAGCTTTCCACCTGGAACCCGAACGAGCGCACGAACTTCCTCGGTACCGACGAACAGTGGACGCTCGCCAACCGCTCCCTGGAAAACGCACTCAAACGCCGCAACATCGAGTACAAGGTGATTCCCGGCGAAGCGGCGTTCTATGGACCGAAGATCGACGTAAAACTGGTGGACGCAATCGGCCGCCTCTGGCAGCTTTCCACCATTCAGTTCGACTTCAACCTGCCCGAGCGTTTCGATCTGGAATACGTGGGCGAAGACGGTCAGCGACACCAACCGCTCATGGTGCACCGCGCCTTGTTCGGTTCCATGGAACGCTTTTTCGGTGTGCTCATCGAACACTACGCCGGTGCGTTTCCGGTCTGGCTCTGCGCCGTGCAGGCGGTCGTCATCCCCATCAGCGAACGCCATCTGGAATACGCCAACAAGGTTTCGGGCGCGCTGAAGGCTGCGGGCGTCCGAGTGCAGGTGGACGGCCGCAACGAAAAAATGAATTCCAAGATCCGCGAGCATGCCATGCAGAAGGTCCCATTCTTGCTGGTGGTCGGCGACAAGGAAGCCGAATCCGGCAAGGTCAACGTCCGCACCCGCGGCCAGGAAAAGACCGCAGACATGGCGCTGGCAGAATTTGTGGGAAAAATTGGGAAGCTGATCGCGGAGAAAGCGCCGGGGCTGTAGAGCACTCGCTTGCTTTCAGCTGCTTGCTCAGTTGCTCAGTTGAGAGGCCTTCGGAGGACTACAGCAGATCGGTGCTGTGCGACCCAACGCGCAGCCTCTTTCCGGGCTGCCTCGACTTCGCGTGTGGACATCTCCGCTTGAAGCTTGTCGCGTCCCTCGACCGCCGGCCCGTAACCCGATGTCGCGCTGAGCAAAAGATAGAAGAAAGCCTTCTTGCGGTCGGCCCGCACTCCCTCGCCGCTGAGGTACATCTGAGAGAGTTCAAAAGCCGCCTGTGAATGCCCCTGTTCGACTGCACGTGAAAACCACTTCGCTGCTCCGGGAAGATCCTTGGCAACACCCTTCCCCTCCCGGTAGATCAGTCCCAGGCAAAACATGCCGGGGCCTGACTGCAAGGCGGCGGCGCGGTCGCACCAGTTCTTGCCCCGCGCAAGGTCCTGAGGTACACCATTTCCCTCCTGGTAGACCTCCGCCAGCCACAGCATGCTCTGGGTATTTCCATCCTCAGCAGCCCCTTGTGCCCACTTGAGTGCGTTGGGCATACTCTTGGGAACCTGCACCCCAGTGAGATACATGCCGGCAATCTGGCGCATACTCTGGGCCCTGTCCTCCGGAAGCAGAGACTTGCCGAGACGCTCGACGCCGTCCTGGGCTGGAACACTGCCGGCTTCCGCCGCCAACGAAAACCACCCGTAGGCGGCTTTCTCGTCAACCGGCAATCCTTCCCCGTTGTAGTAGGAGGCCCCGAGGTTAAACATTGCGGACGGATTTCCCTGTTTCGCCGCCTTGCGGAACCACGCAATGGCTTCCCCGTAGTTGCGCTCGACGCCGAGGCCTTGACGATAGACAACACCCAAACGGTTCTGGGCCGCTGCGTCGCCGGCGCCGGCTTTCTGCTGGAGCTGTACCAGCTCGGCGGACGAAAGCGGATGCGCTGTAGGTTCAGGTGGGTTCGGCTCCTGCGCAAGAAAAAAAGATACGAGCAAGATGAGTACCGGGGTCATGAATGCGTTTCCCCTTATTAGCGGAGCATCATATAACGGAAAATCCTACGCAGGCTGCAGCCACGCTTCGAAGAACTCCTCCACTCGCACCAGAATCTCCGGCCCGCTCTTGGCCTCGTAGATGGCCTTGCGCAGCGCCGCTCCGCCCGCTACCCCGTGCGTGAACCACGACGCGAACTGTTTCATCTTGCCTTCGGTGCCGGGCAGCTCTTCTTCAATCAACATGCGGAAATATGTCCGGATCATCTGGTAGCGGTCACTCTCGCTCGGCTGTTCATACGCGCCCGTCGCTCGGAACTGCGCGATCTGCCGGAAGATCCATGGATTCGCCGGCGCCATCCGTCCGATCATCACCGCATCGCAGCCCGTCTGCTTGACCATTGCAGCTGCATCTTCGGGCGAGCGAATGTCGCCGTTCCCGATCACCGGAATCGTCACCGCCTGCTTCACCGACTGGATCCATTCCCAGCGCGCGTTTCCGCTATAGCCCTGCTCGCGGGTCCGCGCATGCAACGCCACCCCGCACAGGCCGCACTGCTCGGCCAGTTTCGCCAGCTCGACGCAAATGATCTCCTCGTCGTTCCAGCCGGCGCGAAACTTCACCGTAAACGGAATCTTCACCGCCTCGCGCACCGTATCGAAAATCTTCCCGATCAGCGGCAAGTCGCGCAATAATCCCGAACCGCCGTTGCACTTCACGACTTTTTTCGCCGGGCAACCCAGGTTCAAATCCACCAGATCGAAGCCCAGCCCCTCCACCATTTTCGCGGCCTCGGCCAGCACTCGCGGATCGCTGCCAAACAACTGCGCCGAGATGGGATGCTCGTCTTCGTAAAAGTGCAGATAGCGCCCGCGCATGGTCTTGTCGCGCAGCAAGCCGTCGGCGGAAGTGAATTCCGTCATGATGAGCCCGCAGCCGTCCAGATTGCGGATGAACCGCCGGAACACCGTGTCCGTCACCCCCGCCATGGGCGCCAGCACGGTCGCGGGGCGAATCTCCACCCCGCCCAGCGACACTTTTTCAGCCACACCCGCACCGGCGGCAACGACGTCCGTCTCGGTGCGACCCGGGTTGTCCCAATATTTCCTCACTAAGATGATTCTACTCAGGAATCCCTTCGTGTTCCTTCGTGTCCTTGGTGGTGATGAAGTTTCGCCTTTCTCTGCGCCCTCTGCGGCTGTTCTCCGCGATCTCTGCGTTTTAAGATTTTTCCCCGTCGTGTTCCTTTGTCTCCTTAGGTGGTGATGAGCTTTTGCTGGCCCATGCAAAAGCCCCCGTTTCCGGGGGCCTGTTGAAAAACCTTCCAATGATCCGCGACACAAGCTCACTTCTTCGCGGGTTCCGCTTTGGCGTACTTGCGCCGGAAGCGCTCCACCCGGCCAGCTGTGTCGACCAGCTTCTGTTTGCCGGTAAAGAAGGGATGGCAGTTCGAGCAGATTTCCAGCGAAATTCCTTCTTTGCTGGTCGAGCGCGTCATGAACACGTTACCGCACGCGCAGTGCACGCGCACTTCGTTG
>JBGQDM010000181.1:0-3903 GCA_041495845.1 Terriglobia bacterium | reverse complement strand
GTAGCGGCCTCCTAGCTCGAGGCTTTGGGGAATCATCTCCACCGTGGCGGTGGCGAGCATGAAACCGGCGCCCAGGGCGATGAAGTATTTCAGGTAGGAGCGCTTCCAGTTCTTTTGAACAATGATGGCGCCGCCGAAAATGTTGGCGGCGGCGGCGGTCACACCAAGCAGGAGGCTCAGGAGGATGGGATGCATGGACGGCGGTCAGAATAGCAGGTGCGAGCGCGGAAGCGTGAGTGATTGCTCCATCCGCCACTACCTGGGGCTGTCGCGGTGGACCACTTTGACCCGGTAGCCGGCGCGCCGGAGTTGCTTGGAGATTTCTTCGGCCATCATCACCGAACGGTGTTGACCGCCGGTGCAGCCGAAGGAAATTGTCAGATAGCTCTTCCCTTCCTGAATGTAGTGCGGCAACAGGTAGATGAGAAGCTCGGCGATACGGGAAAGAAATTCCTGGGTCTGCGGGAAGGAACGAATGTAGGCGGCAACCTTGGGGTCGCGCCCTGTCAAGGGCCGGAATTCTGGCAGGAAATGCGGGTTCGGAAGAAAACGCACATCGAAGACAAGGTCGGCGTCTTCGGGCACCCCGTGCTTGAAGCCGAAGCTGACGCAGGAGACCAAAATGTTCTTGTCCGGCACGGCTTCACGGCGGAAACGTTCCTGAATGTGGGCGCGGAGTTCGTGAACATTGAAACGCGAAGTATCGATGACCAGGTCGGCAAGTTTGCGGATGCCGCGGAGGCGAATGCGCTCCGCCTTGAGCGAAGTGCGCACCGGAGCGCCAATGCCCAGCGGATGCGGCCGCCGGGTTTCGCTGAAGCGGCGGAGCAGTGACGGGTCGCTGGCTTCCAGGAACACAACGCGCGTCGGCAACAGTTTGCGGACGCTGCGCAGAACTCCAGGCAGAAGTTCCAGCGCCTCACCTTCGCGCACATCCACCACCAGCGCGGTGCGCTCGATCTCCGCGGAGTTGCGCGCCAGTTCGGCAAAGCGCGGAATCAGTTCCACGGGCAGATTGTCCACACAGTAATAGCCCAGGTCTTCAAAGGCCTTGAGGGCGGAGGCTTTGCCTGAACCGCTCATGCCGGTAATGACGACTAACTCTCCGGCGTGGCGGGCTTTGCGTTTGGCTCCGGCAGGGCGACGGGGCATGGAGCGATGGTAACACTCCGGAACCGGTGCTACTGCGAGTACATGGCAATGATGCGCTCGATGGCGCGGCGGCAAACGGAACAGAAAGCGCCGCCCCGGGTGAACATGAGGCAATTGATCTGCGGGCGATAGTAGCCGCGGGCTTCGTAGTTCGCACCCTCAAAGGCCCCGACGCGGCTGGCGTTGGCGGCAGTGCCCAGCATCTGGTCTTCAGTTTTGCCTTCCTCGCGGAAGAGCGCGTCCATTTCTGCTTCCGGGCGATTGGCGGCGCGGATCTGGCGGCGCCGGGACTGCACGTCGCGCTGGAACTTCTCAAATTCATCTTTCGGCCAGGGCGTGGGTAACGTCGTTCCCGGAGTCACTAGATCCTTCCACTTCAGCTGATCGGGATCAAGCAGCGCGGTGACGTTAGGCTCCCACGGCTCGTGGCGTTGCGGCGGGTTGGTGAAGGAGACGTCCGAGGTGTAGTACTCGTCGGCCAGCCCGGCGAATTGATGGCCGAATTCGTGAACTTCGAGGTACGCAGCCCAGGCGCTGTCCGCCGCCACGGTGGAATAGAGATTGAAAATACCGCCGCCCCCGTAGGTCTCGTTGTTCACCAGGATCTCCACAAACTCGTAGGGGGCGAACGAGGCAACATCGCGCCAGGCGCGGTTTTCCGTGGTCAGCACATAGCGCTCGGAATCAAACGTGTCGTAAGTCGCGCCCAGCGGATTGCGCCGGTGAACTCCGGTGGAAGGCCGCGAAATGCCCGACTCGAGCGCCGGCGGGCACAGCCCCCAGACGTTGAAGTCGCGGCGGTGTTCGCGGAAGGGAGAGGTGGCGAAGAGGAGCTCGGCGAAACGCCGGGCGTCTTTTTCAAACTTGGGACGCTCGGCAGCAGTGTAGCCATCGCCCAGGATCAGCAAGTCCACTTTGCTCGCGGGATCGCCCGAATTCTGAATTTCGAGTAGCGCGCCGGGCGCAGACGGACGCGCATTGTCGATGAACTTGTCTTTGGGATCAATGCTGGTGGTCCAGACCTCTTGAAAAACTCCGTCTTTGCGCTCCTTGAGAACGATGCGCACGGAACGGGTTGGCGCGGGAAAACGCAGCGATTCGGAGAACGTGCGCGAGGCGTGCTGGGCTTCGTCGGTGGTCACCCACTCGCCGTAGACGGAACTGAAGCCACGGTGGCTTGATCGATGACTTCGAAAAAATAATTGCCGAAGCCAGTCTCGTCGAGCGGGTGCGCGGCGTTGCCCGGCCAGGGCAGCGGTTCGATCACGATGCGATCCAGACTGAAGACTTCCTGCTTGCTGTTGCCAGTGTGGTAGTAGTCGAGGCGCATGGTGGCCGGAGCGGGCGCAGCGGCTGCCAGCATGCTGGACATCATCAAGACAACGAGAACCAATGTGCGGGGAATCATGGAGAGGATTGTAGCGGAGGAACTGCCGGCAAGTGCAGGGGTCCTTCACTTCGTTCAGGATGACAAGGATCACCCCTATTCCATGGGCTACGGCGCTTCGATCAACTCCATTTTTCCGTCACGGGTGCGATGCAGAACTTTGACGCGGCCTTTTTTGTCGCGGAAAACGAAGACATCGCGATCCCGGAAGTGGGCTTCCTTGACGGCTTCCTCGATCGTCATCGGCCGCAGGGCGACGGAGTCAGGATCATGCACGAGGTGGATCTCCGATCCAGCACCGTTCGCGGGAAACTTGTGGACGACGACCGTGACGGCGGTCGTGGGGTCAGCGCCGACCGCCGGCTGCATCTCCTCACCGACCGCGGCCAGGTTCCACACCTTGCGCGCCTTCCGAGTCTTCGGGTGCCGGCGGTCTTTGTAGCGGAGGGCCTGTTTCTCCAGATGTTCCAGGGCTTCGCCCACGGCCGCAATCATGTCCGGAGCTTCGGCCAGCCCCACGATGGTTCCGTTGCGCGGAGTGATGGTGATTTCAGCTTTGTGGCGGTGCTTTTCCACGGCCAGCACTACTTTGGCCTCGAATTTGTCACCCAGAATTTTCTTGATTTTCAGAAGGCCGGTTTCGACGTTCTTCTTGATGGCAGGGGTAATCGCAAAGTGCCTGCCGGTATATTCCACGTTCACGGCGCCCTCCGTATTTGTCAGATCATGCTGCCAAGTCAGGATCGCACGTTACGGTTGCAAATGTAGAGTACACGTTTTTCCGCGGTGGGGGAGGCCCGATGGTGCTACTTCCAGAGGTTCGCGATCCGATCTACTTCTTGACTCGGCGCTGGTGGGTGCTGGGGATTTTCATGTCTTCGCGGTATTTGGCCACGGTACGGCGCGTCACCTGGATGCCTTGCGACTGCAGGATGCGGGTCAACTGCTCGTCGGTCAGCGGGCGCGAAGTATCTTCTTCTTCGATCAGCTTCTTCACCCGACGCTTCAGGATGAGCAGGGACGTATTGCTGCCCTCGGGCCCTTGCACGCTTTCCGAGAAGAAATAACGCAACTCAAACACTCCCTGGGGCGTGTGCACATACTTATTGGCCACGGCACGGCTGACGGTGGAAGGATGCACGCCGATTTCCTCAGCGACTTCCTTGATCATCATGGGCTTGAGCTGGTCAATGCCGAAATCCAAAAAGTCATGTTGCCGGGAAAGGATGGAGAGACAGACTTTGAGAATGGTTTGCTTGCGCTGTTCAATGTTCTTGATGAGCTGGATGGCAGACTTGTAGCGTTCTTTGACGTAGTTGCGAACATCTTTTTCGGCCTGGTCGCGCTGCATGAGGCGGCGGTAG
>JBGQDM010000180.1:0-3904 GCA_041495845.1 Terriglobia bacterium | reverse complement strand
TTCTCGCGTTCACTCACAGCGTGACTCCTTTCGCCTCTGTCTTCAAGGATGATCCGGCGCGCCTGAAATCGTTCCCGGGGAACGGCTCCCGACTCGTACGGACAACAGACGCGGCTGTCCAGAAAGCACTCGGAAAAGCAGAAACCCCGCAACAAGGCGCCGTGCACCGGCACTCTTCCTGCGGGGCCCTATCCATCGCAATTCTCGAAGCTTCCCTATACATCAAACCTGCGCCCGTTTGCTTTCGCCTCCGGTCAAAATGGCGGCGAAGCACGCGATGATAACAAGAACAACCTGCATTGCAAGAACAAAGTGGAAGCGGGAATAAGAAAGGGGAACCTCGTGGATGCTGTAGCGTGACCGAGAGTCATCTCCCGGATAACGCCATTGTGTCTGGTAGCATAGGCAGTCCGTGCCCCGTCCCCGCACATCCTTGCTTGGCCCGCTGGTGCAGCGGCTTACCGCGCCCCTGCCGTACTCCGGCCTGGTGATGCGTGTGGCCAAATACCTTACCCGCACCGAAGTCCACACCTTTGCTTTCTCCGTCGCCGCCAATGCCATCCTGTCCTTCTTTCCCTTTGTCCTGCTGCTGCTGACGCTCACGCGCAGGGTGTTTCATTCGCCGGCCATGTACAACGTAGTTGTCGACTTGCTCCGCGACTATTTGCCTGCGGGTCAGGACTTCGTGATCCGCAACCTGAACGCTCTTTCCTCAGCTCGGAATCGCGCCCAGTTCGTTTCGCTGGGCATCCTGCTCTTTACTTCCACGGGGATTTTCTTGCCGCTCGAAGTCGCCTTGAACCAGATCTGGGGCTTTCCTCGCAACCGGTCGTATTTCGGGAATCAATTAGTGTCGCTGGCGCTGGCGTTCGCTTGCGGGGCGCTGGCACTGCTTTCCGTCGGGCTCACCGCCGGCAACCTGCGCCTGATGGATTTCCTGTTGCGAGGACACTCCGACGGAGTGCTGCGTCTGGCGGGCTTTCTGATCATGAAAGCGTTCGCCATCACTTCCAGCATCGCCATCTTCTTTCTGATTTACTGGCTCTTGCCCAATGGCCACGTTCCGGGTCGCGCCGTGTTACCCGCAGCGCTGATTACCGGCGTGGTCTGCGAAGCGCTGAAGTACGTCTACCTGCTGGCCTTGCCCTGGCTCAATTTTCAGGAAGTCTACGGCCCCTTTGCCATTTCCGTCAGCCTGATGATCTGGGCATTTCTGATCGGGTTGCTGTTGTTGACAGGGGCTTATCTTTCGGCCGAGGAACACGCTCGTTTGCGTCTGGAACTCCGCCGGAATTCTTCTGTCGCTAGCGATTGATACTCGTAGCGGCGCGGACTATACTGCGGTTGTCCCTCCGCGCGGTCTCCCGGACCGTTTTCGGCTTCCGAGCACAAGGAGTTGCCTATGCTCGGCCGAAGGTTTGTCTTCTCGCTTCCCCTTTTGTTCCTGAGTGCGTCGCTCGGCGCCGAATCGCGCCTCACCCGCGATCTCCCTCTGTCGGAAGCCGTCACCCGCGAGGTGCGCGAACTCTCGCGCCACGCCAGTACGATTTTCAGCGGCCAGGTTGTCTCCATCGCCATGGAACCCGACGGCAATGCAGTCAGTATCCGCTTCCGGGTTGAAGCGGCCATGCGTGACGCCAACGCCGGACAAATAGTCGAGGTGCGAGAGTGGGCTGGCATGTGGGCGCTGGCGCCGCGCTACCGTCTGGGCCAGCGCTTTCTTCTCTTCCTCTATCCGCCAAGCCGCTTGGGACTGACCAGCCCCGTCCTCGGAGAGCGCGGCCGCCTGCCCGTGCTCCTGCGGGGCGGCGGACAACTTGTACCCGCGGTGTTGATCCGCTCGGCTAGCCCGACGGGTGAGCGGAGAACCGTTGTTTCTCTTGGCACTGTGGCGCGGCAAATCGCGCGGGAGAAGGAATGACCATGCACTCTCATCCGGCCGTGCTCCAGCTTTCCCGGTTTCTGAGTTCCCTGATTCTCTGCCTCGCGTTGGCGTCTGTTGCCCGCGCTGGCGGGCCATTGCTGGTTGCCGGCAACGCTCCATTCGCCGCCGCGGTCAAGGGTCAGCCTCTCACTTGGCCCTCGGCTTCGCTGACTTACTTTACCGATCAGGGTGATCTTAGCCCGGTGCTGCCGCAGGCTGCCGCCGACGCACTCGTGGCCGACGCCTTCTCGAGCTGGACCCGAGTTTCCACCGCGCTGTTTTCCGCCACCCGAGGTGGTCAGCTGGCGGAAGACGTTTCCGGGGCCAATGTTTCCCTCAGCGGTCAGACCATCACGCTGCCCGTGGACATTCAACCAACGGCGATTCAAACCCCGCTGGCGGTGGTCTACGACGTCGACGGCGCCGTCACCGACGCGCTCCTCGGTCAGGGTGCCTCCGCGGATTGCGTCAACTTTTCGGCATTCGGGGGGCCGGACAATTTTGACGGCAACGCCCACTTCGCCCACGCCATCGTCATTCTCAACGGCACCTGTGTCGTCAATTCTTCCCAGATTCCTGATCTGCGCGCACGCCTGGTGCGGATTCTCGGACGCACGCTCGGTTTGGGATGGTCGCAACTCAACCTCAACGTTCTGACGGCGACGCCGCTGCCCTCGGCCGCGGACCTGGCGGGCTTTCCAGTGATGCACGCGCGTGAGCCGCTGCACTGCGAAGCCATCACGGCATGTTTGCCCGCTGCCGATCAACTTCGTCCGGACGACCGTTCCGCCTTCTCGCAGCTCTATCCCGCGCCTGCGTTCAAGGCAAGTACAGCCCGAATTCACGGAACTGTACGCTTTTCCGCCACCCCGAACGGCTTGGGTCAGCCCATGCAGGGAGTGAATGTAGTCGCCAGTTGGATCGATCCCACCACGGGCCAGCCGTCCCGAACGTTCACGTGGACTTCAGTCTCGGGCTTCCGGTTTCGCGGCAACGCCGGCAATGCGGTGACCGGTTTCACCGATGCGCTGGGCTTGAACTTTGATCGCTTCGGCTCCGACGATCCCGCGCTCGAGGGCACGTTCGATTTGGCGGGTCTGGCCTCTCCCGATGCGCGCAACTTGACGCTCTACCAGATTTCGGTGGAACCGCTAGATTCTGTGTGGTCAAACACCGTCGGCCCCTATAACCCTCTGCCGGTGCAGCCTTCGGGCCAGTTCAATCCGGTGGCGGTCAACGCGTTTCCGGGAACCGATACGCTGCTCGACATTCAGATGGTCGGCACTCCCACCGAGACTCGCGACTGGACCAGCTCCACCACCTTCGTCGCGCCCGCGCCCGTCCCGGGAAATGGGGAATGGTTGGCGGCGCTCGCCGGTTACGGCAATTCCGACTACTACCAGTTTCCCGCAGAAGCCAGCCGCACTCTCACCATCGAAGTGACCGCACTTGACGAAAAAGCGCGGCCCACGCTCAACAAGGCCCAGCCGGTGATCGGTCTCTGGTCCCTGCCGGCCCCGGAGGGCACACCACCGCCTGCCGCCACGCCGACTTCGTTCAATAGCTCTAACTTTGCCATGTCCAGCCTCAACGCGGTCTTGCTGGGTACAGGTGATTTCCGAATTGGCGTGGCGGACTTGCGCGGTGACGGCCGCCCGGATTTTCGCTATCACCTGCGAGTGCTGTACGCCGACTCCGTACAACCCACGCGCGTGAGCGCCGCCGGAGACACGCCCCTCACGATTTCGGGCTTAGGCTTCGCAACCAACACCGGCGTAGCCGCGGGCGTACAGCCCGCACAAGTGCTTTCCCTGGAAGCCAACCAGCTCTCCGCGCTGACGCCGCCGTTGGTGGACGGAACGCTGGACCTCAGCGTGATTGATCCCGCCACCGCCGCTACCAGCGTGATGACCGGCGCGCTCACGGCAGGAGCGGCATCCACGGATGTCATTCACCTCATCCCTTCGCCCAACCCTGCAG
>JBGQDM010000179.1:0-3935 GCA_041495845.1 Terriglobia bacterium | reverse complement strand
TGCGCACTCAGGCCCGTCTTGGGGTTCGAGCAGACAACGTTCGGTCGCTGATTTCCGTCCGCGATCAGTGGGTTCACCAGGGCGACGGAGAGCGGCTGACCGCTTTGTGCCGTAAACACCGAGTAGAGCGACCAGCCACCGATCACGCCATCGAGGAAGCGGTTCATCGAGCTTCCCAGCCAACGGCTCCGGCCCACGGGTACGTCCACAATCACGGCGGCAACCAGACGGTGGGTGGTGTCGTTGGCGCTGATGCCGTGCTCGGCCTTCAGATTATCCAGTTCCTGCGGGTTGCCGTTGTTGAGGGTCCCGACAAATGCATTGGCGCCCGTGGAGGAATCGTCGGTCAGCTTGGAGAGCGTGTAATTGCCCTCGAAGCTGATGCCGTGGGTGGGCCGTTTCTGAAAGCGGAGCTGGAAGGAATGGTAAGCGGAACTCGCGTTCAGCGCTGGCAGACCTTCGAAGTTGCCGTCAAACTGCGGAAACGGCCGCAACACGCTGATGAGCGAAATCGTGTCGTTGTTGTAGAGAGAGTCCGGCTCGTTGAAAATCGCATTCGGGCCGACGAACAGAGATTGGAACGGATTGGCGACCGAATCAGACAAATTCTCGCTGGTCAGCAGCCGGCGCACCGCCGAGGGAATGAAGTTGCGGTTGCGGGTGCTGGAGTATCCACCCCAGGGCAGGTGGGTGCTGCGACTGGCCGAGTAGTCGGCGCCGATCACGATCTGCGCAGGGAACAGGTGCTGGATGCCCAGATTCCACTGATAAATCTCCGCGTTGCGCGCGCTCTCCGTACCCAGGTCGTTGCCGTTGGCGAAGCCCCACAGCGCCAACGCACCGTACTTGTTCCCCTGAGGGCCCGGGAGTCCGTCCGGGAAGGGGTTGTCGAGGGTCGCGAAGCGCTGCTCCTCAGCATCATTGATGCTGAAGTGAACAACGCCGTCCTTGCGGAAGGCGGTGCCGGGATACTGGAAATTGGTAGCCACGCTGAGTCCGTAATAAATGCCAGCGCCACCGCGCACCACAGTGTCGCGTCCCAGGTCGTAGGCAAACCCCAACCGAGGCGCCCAGTTGTTGCGGTCCACGGGAACGCTGCGGTTGCCAGAGGTGGGAAAGCGGGTAATGCCGCGCAAGTTGGTGGGTCCGTAGCCGAAGCCGCCCAGGTCGGGCAGCGCGTTCCCATCCGCATCGACGGTGGGCGGCGTCAGGTCCACGGTGATGCCGCTGCTGCCGTTGAAGTCACTGAACTGGATATGGTTCTTGCGTTCGTCGTAGGGCGTGCTCCACTCGTAGCGCAGTCCCAGGTTCAGCGTGAGTCGCGATGTTACCTTCCAGTTGTCCTGAACATAGAAGGCAGTCTCTTTCGACTTGTTGGAGACCGCGGACTTGATGCTCAGCCCGCCGAAGTCGCCATAGCCGAGCAACAGGCTGGCAAAAGGATTCCCACCGTCACTTTGCAGGGGCGTCTTCGAGGTGATGGTCTGTGAGAAGTGGAAGAAGCCGCTGGGATAATCAGGCTGGTAGAAGTTGTTGTAGAAGAGGCGCTGCTCACCGCCGAACTTGAAGATGTGTCTGCCCTTTACCCAAGAGAGTGCGGACGAATAGCTGTAGAGCGAGTGGGCGAACTTCGTGTCCACGCAGCACTGGCTGAAGAGCGGCGTGTAGGGGTCGTCCATCAGAATTGCGGGCATGCGGCTGATGCCGTTGTCCCGCGTGAGTATTGAGGTAAATCCCGCGCTGGTGGGATCGGGCAGTTTGGTGGCGCTCGCTTGCGTGGCCCGGTCGACCCCGAGGTGGTTGGTCCACAGCAGCAGCGGCGTTATCGTCCAGTTGTGTTCCAGGCCGACGTTGTGCACGTCGGAAGTGGCTGACGCGATGCCGTCGCCAAACTCATCATTGGCGAAAAGGGTAGGGCTAGTCCCACCGGAATGGCCGCGGCTGTACCGGCCGCTGAGGCGCTGCTCGTTGGTGAAGTTGTGGTCCACCTTGATATCGAACTGGTACGCCGGCGAGTTGCCGAGAAGCACGGTGCGGAAGTTCTTGTCTTCGCCGGGATGGTTTTCCTGGGGATAGAGGTTGATGAGATTGCGGCCGATCGTGTCAATGGGCCCGCCCGGGACGTCCGGGATGATGTTGCCGTCGAAAGGTGTGCGAGTGCAGCCCGGCGGGTCTGGTGGCTGATTGGGCACGCAGTCAAACGGGTTAAAAATATCTGTGCCCGACTGCGAGAAGTTGCCCTGCCGCTCCAGGGCCGTGGGTACGAGGGCGGCAATATTGATGGGATCGTTCTGCCTGGTTTTCTCGAAATCGAAGAAGAAGAATGTCTTCCCCTTATGGATCGGCCCGCTGATGGAGAAGCCATATTGGTCGCGCACATGGTCGGGCTTCTGATCGGTGTTGAAGAAGTCGCGGGCGTCGAGCGCGGAGCGTTGCCCATACCACCAGCCGCTGCCGTGAAACTTGTTACCCCCCTGCTTCAGCACCACGTTAAGAATGGTGCCGCCGTTGTTGCCGAACTCCGAAGAGAAGCTGTTGTTCTGGACTTTGAACTCCTGCACGATCTCGACCGAAGGCTGGTAAGAGACGTTGTTGGTGGCGCCTTCTCCCTGCTCGGGCGCGCTGGTCAGCGTGCCATCGAGCCGCACTTCGGCGGTGGCATTGCGCTGACCGTTGGAGATGAAGTTAGTCCCGGAGGGGTAGTTGTCAGTGATGCCCGAGCCGGTGGTTTCCGTCACGCCCCCGGAGAGATACACGAGGCCGTAGAAGCTGCGATTGAAGAGCGGAATGTCGCGCACGTATTCGTTGGTGACATCAGTGCCGAGCGATGCGCTTTCGGTGTCGAGCAGCGGAGCGGCCTCCGTAACCATGACCGTGGTCGAGGCGCTGGCAGGTTGCAGAACAATGTTGAGCGTCGTCTGCTGGTCGACAGCGAGGACCACGTTGGTCCGCTCCGCGGTGCGGAAGCCAGCCGCTTCCACGCGCAGGGTGTAGGTGGCCGGGCGCAGTCCGGTGAGGATGTAGGCGCCCGTCGCGTCGGTCTTCGTGGTCAGCGCGATCGCGGTGGCGTCATTGGTGATCGCCACCGTGGCATCGTGGATGACGGCGCCGGTCTGGTCCGAAATCGTGCCCCGAATCTGCGAAGTGTAGCTGGCTTGGGCAACGGCCATCACCAGCCAACAGGGGACGAACAGGACGAGGGAGAGCAAGCGGAACGGGGTGAGGGTCATAGCGGCCTCCGGCCTCCGATAAACTTCGATTTGCTACTTTTACTTTCGCATAGTAAGCTTTGTCAAGGACAAACTTACAGTATTGTCCGCTGCTGTGGAGGTTGCATGGTCTGCCGTCAGTCCTCATTTCTTGTGGTCCTCTTCGCTCTTGTCACCAGCCACTTGGGCGTGGCACAGATCGGCTACCAGGCCGACGCGGCCGCGAAACAGAAAAAGACCCTGCTGCTACGAGATTTTCACCCGCAATCCATGCTGCATGCCAAGGAGACACCGGTGCTGCGCGCCAAGTTTCCGGTGATTGACGTGCACCAGCATGTGAATGACGCCATGGGGATTGAGGACCGGGTTCCGCCGCAACAACTCGTGACCATGATGGACCGGCTCAACATCCGGACGATCGTGATTTTGACCGGCCTGTGGGGCGAGAGGCTGCAACGAGTTCTGGATGAAATGGTGAAGCCCTACCCGGGGCGCTTCATCGTGTTTACGCAGATGGACTGGAGCAAGATTGACGATCCCAACTTCAGCCGGCTGATGGTGGAGCAACTGGATGACGCGGTGCGGCGCGGCGCGCGGGGTCTGAAGATTCTGAAAGAGCTGGGGCTGGGCGTTCGCGACAAGAACGGGAAACTGATCACCGTGGACGACGCGCGGCTGGACCCGGTGTGGGAGGAGTGTGGCCGGCTGGGAATTCCGGTGGCCATT
>JBGQDM010000178.1:0-3973 GCA_041495845.1 Terriglobia bacterium | reverse complement strand
CAACCTGGCTATCCTCGGTTCCAAGGTTGGCTTTATCACGCGGGTTGGACAAGACTCGCTGGGGCCGTTGGCGCTCGACTGGTTGCAGGCTGCGGGGGTGGACCTTACCCGCATTGTGCGTAGCAACACCGCAACCGGACTCACGGTGGTTCTCCCGCACGGCAAAGTGCGGCACATGCTCACCTCCCCCGGGTGCATGGCGGAGATGACTCTGGAAGATCTTGACTTGGAATATCTGGCTTCCGCCCGCCACTTCCATCTTTCGTCGTATTTTCTGCAGAGCGGTCTGCGTGACCGCGTTCCCGAACTGTTCTCCCGGCTGAAACGGGCCGGCCTTACCCTCTCCATGGACACCAACGATGACCCGGATGGCCGCTGGGACGGCAGCTTGCGCGAAGCTGTGGGCCTGGTCGACGTTCTCATGCCCAATGAGCAGGAAGCTTGCAAGATTGCGGGCACCGCAGATTTTGACGAGGCAGTAGAGCGTCTGTCAGGAATCGTACCGACGCTGGTCGTCAAGATGGGTTCGAAGGGCGCGCTGGCGGCACAAAAAGGGTCGCGTTACCAAGCTTCCCCACTGGCTGTGGAGGTGGTGGACTCCGTGGGCGCGGGGGACACCTTCAATGCCGGGTTCCTTCACGAATACGTCAGGGGCGCGGACCTGCAGGTGTGTCTGGCGCGCGGGAACCAGGCTGCGGCCTACTCCACCACTCAGGCCGGCGGCGCCGAAGCGTTTCGGGATCGCGCCCGATGGCAACAGTATTGCCAGCAACAGGTGCGCAGTTGAAGCCAGTGAGCCGTCCGGAGGCCGCATGATTGATTTCCACACTCATCCCATGCTGATTCGCGAGTTTGCGGAAAAGTATCCGGGCTACGAACGCGCAGCCCGCGAAGTCTTTCACATCGGCAACAACTTCCAGCCGTTGGAGACTTTCCTGCTGCAGATGGATGTTGCCGGCATCGAACGCGCCGTTTTGCTGCCCATTGATTGCACGCGCGCGCACCGGGTTCCGGTGGGCACGAATGAGCAGGTGGCGGAACTGTGCCGCAAGAGCAATCGCTTTATCGGATTCGCCAGCGTGGATCCGCTGCGCAAAGGCGCGCCCGCTGAACTTGAACGCGTGGTGACCGGCCTCCGGCTCCGCGGCCTGAAACTTGACCCGGCATTGCAGCAGTTTCGCGTCTTCGACGCCAAGGTCGGCGCCGTGCTCGAAGTCGCACACCACTTCCACCTGCCGGTGGTGGTACACACCGGCATGAGTTGGGCGCCCAACACGCCGTTGGCCGACGGACACCCACTGCAGTGGGAACCGTGGTTTACAAAATTTCCAGCATTGAACTTCGTCCTCGCACACTGGGCATGGCCCTGGGTTTGGGAAGCAACCGCGCTCTCCCTGAAATATCCCAACGTTTACCTCGATGCGTCCTGTCTCTACTACGACAGTCCCAAGGAGTTTTTTCAGTTTGTCTTCAGCCAGCAGATTCCGACTACGGTGATCGAGCGCAGCCTGCGTAATAAAGTGGTTTTCGGATCGAACTATCCGCGGGTCGAGATCAAGAACATGGTGCACGCCCTCAAGAGTCTGGCGTTGACGGACGGATGTCTGCAGAAGATTTTCCGTGAAAATGCCGAACGATTGCTGGCCGACGCGGGTGTGGCCGCGGTCGACGCCGCCCCCAAGCGGACGCGGAGGCGCGCATGATCATCAAACTGGAAAAGATCAAAGTACAAAGCCGGAAATCCGAAGAGGCGATTGACATCACCGCGCGCGTGGACGAAATCATTGCCGCCAGTGGGGTGAAAAACGGTCTGGTCAACGTGCTCACGTCGCACACTTCCTCCGGATTGCTGGTTACAGAAGGAATCCCCTGCCTCGAAGAAGATATCCTGACGCACTTCGCTCGGATTTTCCCGGAAGATGCCGACTATCATCACCGCCGTTACTTGGACTATGACGGACGCCTCGGCTTCAATGCCGACACCCATTTGAAGAGCATCCTCGGCGGCATTCACTGCTGCTTCCCGATTGAGGACGGGAAGATGGTGCGCGGCTCGCGCCAGACCATTTACTTCATGGAATACGACGGCCCTCTCGAACGGACTTATATGGTCCAGGTGCTGGGTGAATAAAGGGCGTGAGCCGCCTCACGGCTTGCGAATTGCTTCCACCAGCAAGCTGCCTTTAAACTCCGTTTCGATTTGCGGATGGGCCGCATCCACCTGCCCCAGATCGCGGCCGTTCACATAATCGTGCACGGTGTAGTTTCCCGCGGAAAGGCCCCGCAACTCGACCTTCCCCTTCCACGCAGTTTGCGCATCCGCCGCGTAAAACGCGTAGTACATGCGGCCATCCTTCTCGATGGCATAGGCCTCAGGCAGGTCATAGCCGTAAACATATAAATTACGGAACTCGCCCTGCGAGAGCATCTTCGCGTTGTAAAGCGTGGTCCACTTCTTCCAGTGCTCTTCCCGGTCTGGATTCAAATTGACTTTCGAAAATTTTGGATTATCCGCCGGCCAGGTAAATTTCGTACCCAGCACCCCACCCGTGCCCAGCGTGGAAGAGAAGTCGCGGCCATATTCCGACCACTGCCCAGCTTTGTCTTTCTTCATCTCAGAAAGCTCAACGTGGTCGCCGTAGACGGCCGCCATGGGCCCGAGCACGGCTTTGTACACCTTGATGCGACGCCGTACCTGCACGCCACCAACGGGGTCAGCGGTCACAGCCTGGTCCATGAACGGCAGCCACGCCAGGTTCGGCATCGTGCCACAGGGGCAAATCTGGGTCACGCTCTCCGGCTTCAACGCCCGCGTCGTCTGGAAGATAATCTTGTAAACATCGGCCATCGCCCGCGTGGAATCTTCCGGCGACTGATGATGATGTTTCGGGTTATAGCAGGCCGGCACGGTGTAGACGTTGTCGAGCTTGTGGCCGTCAAAGTCCCAGTCGCGAATGAATTTTTCCGTCAACTGCTTGTAGTAGGCTTGCACTTCCGGAAGCGCGGGGCAAAGCGTGGCCAGTCCACGGAAGACCCTTGCCGGCTTGCCCGCTTTGTCCAATACCAACCAGTCCGGATGTTGCTGCACCACCTTCGACACCACGTACCGGTGCGACTCCCACTTGCCATTCCCATCTTCCGCAGTCAGTGGATACCACCAGATTTGTGGGTGGATGCCCTGCTGGTGAAATCCATCCACCATTTTGCGAATGGAATCGCCGGGAAACGTCTCTGGACGCGGGTCCCAATCGCCATACGTCGTGAACCAACGATCGTCGAGCGTGGCCCACGAAATTCCCAACTCTTTCAGTTTCGGAATTGTGCCCAGCATCTGCGCCGGGGTCACGTTGAACTCGTAGCCCCAGCCGCACCAGGCGATATTGAAGTCTTCGCGGTTCGGCTTGGCGATCGTCCAGCCTTCCTTCTGCAACGCCAGCGACCAGGTGCGCAACGGCTCGTAGAAATCGCCGCGATAGATGGCCACGAAACTGCGCGGGGTGGCAAACGACTCGCCCGCTTTCAAGGTGCCTGGTCCATCCATGGTCAGTGCCGTTTGGATGCGCTGCCCAGAGTCGACCTGCACCGGCAACGAAACCTGGAGCGGAATCGTCTCCACGTGGCCCATGGCCTCGCCCACGTTGGCGGTCCAGAACGCATTCACCGGAATCCCACCGCCGGCGCCGGATTTCACCACCGCGCCCATCAGATTGGGGCGGGAGAAGCGCGCTGGAATTCGGAGGACTTCGTCCTGTCCCCAATCGTAGCTGGCGCCCTGAAACGACCACAGATCGTTCGGCGCCGCGCCGGCTTGTCCCAAGGAAGCATTGAGCCGGTGTTCCTGCAAGCTGATGCTGCTCAGCTTGACGTCTTTGGCGCCGGCGTTCTTGAACGAGCTGCTGAGAATGGCGACGCCCGGAAAATTGTCGTAGACCTCAATGGCAATCGTCTCTTCGATCCCGGTGGCGGCGCTCTT
>JBGQDM010000177.1:0-4021 GCA_041495845.1 Terriglobia bacterium | reverse complement strand
ATCATCAAGGCGGGCAAGGAAGGCCAGTGGATCGAGGCCACGCCCGAACAGCAGAAAGTGATCATGGACTCGATCGCCGATTGCAATTTGCTGCGAGCTGCGAGGAGCCCGGCCGGCTCTGGCCAGGGCGGCAACAATCTTCGCGGCTATTGCCGCGGCAACTGGATCGTGGTCCACGGAATGGGCGGCGACGCCGCGGAACATCCGGACGACGCGGCCGTGCGCCAGGCGCAGGCAATCTCCAGCGCCAAGGCCGTGCTCGGCCAGGCGTAATTCTTTTTCACTGTTTTCAGCGTTGAAAATTTGTCGAGCGAGAGGCAACCATCATGGCAAGGCGATTCGCAGTTCCCGGCACAATCACCGCAGTCTCGTCGGCCTTCAAAACGGTCGTGCTGTTTGCAGGAACGGCCGCGACGCGCCCGAAGTGTTTTCATTTCGCATGCTCCACGCTCGGCGCGGCCGCCGATGGCGTGCTCGAGTGGATCCTGCAGCGCTTCACGGTGGCCGGCACTTCGACGGCAGTGACGCCGCGTAATCTGGATGCTTCCGACGTCGCGGCGGCCGTTGCGGTCTGCGGCTCGAACGCCTCGGCTGAGCCGACCTACACGGCGAACTCGTCGCTGTTTGATGAGGGCGTGAACCAGCGCGCCACCTATACCTGGAACGCCTGGACGGAGGGCGCGCAATTGGTTGCGCCCGCCACCGCCGCGGCCGGAATCGGCATCGCGACATTGTCCTCAGTGGCGCCGGCTTATACCGGCACTGCCGCGGCGCATTTCCATATCGAGGAGTAGCTCTCGGTGAAGCCAAGTTACCGGACCGCAGGCGAAGGCCTGGCGGTGATCACCATGCCCTACGGCGAATGCGTCCAGCGCAAGACCGCCACCTGCGGGCATTGCCAGAAATTGGTTTACGTGGATGCGGTGGGCGACGGCACGGGCGAGCTCAAGACCGGCGGAAACCCTCCGAGCGTGTGCCATCGCTGCTGGAGCCTGATATGCGCGGAATGCCACGCGAAGGGAAGCTGCACACCGTTCGAGGAAGTCCTTCTCGAGATCGAGCGCAAGGCGGATCCGCGGCGCGCCCTCCTGCATGATGGCGCGAGCGGCTGAAATGATTTGTGAATCTCCAACATGGCCTGGACACATATACAAGGAAACTCTGCACACACAGGGTCAAGTGCGACTGGCTCTGTTGTTTTAGCTTCGTTGCCAACCACGGGAAACCTTGTTTGTGTGGCTATCGAGGGTTTCAACGGTTCGACGGGTATCGTTCTAAACACGGTAAAAGATAGCAACAATAATTCCTACACGATTACGCCAAATTCTCCATCAGCAGCGAATGAGGCATCTGCGGGCGGTTCGTGGCTTGCATATCTTCTCAGCGCTCCAGCAAACGCCTCTAAAACCATCACGGCGACATTCAGCGCCTCGATAACAGATATCGTCGTCTGGGCCGATGAGTTTCATTCCAGCGTCGGCGGCGCATCGTTCGACAATGATAAAATCGGCAACCAAACAGCGACGACAAACACAATCGTCCCAAGCATTGTCATACAAAAGACAGGGTCGCTTCTCTATGCCCTTGGGTCAACTTCCACAACGGCGACGGGAACATCGAGTCCGTGGACGCTTGGTTCTATAGATGGCACCACGGGCGGGATAAATGCATACGACCTTTCGGCCAGTGCCCCAACGGAGGTGCGTTTTTCAGCATCGTCGTCGTCTTGGGACAACATGGCGATGGCCTTCTACGAAGCAGGTGCTTCGCCACTTTCTGGATTTTTCCACGTAATTGGTGCGTCTATTCCTGGCGCTTCTCAGCCTAGTAGTGGCACCACGGCGACGGTTGTAATACCTCAAAATCCTAGACCTGGTGATTTAGTGTGTGTCGGCATTATGGGGGGCCACGGTTTAACACTTGGTACAGTCAAAGACAGCAACAACAATTCCTACACGATTACGCCAAACTCTCCCTCATCGGCCCATGATGCCACGGCAGGCAGCATCTGGTTGGCGTATCTTCTCAGTGCTCCGGCCAACGCTACGGGCACCATCACTGCGACTTTTTCGGCGGGAACTATTTCTACCGCTGACATGTGGGCCGACGAATTTTACATGGGCAGCGGCGCATCGGCGGTGTTCGATAAAGATGCCGTAGGCTCCGGTTCAACCGGACCAACGATAAATACCCCCTCCATTACTCCGACTCAAACTGGAGAACTGCTTTTTGCGCATGCGAACTGCGATGCCCATGTGACAGCCATCAATGGTTCGTGGATACAGGGAGATGGAACCTTACAATCACCCGCATTCGATGGCGCAGCATACATTTTGAGTTCTAGTTCGGGAGCCACGGCTCTTAATTTCACGGAAAATGGAAGCGCCTGGGACTCGATGGCGATGGCGTTTTCGTTGTCCGCTGGCGGCGCGGTGATCTTCCAGGAGCTCGCACCCGCGCCGGCTGCGGGACCGCAGGCGGGAAATTCGGTGAGCTACTGATGCCCCGCCATTTCCAAGCCGACGTCCATCCGCTGAGGCCGCAGACTGCGCCGCTCCCGATCGGTCCGCGCAACGTCGCCGAAGTTCCGGCAATCGCGTTGCCGCCGCGCTTCGCGCGCGCCGAACCCTTCGTCACGCAACCTCTCACGAAAGTTCCCACGGTCGCTCAGTACGACTGGCTGCCGAACATTGCCCCGGATGCGGTCGTCCTGATCTATGCCCCCACTCCGAGCTTCGTGACGCAACCTCTCACGAAAGTTCCCACGATCGCTCAGTACGATTGGCTGCCGAATGCGGCGCCGAACGCGGTCGCGCTGCCGCACGCTCCCGGAGATCTGTTCACGGCTCCCGCGAAATTCAATATCTCGGCGCCGGCCGTGGTATCGCTGGAAGGATTCCTGGGCGAGCTCGCCGGGCCCGCGAAGCAATTTGTTTTCGCTCGCGCGGAATCTTTTGTCACGCAGCCTCTCACGAAGGTTCCCACACTCCCCGAATATAGCTGGCTGCCGAGCATCGCGGCGCCGGGCGCCATCATGCTCGCGCACACCGCCGGCGATTTGTTCACGGCTCCCGCGAAATTCAACATCTCCGCAGCGGTCACGGTATCGCTGGCTGCATTCCTGGGCGAGCTCGCCGGACCTGCGAAGCAATTTGTTTTCGCTCGCGCGGAATCTTTTGTCACGCAACCACTGACGAAGGTTCCCACACTCGACCAATACGACTGGCTGCCGAACATTGCTCCCGGCGCGCTCCATCTGACCTATACGCCCACGCCGGCATTCTCGGCTCCGGATAAATTCGGCATCGCCGTGCCTGCGCCTCCAGTGCTCGCGGGATTCCTGGGCGAAGTAGCCGGGCCTGCAAAAGAATTTGTTTTCATTCAGGCCGAGCCGTTTACCGCTCCCGGCAAGGTGCTTCCGCCTGCGCCAATCACGCTGAATCATTGGCTGAGCGAAGTTCCGCCAAAATCCGCCAATGTTTCGCGCACTGCCGAAAACGTCTCGCAGACGCAGCCGTTCGTTTCATCGAGCGCCGTTATCGTTCCACTTGGCTGGCAGACGACCACCGCGCCGAATGCCATCCAGAAATCGGCGGCCCGCGCGCCGGCAACCGTCGCTCCCGAAAAAATCACCATCGCGATTGCGCCGAACACGCTCGATAAGTGGAACCAGCTTGAGCCGCCTGCGCGCTATATCGCGCGATTTGCCAGGGCGCTCGAGCTCTCCGGCCCGGACAAGACGCTTCCCTCGCTGGTTACGAATCCGCTGTGCGCGCAAAGCGGCAGCGTCCGAATGTCTCTCGAGGCGCAGGTGGCGCTGGTGCGGCTGGCGCTCGGCGCGCAAAGCGGCAGCATCCGCCAGGCTCTTCTCGCCCAGGCGGCGAGGGCGGTGATGTGCTAAGGGGCCGCCCAGTGTCGACGGAATGCAGGGCTCCCGGGTCGCCGGCGAGGCGAGCCCGGGAGATCAGTCCGGTCTGGGGAACCAGCTAATGTCCATCCTCGCGCCCATTCCGAATTCGTT
>JBGQDM010000176.1:0-4073 GCA_041495845.1 Terriglobia bacterium | reverse complement strand
GAATTCATGTAGTTGGCGGCCGATTTGGCCATCGCTGGCAGCGTGTTGGGACGGATGCGCGTCCAGGAGGAAATGCACACATCCACGCCCTGTTCCGCATCGCTGCCCAGGTACTTGCCCCACGGATAATTACAAACGTAAACCTCGGTGGGCGAGTTGAACGGGTTCACGCCCGCTTCGCCATAGCCACGGAGGATGATGGGCCGCATGTAGCAGGGCCACACCTTGTTGTGCCGCACCACGTCGGTCAGCGCGGTTACCAGGTCGTCGCGGGTGAAGTCCACATCAATGCGATAGATTTTGGCCGAGTCGAGCAGGCGCTGGATGTGTTCCGAGGCGCGGAAAATGGCTGGGCCAGTCGGCAACGCATAGCAGCGAATGCCTTCAAACACCGACGAGCCGTAGTTCACCACGTGCGACATCACGTGAATCTGCGCTTCATCCCAGGGAATAAGTTTTCCGTTGTGCCAGATACTCTCAGTCTTCTGGATCGCCATGGGCACTCCTCCAAACAGGTTCATCGGCTTGGGTTTAGGGGAGGCTGGAACCGGCCGCCAACCCGATGGTAACCACCGGGCCAACTGCCAACGCAGGCCTCTCCGCAGAGTGGAGTGGCACGCCAGCGGCCAAACGGTCACACGCGATTATACCCAACCATGGCCTGAGACCAATGGCCAGTTTTCCCTATGCCGCGTTCTTCTGGGGCGGTCCTACTGCACGGCGGAAACGGGCTGGAGAGCGGGCTTGGCGGCTCCAGACCGGGAGTTGGCCAGCGTAGCTCCGGCGACCTCGTCGCCACGGAAGTAGGGCTGATGCTTGCCGGCGATCTGGCCGAGTGCGGCATAGGGCTTTCCGTAGTCGTTGCGGGCATTCCAGAAGAGAAAGCCCACCCCGCCCTTGGTCCGCGCCACGCTCATTTGCGTCAGGATGTACTGCGGCGAGTAAGTCTTGGTGCGCCAGGCGAAGGCCTGCAGCCAGGGGCGCAACACGACTCCGCTGCCTTTGGTGATGGTTGCGAAGCGCTCCATCGAGATGCCAATAAAATGCTCGGGCGCATCACCCGGCTTGGCGTAACCGTCCATGCCGAAGAAGTGCGAAGGATAAATCATGGGCGAGAGCACATCGCAATGTTGCGCCATGCGAACAATGTCCTGCCCGGTATGCGCCAGGTCTACCGGACGTTCCCACGCCATCACGCCAAAGACGTCGAGCGAGAGCAAGACGCCCATGGGGTGAAGCTCGCGGTAGGCGTATTCCAGAAAGTTGGCAATCACATCGCGGCGCTCCCACCTGGGATGCTCGGTCTGAAAAAAGAAGTTGGCGTCTTTCTGATCGCCCTCGGCCGGGAAGCGTACGTAGTCGAATTGGATTTCATCAACGCCTGCCGCTGCGGCCCGCTGGGCCAGCGCGATGTCGTATTCCTGCACCTTCGGCTGCGAAGGGTCCGTCCATACCAGCTTGCCGTTTTCACGCCAGGGTTGAGTCGAGCGCCGCGAATGCACGGCCAGCTCGGGATGCGTGGTCACCAGGTGTTCGTCGCGAAAAATGGCGATGCGGGCGATGGCGTGCAGGCCCAGTGAATGCAGATAGTGTGTGAATTTGGGCAAGTCGTGGATGGGATGCGATCTCTGCGCTCCCGCAAGCGGATGGTCGAAGGGAATCGTGATCAGGCCGTCGCTGTCCTTGATGTCGAAGACGATGGCATTGCCGCCCAGGTCACGCCAGCGCCGGATGATGCCGCGACCCCGCGGACTTCCCGCCATTAAGCCCGTGAGGTAGACGGCGCGCACTTCAAAATCCTTGCTCACCGAAATCGGCTTTTCCACGATGGGTGCGGCCAGCGCGCCCGGGACCACTACCACCTCTCCCGGCTTAAAGAAGTTTCCCTTGTGGTTCGGGTTGGCCTGACGGATACTTTCCGCCAACTCCGCGGAAGACAGGAACGAAGTGCGGTCCAGATACAGCCGGGCAACCGAAGGCAGCGAGTCCCCCTTGCGGCTGGTATGCAGCAAGGCGCCCGGCGGCGGCGGGGCTACCGCGGGCGGAACTGAGGGCGCGGCCGCGCCATCAAGTGCGGCGGCACCCCCCGACAAAGCCAACGTTACAACCAAGAGGATGAGTGCAGGACGGGAAGCCACGAGTTTTCCTTCCGGCATACGGAATGAACCGAGCGTAACTTCGTTCCTGTTACCTCGCTAGTTACGTCGGGACTAGGCCATTGCCTTGGCCGGGGGAGGCGGCGGTAACGGCGAGAGAAGTTCCCGGATGCCGCAACTTCTTTCCCTTTTGCTCCAACCGCTGGCATGTGCAATTTCCGGCCTCGGGGGGAAGGTGGCGCAAAGCCCGGAAATCCGGTATTGTCCGACGCTTACGGGATGGCCAAAGGTTTGCTCTATAGGAACGTGTCCGGACGACCCAGGGTTGAAAGTAGCGCCCGGACGATGTGCAAGTTTTAGCAACTCCGTCTCTCCAGAAAGGTAGATGGCCCGGAAGATTAGGGCCGGAACGCTATGAGATCAGGACTCTGCCTCGCTCTCGACCCGAACCGCCGCAGTCAGGATGCCCGTGAATTTGAAGGCGCCCTTGCCCGCAAGATTGTGGGACAGGACCAGGCGCTGGAGAAGGTTGTCGAAATCTACCAGATGTTTCTCGCCGGATTGAACGCTCCCGGCCATCCCGTCGGCAACCTGCTTTTCCTCGGGCCCACGGGTTCGGGGAAGACGCGCGTGGTGGAGGCACTCTCCGAAGCGCTCTTCGGTGATCCCCGCGCTTGCATCAAGATTGACTGCGCCGAGTTCCAGCATTCGCATGAGATTGCCAAATTGATCGGATCGCCTCCGGGCTACCTGGGCCATCGCGAGACCCACCCGCTGCTCACGCAGGAGGCGCTGAACCAGTGGCACACGGAGAAGCTGAAACTGTCGGTGCTGCTCTTCGACGAAATCGAAAAGGCCTCCGACTCGCTCTGGCAGTTGCTGCTGGGCATTCTGGACAAAGGCACGCTGACCCTGGGTGATAACCGCCGTGTGGACCTGACCCAGTGCATCATCGTCATGACTTCCAATCTCGGTGCTGGGGAGATGAACGAGATGGTCACCGGCGGCTTCGGCTTCGCCAACAAGCCGACCGCGGTGGACACGAAGCTCGACGACAAGATCAACCGCACCGCGCTGGAGGCCGCCAAGCGCAAATTCTCGCCCGAGTTTATGAACCGCATTGACAAGGTGGTGGTCTTCCGCACTTTGCGCTCCGAGCACTTGCGGCAGATCCTCGACATCGAACTGGGCATGGTGCAGCAGCGCGTTCTGATGTCCGCCGGCCCCAACCAGTTCGTCTTCAGTTGCTCGCAGCCAGTGAAGGATTTTCTGTTGGAAGAGGGGACGGACCATAAGTACGGCGCCCGTCATCTGAAGCGCGCGATTGAGCGCCACCTCGTCTTTCCGTTGGCCAATCTGGTGGCCACCGGGCAGGTGCGCATCGGCGATTTTGTGCGCGTGGATCTCGCGGGAGGCCAGCTCACGTTCGTCAAGGAAGCCGAAGGGACGATGATGCCAGGCGTGCTGGAACGCTTTGGCGCTGCCGCCCCCATCCCGGCGCAGTCGGCGCGCACGGCTCGCAGCGTACCCACGCCCCGCCGCGAATTTACCGCCGGCCAGATCCTCGACAACACCAAATAACCGCTCGTCAGTTCTTCGAAAATGATTTGCGGCGCCGGGTTGCTTCCGGCGCCTTTCTTTTTCTGCGCCCGGCCGCCCTCAACCGCGCCCGCTTGATCCGCATCTAACAACCAAAGCTAGAAAACGAACGGGCCATCTGATAGCTTGGCGAGGCCCTGGTCTTAGGGGCGGTGTTCGGGGGAGCCATGAAAGCGAAACAGCGTAGTCTCCAACTTTGTGCGTGGTTGCTGACGGCCTGCCTGCTGGCGCCATCTTCGCTGGATGCGCGCTACCAGCCTACGCGCGGCTGGAATGCTTTCTCGGAGCAGGACGAAGTGCAGGCCGGACGCGAGGCCGCGACAGAAACCAACCGTAAGATGCCGGTGCTGCCCGAGTCCGATCCCATCACCGTCTATG
>JBGQDM010000175.1:0-4188 GCA_041495845.1 Terriglobia bacterium | reverse complement strand
GCGCACCGTGATCCGGGGCAAGGATGACGTGGTGCGGCTGGCGCTGGTGACGGTGTTTGCCCGCGGCCATCTGCTGCTGGAGGGTGTGCCCGGCGTGGGCAAAACTACGTTGGCGCATGCCCTGGCGCGCACCCTGGACTGCGGTTTTCAGCGCATCCAGTTCACCAGCGACCTCTTGCCCAGCGATGTGCTCGGCATTTCTATCTATTCTGCGACGGAGCAGAAATTTGAGTTCAAGCGCGGTCCGGTATTTACCAATGTCTTGTTGGCGGATGAGATCAACCGCACCACGCCGAAAACGCAGTCGGCGCTGCTGGAGGCGATGAGCGAAGGGCAAGTAACGGTGGACAGCCAGTCGCATCCACTGCCCCAGCCCTTTCTGGTGATCGCCACGCAGAACCCGGTGGAACATCATGGCGTTTATCCGCTGCCAGAATCGCAGCTCGACCGTTTTCTGATGCGCGTGCACATGGGCTATCCGGAAGGCGGAAGCGAGCGCGAGATTTTGCGGTCGCGGGCGGGCGCGGCCAAGCTCGACGAACTCAAGCCAGTGCTTTCGGCATACGAGGTGCTGGAGTTACAACAGGCGGTGGCCCAGGTACGGGTGGATGATTCGCTGGTGGACTACGCCCTCGATATCGTGCGCCGGACACGAGAGTCCGAGAAACTGGCGCTGGGAGTCTCACCGCGCGGCTCACTCATGCTCTACCATGCGGCCCAGGCCTACGCGTTTCTGGCCGGACGGATGTTCTGCACGCCGGATGATTTCAAGTCGGTGGTGGTGCCGGTGTTCGCGCACCGCGTGATCGTGAATCGCAGCTACGTGGCGGCGGAAAAAACGACGCAGCAGGGCGAACAGATATTGCGCGAAATCGTGGCCAACGTACCGGTACCGCTGTAAACGCGCTGTCACTCTTTTGCCTGGGGCAGGCATAATAGTAGGTCATGCCTGCACTCCGCTTCTTTCTCCTGCTCTCGCTTATCGTCTGGATCGGCGGCATTATTTTCTTCGCGTTCGTGGTGGCGCCCACGCTCTTTGCCGTGCTGCCCACGCATCATCTGGCCGGCCTGGTAGTCAATCCGTCACTGAACAAACTGCACTGGATTGGCCTGGGGTGCGGCGTGGCGTTCCTGGTCTGCAGCACGTGGCATCGCGCCATCGCAGATGGGCGCGCGCAAGTGCTGTCGGGCAGCAACCTGACCGTCCTGTTGATGATGCTGCTGACGGCGATCTCGCTCTTCGTCGTAACTCCAAAGATGGCGGCGCTAAGAAATCAGATAGGCGTAATCGACAACGTAGCGCTCACGGACCCCTTGCGCGTGCAGTTCAATGCTCTGCATGTGTGGTCCACGCGGCTGGAAGTGGGAGTGCTGCTGCTGGGGTTGGGGGTGGTGTACGCGGTATCGGTGCGGCTGCGGGCGGAATGAAGAAGTAGTGGCCTACTGCGCGCCTTTCCTTTTTTCCGTTGCCACAGGGAATGGCAACTTCTGATCGAGGTATGCCAGGTAGGCTGCCAGTAGATGATAGCTGGCAATGTAGTCGTCCATTTTGACCGCGCTTATGGTGTCGCGGTCGGAATGAAGAACCCGCAGTGTCTCCTGAGTTAGGGAGTGCACGACTATGACCGGGATGTGGCGGGGGAGAAAACTCTCCTCGTCAGATCGACCGACACCGTCTACGTTCATCACCCGAAGATTGGTCTTCAAGCCTTCGGCCACCAGAAAAAGTGCATCCACCAGCCGTTTGTCAGACTCCGAAGCCCACACCTCGGACGGTCCCAGGCCGAGCGTGTCCAGATTGACCATGGCCTGCACGCGTGCGGCTTCCTCGTCGGTCAGGGCACGCGCAAAGGCCTTGGAGCCGACCATCCCCCGTTCCTCGCCGGCAAAACCAACGAAGACAATGGTGTGCTTGAGTGGGCCGATCTGCCGCATGCCCTCCAGCAGGCTGGGCAGGAGTGAGGCGCCACTCCAATTGTCGACCACTCCATCGCCAGCGTCCACGTGATCAAAGTGCGCGCCCACAAGGAGCGTGGCTTCGGTCTGCCCGGGCAGCTTGCAGACAACATTTGGCTCTTTCAAGCCCTTAACCGGAACTTCGGACAGATTGTCAGGCGAACAGCCCGACTCCAGGAACATTTTTTTCAGACTCGCCTCGCGGTCAGCGTTCTTGCGGGAGAACTTTTTCAGCCTGGCCTCAACCATGTCCCGGGGCATGACCCACAGCCGCATTCCCTCGTCGCCGGCCGCGCCGAACAAACTCGCAACCGCCACCGCAACCACCAAAAACAAGCTTCGCATGGCTAGCGAGCCTAGCACACGGCTCCTCGCCTGATATCATTTTCTGTTGGGCCGCGTGCGCCCAAGCACCTGGAGCGCGCCCGCCCCACCTTTCCTCTATGAAAACCGGAATCATTGGCCTACCGCAAGTGGGCAAGTCATCGCTGTTTCGCATCCTGACCAAGGCGAATCTTTCGGACCACGCCTATTCCAACCCCAAAGAAGCACATCTGGGCGTGGCCAAAGTACCGGACGAGCGCCTGGATAAACTCGCCGCTCTCTACAGCCCGAAGAAACTTACGCACGCTTCGGTGGAATATGTCGACGTGGGTGCGATTGGGCAGGAAGCGCTCAAGGAATCCGCGTACCTGGGCAACCTGCGCAATGTGGACGCGCTGGCGCACGTGCTGCGTGCCTTCGACAACCCGGCGATTCCCCACGTGGGTGAAATCAATCCTCTGCGCGACGTAAAGAACGTCGAGTTCGATCTCATGGTCAGCGACCTCGGCCAGATTGAAAAGCGCATGGAGCGGCTGGAGAAAGACATTAAGAAGATGCGGACGGCGGAACTCGAGCACGAGTTTGAGCTGCTCAAACGCGCCAAGGCCCACCTGGAAACCGAGAAACCGCTGCGGGAAATGACCATGACCGCGGAAGAGAAGAAACGCATCAAGGGTTTCATGTTCCTGAGCGAGAAGCCGATGCTCTACGTGGTGAACATCAACGAAAGCACGACGCTGGGCAGCGACCTGGAAGCGGCGGTGGCAAAGCACGGGCTGCAGGAAGTGGCGGCGCGGGCCAATGCGGGAGCGACGGCAATCTGCGGCAAAGTGGAAGCCGAGCTTTCCGAGATGGGCGATGCCGACGCGGCGGAATTTCTGGCCAGCTACGGGCTGCATGAAAGCGGCTTGACACGCCTGATCCGTACAACGTACGCCTTGCTGGGCCTGGTTTCATTTTTTACCGCAGGTGACGATGAGTGCCGCGCCTGGACGGTGCCGGTAAATTCGCGGGCGGTAAATGCCGCTGGCGCCATTCATTCCGACCTGGAAAAGCATTTTATCCGGGCGGAGACGATCCGCTGGGATGCCTTGCTGGACGCCGGCTCTGAAGCCAATGCACGCGCCAAGGGAACGCTGCGGCTGGAAGGCAAGGAGTACATTGTGCAAGATGGAGATGTGATGCACATCCGGCACAGCGGGTAACACGGGCCACTCCCCCCTCTCGGGCTCAGTGGATGTGGGCGAAGCGGTCGAGCAAGAATAGCAAGCCGGCGCCGACAAACACCAGCAGCGCCATCTTGACACCGGGTTCACGATTCACTTCCGGGATGAGATCCGAAGCGGCGACGTAGACGGTAACGCCGGCCGCGAGCGGTAGACCGGCGCTCACCTGATGGCGAAAAAGCGCCATGGTGAGCACGCCCGCCATGGTGGCCAATCCCAGGAGCACCGAGGCAAACCATGCGGTAGTGCGGCTGCGTCCGCCAGCCAGCATGACCGAGGCGACGGTAAAGCCTTCGGGAATTTTGTGCAGGAACACTGCCAGGAAAATAATCCAGCCCAGCCAGTTGGATACCAGAAACCCAGACGCGATGGCGATGCCGTCAAAAAAGGTGTGGATGATCAGGCCCACAAGAACGGAGTAGCTTCTGTGCGCTTCAGCAAATTCGTGCTCATGGGTTTCTTCGCCGAAATGGAAGTGCGGCGTGACCGTGTGTTCGAAGAAGTGGATGAGCAGGTAGCCGATGAGAATGAGGAACGCAGCGTAGCGGCCTCCTAGCTCGAGGCTTTGGGGAATCATCTCCACCGTGGCGGTGGCGAGCATGAAACCGGCGCCCAGGGCGATGAAGTATTTCAGGTAGGAGCGCTTCCAGTTCTTTTGAACAATGATGGCGCCGCCGAAAAT
>JBGQDM010000174.1:0-4419 GCA_041495845.1 Terriglobia bacterium | reverse complement strand
GTGCTGCATCCCACCGCCAAGATCGGCGCCGGCGCTCATCTTGGGCCTTACGTAGTCGTGGACGAGGACGTAGTCATTGGCACGCACGCCGTTCTTCTCGCCCATACCGTCATCTACCGCGGTGCCAGCATCGGCGATCGTTTCTTCGCCCACGCCCACAGCGTGGTCCGCGAACACTGCCGCCTCGGTGACGATGTGATTTTGCAGAATGGCGCGGTCATCGGCGCGGACGGCTTCGGCTTTGCCAAAGACGATACCGGCGCCTGGCACAAAATCGTCCAGTCCGGCCTCACCGTGCTCGCCGATCAGGTTGAAATCCAGGCCAATGCTTGCGTGGACCGTGCCAGTGTGGGCGAAACCCGCATCGGCCGCGGCTCCAAAATTGACAATCTGGTCCAGGTGGGTCACGGCTCCAGCGTGGGTGAACACACGTTGCTCTGCGCGCAGGTCGGCCTCGCGGGATCAACCGATGTCGGCAACAAAGTGATTCTCGCCGGGCAAGTCGGCGTAGCCGGACATTGTCACATCGGCGACGGCGTCATTGCCACCGCCCAAAGCGGCATCCCCAGCGACGTACCCGCAGGCCAGGTAGTCAGCGGCTACCCCGCCATTGAAAACAAACTCTGGCTGCGCTGTGTGGCCATCTTCAATCGCTTGCCAGAACTGGCCAAAGCCCTGCGCGCAACGCAGAAGTAATGGTCGCGATCCTGACTCGAACTCCGGGCATTCCTCCGCGTTCTCTGCGGCCGTTCTCTGCGCTCTCTGCGTTTTAAGGTTTTGTCGCTTCCGCCGGGGAGCGATACACCTCCGGCAACCCCGCGTTGATCTTCTCCCGCACCGCTGCCAGAAGCGCGTCGCGGTCCGCAAATCGCGCCGGATCCATGGGGTCGTGAAAGACCAGTTTCGCCGTACCCGGTCGGATCGCCAACCGTCCCTTGGGCATGATGGCGTGCGTGCCGACCACCGTCACCGGCACCACCGGCACGCCGCACTCCATCGCCAGATAAAACGGGCCTTTTTTGAAGGGCAGCAACCGACCGTCATACGAACGGTGCCCCTCCACAAAAATCGTCATGCTGATGCCTTGCGCCAACACTTTCTTTGCCTCGCGCACCGCCGCAATGCCCGCGTCCCGGCTGCCGCGATCCACCGGAATCATCGAGCCCATCCGCATCGCCCGGCCCAGCAGCGGATAGCGAAACAGCTCCTGCTTGGCCATCACTGAGGTACGCCCCGGAATCCGCGGCAGCAGGAGCGGCGGATCGAGCGTCGATACATGGTTCACCAGGAAGAGATAGCCCTGCCCTGCCGTGAGTTTTTCCAACCCCTCCGTTTCCACCCGCACACCCGTGAGCCGAACACCCGTAGCCGCGCACCACATGGCCACGCGATAGAGCAGGCGAACATCTCCGGTGAGCACCGTGTACGGAAAACAGAGCAGCGCGGTCAACGCCAGCGCCACCGTCCAAAAGCCCAGCATGAGCAGAGCGCGAATCACGCCCCGGTTCCCTTGGCCAGTGCGCGCAACTGTTGCGGCAATTTTTCGTAGATGCCGCCAAAACCGCCGTTGGAAAGAATCGCCACCACATCTCCCGGCCGCAGTTCTGGGGTGATGGTGCGCACGATTTCATCCGCATCCGCCAAAATCCGCGCCCGCCGCCCCTTCTGCCGGATCGCCGACGCCACCGCTCCCAGATCCAGCCGCTCCGCCTCGGGAATGGATTCCTGCTTATACACCTGCGCCACAATAACTTCGTCCGCCAGCGCCAGACTCTCCGCCAGTCGCTGCTGCAGTACGTTGCGCCGCATCGTATTCGAACGCGGCTCCAGCACCACCCACAGCCGGAACCCCGGATAGCGCTCGCGCAACGCCGTCAACGTTCCGGCAATGGCGGTGGGATGGTGCGCAAAATCGTCAATAATCGTGACTCCATTCACTTCCGCCTTCACTTCCAGACGCCGCTTCACACTCTTGAAATTCTTCAGCGCCGCCGCAATCTCGCCCGCCGTCACTCCGTAACCCGCCGCCAGCGCCGCTGCTGCGGTCGCATTCAGCACGTTGTATTCACCCGCCAAAGGAAACTCCAAATCGGTCCACGCTTCACCCTGGCGCAGCACCGTCCACTGCGTCCGGTCCGGCGCCAGATTGAGGTTCGTAATCCGCCAGAACGAACCCTCCTTCAAGCCATAGCGCTCCACAGGACAAAACGCCCGCGCCACCACGCGTTCCAGACTCTCACCGGAATCGTAGGCCACAATCCGTCCGCGCCGCGGCACCAGATTCACCAGCCGTTGGAATGCCGTCTCTACCGCGGCGAGGTCGGCGTAAATGTCGGCGTGGTCGAACTCCACCGAGGTCAGAATTGCCGTATCCGGAAAATAGTGCAGGAACTTCGGGCCCTTATCGAAAAACGCAGTGTCGTACTCGTCGCCTTCCAGAATGAATTCCTTGCCGCTGTTCAGGGCAAAGCTGCTGCCAAAATTCTCGGCAATCCCACCCACCAGAAACGACGGCTGCCGGCCCGCCACATGAAAAATCCATGCCAGCATCGACGTGGTCGTAGTTTTGCCGTGCGTGCCCGCCACCACCAACACTTCTCGCCCCCGCAGAAACTCGTCATGCAACAACTGCGGCAGCGAGCAGAACGGGATGCGCTCATCCAGCACGGTCTCCAGTTCCACGTTGCCGCGTGACATGACGTTGCCCACCACCACCAGGTTGGGCCGCGGCTTCAGGTTTTCCGCCGCAAAGGGCTGCGCGACCGGAATCTTGAGCCCCGCCAGAAAATCGGACATGGGCGGATACGCCGCTGCGTCTGAGCCGGTCACACGATAGCCGCGCCGCACCAGCAACCCCGCCAGCGACGCCATCGCGGTGCCACAAATGCCGATCAGATGAATGTGTTTGGCGGAAGGGACTCCCGTAGGGCTCATACGATGGTCGCTGGCTCCAAAAAGCGTAAGTGGAATTCGCCACCGCGCGTATCCAGGGCCGCGCGAATGCCCAGCGGTAGCGTAATGTTGGCGCGCGACACGTGTCCGGAACGCAATCCAAAACCCACCGGCACACCCAGATCACCCACCACCCGCAACACCACTTCCTCCAGCGTGTAGGGTTGCTGGGCGCGCTGCACGCAGTCCAGCATCTCACCAAAAATAATGCCGCGCACGTCTTTGAATTTTCCCGCCAGCTTCAGTTGCATCAGCATGCGATCAATCTGAAACGGTTTGGCGTTCACATCTTCCAGAAACAAAATCGTGCCGGCGGTTTCGACTTCGTACGCTGTGCCCAACGAGGCCGTCACCAGGGAAAGACAGCCGCCATAAAACAAGCCGTCGGCAGCACCTTCAACCAGCCCATGCGCCCCCGAATCTGTAATCTCCCACGCAGCCGCACCGCCCACAGCCGCATCCCAGGAAGCCCCATCCACACCGTCGTCGAGCGCCCAATCCTTGGTCACCATGGGACCGTGGAACATCACCAGATTGCCGCGATCGCCCATCCACGTCTGCAGCGTAGTGATGTCGCTGTAGCCACAGAAGATTTTGCGTTGCGCGGTCAGTTTGCCCACATCCAGCCTCGACGGCAAATAGTTCGCACCGTACCCACCCCGCGCGCAGATCACCGCACGGACATCCTGCCGGGACAACATTTCTTCCAGCTCGCGTGCCCGCCGCTCCGCGGAACCGGCAAAATACAGTTCGCGCTCCAGAATCGACTCCAGGAACACCGTCTTGTATCCGCGCTTCTGCAGCGCCGCGCACCCGGCTTCCAGCTGCGGGCGTTTGATGTCGCTGGCCGGCGCCACCACCGCCACCGTATCGCCGGGGCGGAGTGCCCGAGGCTTGCGGCGTTCTTGGGAAGTCTGCTTCATTCCGCTGCACCCAGAAATTCTCCGCGCGCTACCAGCCGCGCCGGCCCGCGCAGAAATATCTGGCCCGCTTCGCCGCGAACCATCTGCATTCCGCCCGGTGTCTGCACCCGCACCGGCCAGCGTGCTCGTCCCGCTGCCACCGCCGCCGCCGCCGAAGCACACGAACCCGTCCCTGAAGAGAGCGTCTCGCCTACTCCGCGTTCAAAGAAGCGTGCGCTGATTTCGCTTTCGTTCTCAACTCTTACCAGTTCAACATTAACGCCTTGCTTGAAGTTCAGCTTACGTCCGATTTCCTGCGCCATCCCCTGCCATCCCGCGGGAAATTCCTGTAGAAAGACCACCACGTGGGGGTTCCCCATCGACACCGGCACGCCAGGCACGCGCCCTGAGTCCAGCAGCACTTCGACCTCCGGCTTCACTTCCGACGCGCCCATCGCCACTTCGAACTCAAACTCGGGATCGGCGCGCCGCACGAGCACACACACTTTCACACCCGCTCCCGTCTGAATCCGCACCGCCGCATTTTCCCCGCCCCGCTTCGCCG
>JBGQDM010000173.1:0-4565 GCA_041495845.1 Terriglobia bacterium | reverse complement strand
TTTCCATGGCTGGCACCAACGGCAGTCCGCCCATCAGCAGGGTTGACATCATGCGGGAGAAGTTCGCCACTTGGTACTTCATCCAGATTTGGCCCAACAAGGGCATCGAAAGGAGCACGCGCTCGACCGCCAGCGCGCCTCGTTTCGTATGCCGCCAGCGAAAAAAGCCAAACATCAGCAACGCGACTGCCGCCAGCATGAGCAACAGATACTTCCGCGCCGCGTTGCCCACCGCCATGATGAAAAGCGTGGGTGCGGGCAACTGCGCATTGAGCGTGTCAAACAGCTTGGCAAACTCCGGCACCACGTAGGTCACCAGGAAGATCACCATGATCGTCACCATCATCACCAACAAGGCTGGGTACACCAGGGACACGATCAGTTTCTTGCGGAACGTCATGCCCAGCCGCTGGTAGGAGATGTAGCGGGCGAGCACTTCCTCCAGGTTGCCGCTCTTTTCGCCGGCTTCGACGGTGGTGGTGTAGAGCTTGGGAAAGGCCGCCTGTGCGTCGAAGGCGCTGGAAAGCATCTCGCCTGACTTCACCCGGTCGCGAACATTCTCCAGCGACTGGCGGAAAAACGGGCTCTGCTGGCGTTTGATGAGCAACTCCAGCGAGGTGAGCAACGGCAAGCCCGCCTTCAGCAACGTAAGAAACTGCTGGTTGAAGACGATGAACTGGTCTTGTTTGACCTTGCGGCTGCCGGGAAGGGAAAGCTCCCCACCCGACAGGATGCCACGCGGCTTTACCGAGTAGACGAGGTAGCCCTGCTGCACAAAACGGTCGCGAAGTTCCGATTCGGAATAGCCACGTTCCACCTGTTGCGTCAGGTGGCCGCGCTCGTCCGCCATTTTGATAACAAATTCAGCCATTGCAGCTCTTTAACCGCGACCTCTTACCCCAGCGTATGTTCTCCCTCAGTCTAGCATCGCCTTCCCCGCCTCCAGACACAAGGTATCTGTCGTGCACCCTGGCCCCCAAACCTGGCGTTCTGTTCCAAAACGGGGCTGGCCTGCAATCCGCTGGAGGGCGTCTAAATCATTAATAAGAAAATACTTTAGACCATCTCCAGCGGTTGCGACGATTGGATGCACCGCCCTGTGCTACTGCGCCAGTTCCCCAGTGACGACTTCTACTCCCTTCGGCGGCTGAAAGCGAAACTGGTCTTCGGCCAGGGGAGCGTCCGCCCGCTGGTCCATGAATTCATAGGTAGTCACCGAAGCATCGGTTTGCATGGCGACAATGCGGTCCAGCCGGCCGGCGGGCGAAATCTCCAGCAGCACCTCGGTCAGGCCCTGGTTCTGGCCGCGCGGAAAGCCACGAAGCACACGGTTTCCCGGGAATCTTGGGGTCACATCCGGCGCCCAGGACAATCCCGCCAGCTCCTTTACCACGCTGCTCCGGCCCAGCAGGAAAGCCAGAGGCGAGCGCAAGTCCTCCAGCTTGCGGAAGGAAGTGCGCCGTGCCTGCCGGTCACCCGGAGTGTAAAACCACGCTTCCTTGCCGTCAGTGACAAACAGCTTCTCGCGCGGTTGGTGGTACTCCCACCGCATGCGGCCGGGCTTCTTGAGCCAGAGCGTTCCCGATTCGGTCCGCTCCACGCCTGCTCCCTGATACGTTTCCGTGAATTCCGCCTGCAGCGAACGCAGCTGGTTGTAGTGCTGGTCGACGCGCTTCGCCCATGTCAGAACGTCCGGGGCGAGCGGACTTGCAGGGAAAACTGCGGCGGTCAGGAGCAGCAGGAGCAGAACGCGCCAAGGCTTCACGGGAATGGCTCGAGATGAAAACAGGGTTAAGGGCTCCTTCGCTTGCCGGATGATGAGATTCTACCGGCTGCCGAAAGGCTGCACGAAACCTGGGGGCAGACCCTTGTGCAAGAACGGGAACTTCTCGGGCTGGCGGACGAGCACCTTTCCCTCCGGAGTGAGTTGGTAGGGCTGGCCGAAGGGATCGAGGGGAATGCCCGGCAGCAGCTCGCGCTGGGCCATCTCACGAAAACTACCGGGCTTGTGGCCGAAACGCTGGGCAAAGATGTCTACGATCTTTTCCAGGCCGGTGACGTCGTCTTCGACTTGCAGCGCCCGCAGGTGCTTTTCGGCGTTGTCGCGAATCATGTTGTCCTGAGTGGTGTCATAGGTGGCCGTCCACATCATGCGGGCGGTGGCGGGATCGTCGGCCTGCGTTGCCATGCGTGCCGCCAGCAGTTTCAAGAAGGGATGCGCGTTAGGGACTTCCGATCCCCGTTGAAAGGCGCGGGCGGCAGCAGCGTAGTCCTTGCGCTCCATGTAATGAACAAAGCCGAGGGCGTAGTAAAGCCGCCACTTGTCGGGGTTGGCCCGGATGCCGCTCTCGATCAGTTCCACGGCGGCGTCGGGCATGCCGGCGCCGTGGGGTGGAGGCGGAGCAAGAAACGTGCCCCCGAATTCATAGGCGACCAGCAGCTTGGGATCCAGAGCAGTGGTGAGACGGAGCAGCGGCGCCAGCAGTTCGTAACTCTGCGCGTATTCATGGTGGCGGCTGCCAAAGTATTGCACCGCGCGGGTCCAATAGAGACTGGCGGCGAGGCCGGTATAGCCCAGGCTGAGGCGGCGCACCATGCTCGGCGAAGTGATGTAGAGAGTGTCCTGCAGCGTGGCTTGCGGCCGCGCCGCATCCACTCGCTGCACCAGCGCCACGCAGGCAGTCAAGCCGGCCAACAGCAGACTTCCAGCAATGATTTGGGTACGGCGCGGCGGGTTCATTTCAGGTTCCGGCGTTCAAAGATCAACACGGTCCCGGCCAGAGCGGTCAGACAATAGATCGCAGCGTACAGCGTGTTCCACAGGATGAGGGAGCCAGAGATGGGTTCGCCATGCGCGACCGGACTGATGACGTTCAGTGCCGCCAGATTGGGCACAAGATAGGCGGCTGCGGTAGTAAGCCAGTGTGCCAGCCCGTTCGACATGCCCGCGAAACCGCGCAGGTCTTCCGAAAAGCTGCCAATCACGAACAGGGAAAAAGCGAACACCGCCGACAACAGCGGCGAAGAAAATGACGAGAACAACAGCGCAATGGCGGTCATGATGAGCAGTTCCAGGACGATGAAATAAAGCGCCACCAGTACGTAGCTGTCCGCCCGCTGCAGGCGGCGCGACACGTAAAGCAAAGCGCCGAAGACCCCGATGCCCATGAAGAATGCGTTGACGGCTAGCGTGCCTGCCAGTCCGCAGAACTTGCCGGCGATGAACTGCCAGCGCCGCACCGGGCGCGAGAGCACGGTGTACAGCGTGCGCTTATCGATTTCCTTCGAAACCAGGCCGATGCCGATAAAGACCGCTATGACTACGCCAAACAGAGACACGGCGGTGAGGCCGAGGTTGATCACCACCAGGCGCTCGATATCGATCGAGATCTGGCCTACCAGAACAGCCGCGCCCGCCATGAGCACGGCGAACGCGACCAGGTTGTAGAGCACGCGGTCGCGCACCGCTTCGCGGAAGGTGTTGGCGGCGATGTGAGTGATGGGATGGTTCATGCGCCCGCCTGCTTCTGGTTCATCTGCTGCACGAAATACTCTTCCAGCGTGGTGCGCACGGGGTTCAGCGAGATCAGTTGACGGCGTTCGCGCCGCAGCAGATCGAGTGCGGCCTCGACGTTCGCCTCCGGCAGTATGACTCGGCTGTTCTCTCCGCTGATGCGACATTCCGCGCCCAGGGCCTTGATTGAGGCAGGGACTTCCGTGCCTTGCCAAATCAATTCCACCTGGCCGTGGACGGCGGAAGTGAGTTGCGCCACCGCTCCGACGGCGCGCAACTCGCCGCGATGAACCACGGCCACGCGATCGCACAGCGACTCCGCGTCGGAAAGAATGTGCGTGGAAAAGAAAACGGTTTTGCCTTCGGCTTTCAACTGCTCGATCAAGTCGCGCACTTCCCGCCGCCCCACCGGGTCCAGGCCGGACATGGGCTCATCGAGGAAGACCACTTTGGGATCGTGCAGGACGGCTTGTGCAATGCCCACGCGTTGCAGCATGCCTTTGGAAAACTTGCGCAACTGCACGTTGGCGGAATCCGCCAGGCCGACGCGGGCCAGCATGGCTTCGACGCGGCGGGTGCGTTCGCGGGCGGGGACGCCGGAGAGAGCCGCATAGTATGCCAGCAGTTCGCGCGCGGTCAGGTAGTCGTAAAAGTACGGATGCTCGGGGAGAAAGCCGATCTGCGCTTTGACGGCGGGATCGTCCACCGCTAAGCCGAGGATTTGCGCGGAGCCCGCAGTCGGGAAGATCAGGCCCATGAGCAGCTTCAACGTGGTGGTCTTGCCCGCGCCGTTCGGGCCGAGAAAGCCGAAGACTTCGCCGGCCTCGACGGCCAAGGTCAGCGGATGCAGCGCGCGCCTCGGGCGCTTGCGCCAGAAGCCGACGGCGTACGTTTTTTCCAAAGCGAAGGTTTCGATGGCAGGCATCGTGGCAGAATTCGTGAAATCGTTTCCGAGAGAATTATATGCAGCCGGCGGCGGAAGGCGATGGCGGGAGAGATTACCGAGGTACCGCCGAAGGGAAGAGGGGAAGGGAAGACCGGGGAAAAGAGA
>JBGQDM010000172.1:0-4580 GCA_041495845.1 Terriglobia bacterium | reverse complement strand
GCGAACCAGATCGAAGTGCAGCGCCGGGAAGTGGCTGCCTGGGTCTTCGGGAAAAGAGGTAAAGGCGACGAAGCGCTCTCCACCTTGCGCTCCGCTGCGGACCTGGAAGAGAGCATGGATAAGAGCCCGGTTACGCCCGGCGCTATCACTCCCGCTCGCGAAATGCTGGCTGAATTCCTCCTGCTGGAGCACAACCCGCGGCAGGCCCTGGCGGAGTACGAAGCTGTTCTGCAGGGTGCCCCCAACCGTTTCAATGCTCTCTACGGCGCCGCCTGTGCAGCGGAGGCGGCCGGGGACACCACGGCGGCTCGTGAATACTTCCAGAAACTGGTCGCGACGGCCGCCAACGGAGAGCGCGCCGAACTGGCCACCGCGCGCAGAAAATTGACTGAACTGCCCAGCGCTGGGAACATCATGCCGGAGCGCCCCTGAGGGTTTGGGCGAGAACGCAGTTTGGGCCGCGCCCCGAGCACAGAAGGCCGCCGAACAACGGCTACTATTTTGTGTAGTATTTTAAGTAGTATGACCACGTTACTTACGTCTATCTAACTTATTATAAACAAGTTATGTAACTCTATATTTTTTGTTTTTTCGTTCATTTTTGGTCTATAATTTCGTGCGTGTCCGCGATTCAATACCGGCTCCCTGACGACTGGATCAAGTACGATGCGCTTAAAATCTTCCAGGAGATCACCGACGCAAAAGCCTCGGTGTTGGCGCTAAGAACCATACCCTTCCAGCGAAGATGGGTAGAGGAGTTGCAGAAAATACAGCTGAAGATGGAAGTTGCCGGGACTTCCAAGATTGAAGGGGCTGATTTTGCAGCCAATGAGCTTGAAACTGCCATCAAAGCGGAAACTGCTGAAGAACTGAGGACGCGCTCGCAGAAACAGGCAAATGCTGCGGTGCGCACGTACAAGGCCATCGCAGCCATCCCGGATGATGTTTCGATCACGGAAAACCTGATTTGTGAAATCCATCGCATGATCGTTTCCGATTGTGACGAGGACCATTGCCCGCCGGGCAGGGTCAGATGGCAGGACCAGAATGTGACGTTTGGCAACCCCAAGCACCGTGGCGCCATCGGCGGGAAGGAGTGCCAGCAGGCATTCCATGGATTGACGACAGCGATTCAGAATCCTTTCAGGGATCACGACCCACTCATACAGGCCCTGGCCCTGCACTATCATTTCGCCGCGATCCATCCATTTCTGGATGGAAATGGCCGAACGGCCCGCGCGCTGGAGGCGTTGATGCTGCAACGGGCAGGGCTGAAGGACTCGTTGTTTATTGCCATGTCGAACTTCTATTACGAAGAGAAACAAACCTACCTGGAGACGCTGGCCAGAGTCCGGGCCGACAATCACAATCTGACTGAGTTTTTGAAATTCGGATTGAGAGGGATCGCCACGCAAAGCAACCGGTTGGCAGAAATGATCAAGACCGAGGTGTCGGAGCACATTTTCCGCAACCTGATGCATGAACTTTTCACGCGTCTGGAAAATACCAGAAAACGCGTGATCGTGAAGCGGCAGTTGGTACTGTTGGAAACTCTGCTGAATAAGGGGAAAACCGAAGTCTTTCAACTTGCCGAGATTTTGAAGGGCGAATATCGTTCCCGCAAGGTTCCGTTGAGTGCTTTGGTGCGGGACATCAATCGGTTGCAGGCACTTGGGGCGGTGAAGGTGGACAGAACAGAACCGACTCCCAAGAATTACGAGTATTACATTAGCGTGAGGCTGGACTGGCCTAGCACGATCACGGACACAGAATTTTTTGCAAGAATTGCCGCCATGCCAAAGTCCAAAACTTATGGATTTCTGTCACCCGGATGATTCAGATTTCCGTCGGCCACCGGGTCTCTCGCGCTTTGCGTTATACTCCGCACTTTGAGGTGACCCATGGCCTTCTGCAACTCCTGCGGTTCCACGGTTGATCCGAATGGAAAGTTCTGTACCAGCTGCGGCGCGCCCATGCCTTTCGGCGGCGGCGGCGAACCCGTGCCCGGTGCGGCGCCCCCACCCGTAACTCGGGCGGCCTCGTCCGGTGGTGGCGGCGTGCTCAAAATCATCTTGATCGTGATCGGAATTTTTGTTGTCCTCGGCATCGCCGGTGCCGCGGCTACCGCGTTTGGAGTTTGGAAGCTCGCGAAAGCCACCCGCGTGCAGCAGCACGGCGAGCGCGTGCGCGTCACTTCGCCCCTGGGCACGGTGGAGACGAACCAGAACCCCGAGCAAACTCTGCGCCAGACGGGGGTAGACCCCTATCCCGGCGCAACCGCGGTACCCAGCTCCAGCACGGCCATTGCGGTGGGCGGGATGAAGACGGCGACGGCGGAGTTTGAGACTCCGGACACGCCCCAGCAGGTGGCGCGTTTCTACAAGTCGCGCTTTCCCAACGCCAGCCTCACGGAAAGTCAGGCGGACCACTACGTGATTGTCTCCACCAGCGACGCTGGTTTCGTCACCATCACAGTTGAGCCGCGGGAAGGGAAAACGCACCTGACCGTGGCGGTGGTGAAGGGACCACCCGACACCGAGGAGTCGCGCTAGCCGGAAAACATGCCTGATCGCTGGCACGAACTCGCGCAGGCGGCGAAGTCTGCCCCGGTGGACGCGGAAGCGTTAGCGGATGCGCTGCGCCGTCATCTACACGGCGAGGTCCGCTTCGACGCTGGCAGCCGCGCCCTCTACACCATGGACGCCTCCAATTACCGGCAGGTGCCGATCGGAGTCGTGCTGCCCCGCGACGGTGAAGATGTGATGGCAGCGGTGGCGCTCTGCCGCGAAGCCGGTGCGCCGGTCTTGTGTCGCGGTGGAGGGACTTCGCTCGCCGGCCAGACTTGCAACGTGGCTGTGGTTTTGGATTTCACCCGCTACCTGAACTCCATCCTGGAAGTGGATCCCATCGGCCGCCGCGCCCGGGTGGAGCCGGGCGTGGTTCTCGACAACCTGCGCAACGCGGCCGAGCGTCATCACCTGACGTTTGCGCCCGATCCCGCCACGCACGACCGTTGCACCATCGGCGGCATGGTGGGCAACAACTCCTGCGGTGTGCATTCGGTCATGGGGGGCAAGACCGACGACAACATCGAAGAGTTGGAAGTCCTGACCTACGACGGCGTGCGGATGCGCGTGGGGGCGACGACAGAAGATGAGCTCGAAGCGATCATCCGCGGCGGCGGACGGCGCGGTGAAATCTACGCCGGGCTGAAATCACTGCGCGACCGCTACGGCGATCTGGTTCGTCAGCGTTACCCCAACATTCCGCGGCGGGTTTCCGGCTACAACCTGAATTACCTCCTGCCGGAAAACGGTTTCCACGTGGCGCGCGCGCTGGTGGGTTCCGAGGGGACCTGCGTCAATGTGCTGGAAGCGACCTGCAAGCTGATCTACAGCCCGCCGTTTCGCACCCTGGCCGTGGTCGCCTACCCCGACATTTTTGTCTGTGCCGATCACGTACCCCAGGTCATGTCGTACGAGCCCATCGGGCTGGAAGGAATGGATCAGCTGCTGGTGGACTTTACCCGGCGCAAAGGTCTGAGCGCGGAAGGCCTCGCGCTTTTGCCCGAGGGTGGCGGCTGGTTGCTGGTGGAGTTCGGCGGAGCGACGCAGGCAGAAGCTGATGACAAGGCGCGGCGCATGGTGGAGGGCCTTTCCGGTGGCGAGCATGCGCCGCAGATCCGCCTCTACACCGACCGGCGTCAGGCGGCACACGTCTGGCAGGTGCGCGAAAGCAGCCTGGGGGCAATTTCGCACGTTCCCGGCGAGCCGCTGAGTTGGGAAGGCTGGGAGGACGCTGCCGTTCCACCGGAAAAGCTGGGCGCGTACCTCCGCGAGCTGGGCCAATTAATGTCCGGCTACGGCTATCGCTCCGTCATGTACGGGCACTTCGGGCACGGCTGCGTGCACATGCGAATCAATTTTGATTTCCAGACACGCGAAGGGGTGCAGAAGTTCCGCCGCTTCATGGAAGAGGCCGCTGACCTTTGTGTCCGTTACGGCGGCTCGCTCTCTGGCGAACATGGTGACGGCCAGGCGCGCGCTGAGCTTCTGCCCCGCATGTTTGGCCCGGAATTGGTGGACGCTTTCCGCGAGTTCAAGGCGCTCTGGGACCCGGACTGGCGTATGAATCCCGGGAAAGTCGTGGAGCCGTATCCCATGGACCAGAATCTTCGCGTCCATCCGGAGCTCAAAGTCTGGCAACCGCCAACCCATTTCCAGTTTCCCGAGGACAACGGCAGCATGGCGCAGGCGACGCTGCGCTGTGTGGGCGTAGGTAAGTGCCGTCGTGAAGAGGGCGGCCTCATGTGTCCCAGCTATCGCGTGCTGCGCGAGGAGCAGCACACCACGCGGGGGCGGGCCCATCAACTCTGGGAATTGATGACCAGCGACGTTTTGCCCGGCGGCTGGCAACAGGAAGCGGTGAAGGAGTCACTGGACCTTTGCCTGGCCTGCAAGGGCTGCAAAAGCGATTGTCCGGTGGGCGTGGACGTGGCCACGTGGAAGGCCGAGTTCCTTTCGCACTACCACGAAACGCGTCCGCACGCGTTGCGTGACTATCTCTTTGGCTATGTTGAT
>JBGQDM010000171.1:0-4682 GCA_041495845.1 Terriglobia bacterium | reverse complement strand
GGCTTTTACGTTTTCCAGTTTCTGCGAACGGCCCGAGCCGCGTTCGTCAATGAAGACCACGCGGTTATGGCGGGCGAGCGGCAGCAGATAGGGGAGAAAGTAGTCGTGCGAATTTCCCGGGCCGCCGTGAAGAATGACGAGTGGAGCGCCGCGCCCGAACGTCTTGTAATAGATCATGACCCCGTTGGCGTCGACGAATCCCTCCTGGACCAGGTAGACGTGGGCCGGGGCCTTGGTTGTCTGGGCGTGCAGGGCGGTGACGAGAAGCAGAGCAGCAAGGATGGTTTTCATGGCGTTGGACATGGTAGCGCAAGCGATTGCAGATTGCAGAAGTCAGATTGCGGAAGTGAAGAAATTGTCGAATTGCCGGATTTTTGCATTGGCGAGTTGGCAAATCTTAAAGCGCAGAGTTCGCGGAGAAAGGCCGCAGAGAACGCGGAGAAAGGCTAAACCCTGCGCCACACCGGCAAAGGCGGCCTGGGCCTCGACTGGGGCTTGGGTGGCACGGTAAGCTGAGGAGTTTCCTTGGGAGGGTAGAAGCATGCGGGAGGCGGTTGCGCGGCTGTGGCCGGAGATTGCGTGGATTGCGGACGCGAAGCTGCGCGAAGCGGTAACGCAGTGCTGGATGAAGGCGCTGGAGCGGAGCCCGCTCGCACCCGATGATCTGAACCGGATTCCTTTTACGCTGCTGATTCCGAATTGCCCCATCACGTTCATGGAGCACAAGCGCTGCGTGGTGCACATTGCGCGTGAGAGTGCGAAAGCGATGACCGACTTCATGGGCCGGGCGCTGCCGGTTCATATGGACACGGTGATTGCCGGTGCGATTCTGGCGGATGTAGGCAAGCTGCTGGAATATGAACTTGGTCCCGATGGCAAGAGCCGGCAGAGCGAGCGCGGCGAGGCGTTGCGGCATCCGTTTACCGGGATGGCGCTGGCGCTGGAGTGCGGCGTGCCCGACGAAGTCTGCCACATTATTGCGGCGCACGCGGCGGAAGGTGATCTGGTGAAGCGCACCACCGAGGCTTACATCGTGCACCACGCCGACTTTATGGCGTATTTGCCGTTCAAGAACCCGAAAAATATCAAGACCAAGTAGGAGAAACGACCTTGTCTGCTTACAGCGCGCCCGGAAAAGAAACGATCACGGCCAAGATGGCCCGCTGGGCCGCTGCGCTCGAGTTCAAACATCTGTCGAAGGAAGCGGTGTATGAAGCGAAGCGCTATCTGCTGGACTCGGTGGGCTGCGCGCTGGGCGGATATCAGCAGCACGATGTGAAGATTGCGCTCGAAGTGATGCGCGAGACGGCGGGGCGCGGACCAGCGACGGTGATTGGACTGGGCACGCGGGTGGATGCGGTATCGGCCGCGCTGGCGAACGCGCTGATGATCCGATGCATGGATTACAACGATATTTACTGGAAGCAGGACCCGTCGCATCCGTCGGACATCTTTCCGGCGGCGATGGCGTGCTGCGAGCGCGCGAAGAGCGATGGCCGTGAGTTGATTGTCGGTTTCGTGCTGGGGCATGAATTCGAGATGCGGCTGTGTGAGGCGGCATTTCCGGGAATCCGCGAGCGCGGCTGGCACCACGCCACGCTGACGGCGTTTGTGTCGCCGATTGTGGCGGGACGGGCGTTGCATCTTTCGTGGAAGCAGATTCAGCATGCAATTGGAATTTCCGCGAGCCGTCACTGCACCATGGGCGCAGTCACGGCTGGCAAGCTGACCATGATGAAGAACACGGTGGATCCGATGGCGACGCAGAGCGGCGTGTTGGCGGCGTTGTTGGCGGAGAAAGGCTATACCGGGCCGGAACACGTGATTGACGGCAAGGAAGGGCTGGCGCACTGCTACGGGCCGGAGTGGAAGCTGCACCTGCTGACCGACGGGTTGGGCGAGTCGTGGCGCATTACGCAATGCGGCATGAAGGCATTCCCCACCGAGGCGCTGACGCATACGCCGATCTCCGCGGTGCTCGACATTGTGAGAGGGAACGACCTGAAGCCGGAGCAGGTGGAGCACGTGCGCATCCATTCGCTGGCGCGGGCGGCGGACATTCTTTCCGATCCCAGTAAGTATGATCCGCGGTCGAAAGAGACGGCCGACCACTCGCTGCCGTATGTGATTGCGGCGGCGATTGTGGAGCGAAACGTGACGCCGGCGGCGTTTGAGATGGACAAGATCATGGATGCGACCATCCGCGCGCAGCTGAAGAAAGTGGAAGTGGTGGCGGACCCGGAGATTGAGAAAGTGTTTCCGGCGCTGCAGCGGGTGCGGGTGGTGCTGCGGACGACGGACGGGCGGGAGTTCACCAAGCAGCTCGACTATCCGAAAGGCGATCCGCGGAACCCGCTGACGGATGCGGAAGTGGAGGCGAAGTTTGAGTCGCTCGCGGACGGAGTGCTTTCCAAGGCGGCGCAGAAGAAGTTGAAGGATGCGATCTGGAACCTGGAAAACATCGGATCTGTAACGAAGCTGATGGGGTTGATGAAGGCGGACGTGAAGAGGAAGGGCAGAAGCAAGAGATAACCGCAGAGGGCGCGGAGAGCGCGGAGATTGTTACGTGCTTAAGTGGTTAGATGTGGATGACAAGCGGTGACAGATGGGTCAGACAATTGTTGAGAAGATCGCGCAGACACACATGGCCGAGGGGCCGAAGCGGGCGCTGCGCGCGGGAGATTTCCTGTCTATCCGGCCGCACCGCTGCATGACGCACGACAATACCTCGGCGGTCATGAGCAAGTTCAAGGCGATTGGCGCGAAGAAAATTCATAACCCGGCGCAGTTGGTGTTTCCGCTCGATCACGACATCCAGAACCAGGACGAGTCCAATCTGAAAAAGTACCGGGCCATTGAAGCGTTTGCGAAAGAGCATGGCGTGGATTTTTATCCCGCAGGCTCGGGCATCGGGCACCAGATCATGGTGGAGCGCGGCTACGTGGTGCCGGGATCGTTTGCGGTGGCATCGGATTCGCATTCGAACATGTACGGAGCGCTGGGAGCGGTTGGTACGCCCATCGTGCGCACAGACGCGGCGGCGGTTTGGGCCACGGGCGAATTCTGGTGGCAGATTCCGCGCTCGATTCAGGTTGTGCTCGAAGGCAAGTTGCGGCCCGGCGTGACGGGCAAAGACGTCATCATTACTTTATGCGGACTCTACAACCACGATGAGGCGCTGAACGCGGCGGTGGAGTTTGTGGGGCCCGGCGTGGCGAGTTTGTCGATGGATGCACGGTTGTCCATTTCGAACATGACGACGGAGTGGGGACCGCTAGTCGGATGGTTTCCGGTGGACAGCGTGACCCTCGCCTACATGCGCGGCGTGCACGGGCGGCTGCAGGCGATGGGCGTGCAGCGCTTCACGGAGCGCGACATGGAAGGCTGGGCGAAGGACCCGCCGCAGCCGGATGCGGATGCGCAGCATGCGGCGCGCATCACGCTGGACTTGAGTGCGGTGACGCCGCATGTTTCCGGGCCGGACACGGTGCAGGTGATGCAGTCGCTGGCGGAGATCGAGAAAAAGAAAGTCTCGATCCACAAGGCGTATCTGCTTTCCTGCGTGAACTCGCGGCTGGAAGACCTGGAAGCTGCAGCGAAAGTTCTGGCGGGAAAAAAAGTTGCGCCGGGAGTGAAGTTCTATCTGGGCGCGGCCAGCAAGTGGGTGCAGGAAGAAGCGGAAAAGCGCGGGACGTGGAAGACGCTGATGGATGCGGGCGCGCATCCGCTGCCGGCGGGGTGCGGGCCGTGCATTGGCTTGGGTGTGGGCCTGCTGGAACCGGGCGAAGTGGGAATTTCCGCGACGAACCGCAACTTCAAAGGCCGCATGGGATCGCGCGATGCGAAGTGTTATCTGGCGAGTCCGGAAGTGGTGGCAGCGTCGGCGGTGGCGGGGTATATCAAAGGCCCGTATGCATCGGAAGGGCGGGCGCCGGAGCGCAAGATTGAGGAGTTCGCAGTGGCAGCGGTGGCGGAGAAGGTGGAGATTGTTGCCGGATTTCCGGGGCATGTCAAAGGCCGCCTGGTTTTCATGCCACAGGACAACGTGAACACGGACGCGATTTATGGGAAGGATTACACCTATCGCGACGACATGACGCCGGAGATGATGGCGAAGGTGGTCATGGAGAATTACGATCCGCAGTTTGCGGCGCGGACGGCAGCGGGCGATGTGGTGGTCAGCGGATTCAATTTCGGGACCGGGTCGAGTCGCGAACAGGCGGTGACTTGCCTGAAGGCGAAGGGAATCCCGCTGGTGATTGCGGCGAGTTTCTCGCAAACCTACCTGCGCAACGCGTATAACAATGGTTTCCTGTGCGTGGAAGAGCCGGGCTTCGTCAAGCGACTGATTGGGATTTTTGGCACGGCCGAAAAGACCGTGATTCCTGGCGACGTGGTGGAGATTGATTTCACCAGCGGGACGATTTTGTATCGCGGAGAGAAATTCCAGTTTGCGCCGCTGGGGGTGGTGCCGCAGACGCTGGTGGCAGCCGGCGGAGCGGAGAACATGGTGGCGAAGCGATTGGGGTTGAAACCTTAACCGCAGAGGGCGCGGAGAACGCAGAGAAAAAATGGCGTTGGCGACCTTGTTCGGGCGACTGGTCTTGCGATTGCCTTCCTCAGCGGACTCGGCGTCCTCTGCGGTTAATTTAGGTTTTGAAGTTCTCTCAAGGAGAAGTAAG
>JBGQDM010000170.1:0-4715 GCA_041495845.1 Terriglobia bacterium | reverse complement strand
TCCGGCGGGCGAGTGGAAGAGCTCACGGATTTCTTCTTCCTGCATGGGGCGGGTTTCCCGACCGCTCACCGCCGCCGCCAGTTTGGCCTCGTTCATCTGATGATCGCCGCGCAGCAACACCACCACTGGACGGAGCGTGACTTTGCCGGACTTGGCCTCACTCTCCGTCATCATCAGCGCCAGCGTCTTGATCTTGTTCTTGGGGGACACGCCCAGAAAACGCGCTACTTCTTCGATGGTTTTCTGCCCGGGCGTGTGTACTTCGACCGGTTTGCCATCGCCCTCAGTCGCTAGGTCCTGGACGGGTTCCAGCTTCGAGGTGGCTTTCTCCAGGTTGGCGGCATACCCGCACTGGGCGCAGGTGACCACCAGGTCTTCACCCGCATCCGTCTTGACCATGAACTCGTGCGACTGCGAGCCTCCCATGGCGCCCGAGTGCGCTTCCACCACTACGTACCTCAGTCCACAGCGATCAAAAATGCGGCAGTACGTGTCGTAGTGTTTCTTGTAGGAAACATCCAACGCGGCAGCATCAATGTCGAAGGAGTACGAGTCCTTCATGGTGAACTGCCGCACGCGCAGCAGTCCGGACTTGGGTCGTGGCTCGTCGCGAAACTTGCTCTGGATCTGATACCAAATCTGCGGCAACTGTTTGTAGCTGCGCAGTTCTTTGCGCGCGATCTCGGTCATGACTTCTTCGTGAGTCATGCCCAGGCAAAGATCGGCGCCTTTGCGGTCTTTCAGGCGAAACATGTTGTCGCCCATCATTCCCCAACGTCCGCTGGATTCCCACAGTTCGCGCGGATGGAGGGCCGGCAAATAGAACTCCTGACCGATTTTGTCCATTTCCTGGCGGACGATGGCGGTGATTTTGTTCATGGCGCGGTGGCCAAGAAACAGATGGGAGTAGATTCCGGCGGCCAGTTGCCGGACGTACCCTGCCCGCACCAGAAACTTGTGGCTGGCGACCTCGGCGTCGGCCGGGGCTTCGCGCAACGTAGGAATAAAGAGTTCAGACCAGCGAAGCATGCTTGGGCACCATGGAAAAAGGAAACAGTAATTGTAACGGATGAGCTTTGCGGCTGGTGGAGAAGCCTGATCCAACCTGCACTCCGGGGCAGCTCAGTGCCCGGTTGTGGGCTCCGGAGCATTGCCAGTGCTGCCCCCCGCCGCTAGGATGGCGTGCATGCAGGAACCGAGATTTCGCGACCGGCTGAAGCGCGAGTTTGCTGCGCGGCGGCAAAAGAACCCGCGTTACTCACTACGCGCCTTCGCCGCCTTTCTCGGAGCGGACCACTCGACCATTGCGCAGATCTTGCGAGGCGCCCGGCGCGTTCCTCTGGCGCAAATCCGGCGTTGGGCAAAGAAAAATGGAGATGTCACCGAAGGAGGCGAGCGCCTATGTTGCCGCCGAACACGTGCCCGACGCCGCCACGCATGGCTGGCAGGAATATTTGCGCCACTGGACCGCGGAAGCCATCGCCGTCGTCACAGACCATACGCACTTCCAGATTGTGCGTTTGTGCCGCACCCGCGGGTTTCGCGCCGACAGTCGCTGGATTGCCGCCCAGGCCGGCACCACCGCCGACGCGGTGAACCTGGCGCTCAGCCGTCTGTTGCGCCTGCGTCTGCTGCAACTCGAAGCAACGGGGAAGTGGTCTGACCAGACCGGAATCGCCCAGCTTACCGAAGCCAGATTTCAAAAACTCGCTCTCACCCGCGTGCGCAAAATGGCAGCGGAAGATCGTGCGTCACGGAAAGAAACCAGCAAGAAATCAACCGGAGGAAACACCTGAGATGTCCAATCCAGTCATGCAATTTCAGATCTTGTCCAAAGAACCCGACGCGACCGCGAATTTCTACTCGCAAATGTTTGGCTGGGAGGTTGATGCCAACAATCCCCTGGGCTATCGCCGGATCGACGCCGGGTCGAAGCAGGGAATCCAGGGCGGCATCTGGCCGGCGCCGCCTCAAGCGCCAAACTTCGTCCAGTTGTTCATTGTCGTGGAGGATGTGGCCGCGGCGGTGAAAAAAGGCGAGAAGCTCGGCGCCAAACTGCTGATTCCACCCACGAAACTGCCTGAGGGCGACGAAATGGCGGTGCTCCACGATCCCCAGGGGATGTCGTTCGGGCTGTGGCGGAGGAACGGCTAGGGCATGTATGTACTATACATAAATACTATGTATTAGAGTATTGACAAGAATACTATGTATCTGGCATGATGACTCCTGGGAACCTGAGCCCGGAGAACCACCATGCCCGCGACGCTCACTGAACTTAAAGTTGCCGACGAGGTCTGGATCGCCACTGCGCTCCTGCATCGCGAGCGCCCGTCTCAGCCGGATTTTTCCATCGAGGAAATCAAGTGGCGAGCCGCGCAAGAAGCCGGCCCGCGCGGCTTGCGCCCCAGTGTCTATCAGCACATCGTCCAGCACTGCGTCGCCAACCGCGCGCCCAGTCCGGGCCGTTATCGCATGCTCTTCGAAACTGCGCCGGGAAGGCGGCGGCTGTATCGCGAGGGCGATCCCTGCCACAGCGAGCGCCAGGGTTCCAAAACAACACCGCAGGCCGAGAGTCTATCCTCGGAGCATGTTGGGCTGCTGGATTGGTATCACGATTGGTGCGCCACCTCCGCTCGTCAATTTGCGGTTGAGGATCCGCTGCTGAAGTTGCGGGAGTTGAGCAAGGGCCTCTGGACTGGTGTGGATCCCGATGAATACGTGCGGAGCTTGCGCCAGGGGTGGGAATGAGCCGGGTCTTCTGGGACACGAATCTCTTCATTTACCTGTTGGAAAACTACGGGCCGCTGACGAAAAGTACCGAGTCCCTGCGGCGGAAATTGCAGGCTCGTGGAGACGAACTTCTAACTTCCACTCTGACCCTGGGGGAACTCCTGGTCAAGCCGATGCGCGAGGGTCGGGGCGAACTGTGCCGCCAGTACGAGCAGTTGTTAGCGGCATCGGCCGTCTTGCTTCCGCTGGATGTGGCCGCAGCGCGGGTGTACGCCGGCCTGCGCGCCGACCGCTCCCTGAGTGCCCCCGATGCGGTCCAACTGGCCTGCGCCGCCACCGCGGGGGTTGATCTCTTCGTGACCAACGACGCGCGCTTGCAAGGCAAGCAGGTACCAGGAATCCAGTTCATCGTGTCGCTGGAGCGGGTGCCGATCTGAAGCGGACCCGGGCCGACGGCCAGACTATGCCGCCAGCTTCACGAGAATTTCCTTCCCCAGCTTTTGCGCTTCGCCAAAAGATTTCTGATACTCGGTAAACAGCCGGTTCAGTTCGAGCGAGCGCTCGGGCGTGAGTTGCCGGCGTAGCAGCATGTCGCGCACATGCACCGGGTTGGGCAGCAGAGCTTCCTCGGCGATTTCTTCCAGCGCCGTCTTGGGATCGTAGTGATACATGGACTTGCTCCTTGAAAAGAACCCAGGCTCGGGAGACGGCTACACCAGTTCGATTCCCCACAAGTCGTGGAGATGCACAATCCCGAGCAAGCGACGCTGCTCGTCCACCACCGCCAACGAAGTAATTTTCTTCTCTTCCATCATGGCCAGCGCGGAGGCGGCAAACTCGTGCGGCCCAATCACCTTGGGTTCGCGCGTCATGCACTCCGCTGCGGAGAGGTCGAGCACGTCTTTGCCGCGATGCTCGAGTAGTCGCCGCAGGTCGCCGTCGCTGATCACACCCGCCAGCCTCTCGCCTTCAACCACGGCTGCGATGCCCAGCTTCTTGCGTGACATTTCGTAGATCACGTCGGGCATCTTCGTTTCCGGAGCGACGCGCGGCACCGCTTCGCCAGAGTGCATCAGCGTTTCCACCCGCGCCAGACGCTTGCCCAACTTGCCGCCGGGATGCAGGTTGGCAAAATCTTCTTCTTTGAAGCCGCGCTTCTCCGCCAAGGAAACTGCCAGCGCATCGCCGAGCGCGAGCATGGTGGTGGTCGAAGCCGTTGGTGCGAGTCCGAGCGAACACGCTTCCTTGTCCACTGAACAATCGAGAGCCACGTCGGCCGCTGCGGCCAGAGTGGATTGTGGGGCGGGGTCTTCGGCCCCCAGCTTTCCGCAAATCGCATCGCCCGTCAGGCTGATCAGCGCCACCCGCAGGCGCTTGAGGGTGGCCAGCAGCCGCAGGATCTCCTCCGTCTCGCCGCTGTAAGAAAGCGCCACCACCACATCGCCCGCCACCAACATGCCTAAGTCGCCGTGCACGGCTTCCACTGGATGCATGAACAGAGCTGGCGTGCCCGTCGAACTGAGGGTGGCCGCAATCTTGCGCGCCACAATGCCGCTCTTGCCCATGCCCGTGACGACCACGCGCCCGCTGCAACCGTACAGCATCTCGACCGCGCGGGTGAATGCCTCGGCCATCGGCCCGGCAATGCGGTCGGCCAGTTCACGCAGGGCCTCGGCTTCAATGCGAACCACGTTTTCGCCGACGTGTTTCATGGAAGGAGAGAATGGTAGCAGACGGCCGCGGCTCAGAAGTGGTCGTAGGGCGCCTGCGGGCGTCGAGCCAAGCCTTGGGCCTGAATGAGCCGGTCCCACGGTCCGCTCTGCCAGTTGTCCTTTTTCACTTGCGCATCGATCCACGGCGGCAAAGTAATCGCAAGCCTCGCCGCCAGGGCCTGGGCATAAGGTTCGTACTGTTGCCGCAGCTGTTTCAGGCGTTCTTCCGCGCCCTCCCGCAGGGGCAAGTGAAGCGCCTGCAGTTGTTCC
>JBGQDM010000169.1:0-4726 GCA_041495845.1 Terriglobia bacterium | reverse complement strand
GGATGCTTCGCGGCATTCAGCATGACAAGACCCTGATGGGCTTCTGACTTCCTTCTGCGCGCAGGCTTCTACTTCTGCAATCTGCAATCTGACTTCTGCAATCAGTTGGGCGTTTTCACATCCAGACTCTTCCATAGATACCAGCAGGCCACGGTGCGATAGGGTGCCCAGGGCTCGGCGATTTTTTCCATCACTGCCGGCTTGGGCCATTTGCGCTTGCGGTAGTGCTGGCGGATGGCGTTTTGAATGCCGAAGTCGCCGGTCGGCAACACATCCATGCGGCGCAGCGTAAACATGAGGAACATCTGGGCGGTCCATACGCCGACGCCCTTGATCTGGGTCAGGTGCGCAATCACGGCTTCGTCGGGAAGCGCCGGCAGTTGAGAGAAATCCAGTTTGCCGGTGTGGGTCAGTTCCGCCAGCGAGTGAATATAGCTGGCCTTCTGCTTGGAGAGTCCCACGCTGCGCATCTGCGCGTCGCTCAGTTTGATGATGCCGGCGGGACGAAGCGGCTGACCGGCCAGCGCTTCAAAACGGCCAAAGATGGTGGCCGCCGCTTTGCCATTCAGTTGTTGGTAGACGATGGATTCGGCCAGGCTGGCGAAATTCGGCTCGCCGTACTGGATGCGGCACGGGCCCACGCGTTCAATCACGGCGCGCAGTACCGGGTCGGATTTCTTGAGATGCTCCACTGCTTTTTTCATGCGCCCACTCGCCATCCGCTCAATTGCGCAGAGTCTTGCCCGTCTTCAGCGTGTACTGAATGCGCTCCTGCGTCTTCTTCTCGCCGCAGAGCGCCTTGAAGGCTTCGCGTTCCAGATCGAGCAGATACTGCTCGCTCACCGGTGTGCCCGGGGTCACGTTGCCGCCGCAGAGGACCTCGGCGATTTTGTGTCCAAGCTTCACTTCGTGGTCGCTGATGTATTCGCCCTGCCGCATCAGATGCACGCCCATCTTCAGGGTCGCTAAAATATTCTCGCCGGGTGCGGGAAGATCCTGGCGCATGATCGGCGGCTGATAGTCGCGTGCCAGTTCGAGTGCTCGCGCCTTGGCGTCAGCCAGCACGCGCTCACGGTTCATGGTGATGCCGTCGGAATCCGAAAGAAATCCCAGGCCGCGTGCCTCTTCGGCCGAGGTTGCAACTTTGCCGGTGGCAATGGTTTCGAAGGTCTGCTTCATCGCTTCCATCAGTTCCACGGATTCGCCGCGACCGCCAGGCCGGACGGAGGCCGCCGTATCCACCGCGCGCAACAGCATCTCTTTGCAGCCACCGCCACCGGGCAACAGGCCCACGCCTACTTCCACCAGTCCCATATAGAGTTCGGCGTGCGGTTGTCGCGCCGCCGCGTGCAACGAGAGTTCACAGCCTCCACCCAGCGTCAAGCCAAACGGCGCGGAGACCACCGGCTTGGCGGAGAACTTGACTGCCTGCGTCATCCCCTGAAATTGGCGGATGGCAAGATCGACTTCATCCCACTCGCCTTCCTGCGCCGACATGAGCAGGAGCATGAGGTTCGCGCCGACGGAGAAATTCGGGGCATCGTTGGCGATGACGAAGGCGTCGAAGGCATCGCCCGCTCCACCTGGTTTGAGCGTCTGCGTCACCAGCGAGACAATGTCCGCGCCGATCGCGTTCATCTTGGAATGAAATTCAATGCAGGCCACGCCGTCGCCCAGGTCCACCAGCGACGCGCCGGAATTTTTCTTGACCACGGCGCGCGATTTCTTTGCCACCGCAACCGACCACACGCCGGCGGAGACTTCCACCGGTTTGTAGCCGCCGGAGGCGCAGTCAAAGAAGGTACGCCCGGAACTGGACTTGGCCTCGTCCACGTACCAGGACTTCTTTCCCGAACCGAGCAACTTCTCGACATTGGCTGCGACGGGCTTGCTCTCGGCTCGCATGCGCGCCACGGTTGCTTCCACCCCGGCTGCGTCCCACAGTTCGAACGGCCCCAGTTCCCAGTTGAAGCCCAGGCGCATGGCTCGATCAATTTCAACTACGGAGTCAGAGATTTCAGGCACGCGGTTGGCGGCGTACGTCCACAGGTCGGAGAGTGACGACCAGAGAAAGCGGCCAGCCGCATCGGGTTTGCTGCCGTCGAGGCCCAGCAGCATGCGCACACGCGCTCCCGTCTCTTCCACGTTCTTCGCCATTTCGAGAGCGGGGAATTTCGCCTTCTGTTGCGGACGGTATTCCAGCGTCTTCCAGTCCATCGCTTGGCGCTCGTCTTCGCCCGCGCCACTTTTTACTTTGCGGTAGAAGCCGCCTTTGGTTTTATCGCCCAGCCATTTGTGGTCGAGCATTTGCCGGAAAAATTGCGGGAGTTCCAGATCGCCGCGCTCATCGAGAGGCGCCCCCGCGCTTTTCGCAGTCAGGTTAGAAACCACGTGCCCGAGGATGTCCAGCCCCACCATGTCAATCGTCCGAAACGTGGCTGACTTCGGCCAGCCCACCGCCTGCCCAGTGAGCGCGTCCACGTCTTCAACGGAAAGATTCATTTCCTGCATCAGCCGCATCACGTTGAGCACGGAAAAGGTGCCGATGCGGTTGGCGATGAAATTGGGCGTGTCCTTGGCCCGCACGATCCCTTTGCCCAGGCGCACCTCGCAAAAATGAGCGAGCGCCGCGATGGCCTCGGGATCAGTGTCCGGTGTCGGAATAATTTCCAACAGGCGCATGTAACGTGGCGGGTTGAAGAAATGCGTCCCGAACCAGGTGCGGCGAAAGTTGTCAGAAAAGCCCTGAGCAATTTTCGCGACGGGCAGACCGCTGGTGTTGGTAGTGATCAAAGTGCCGGGTGTGCGCAGCGCTTCCACCCGTTTCAGCAAGGTGCGCTTGAGCTCGAGGTTTTCGACGACCACTTCGATAATCCAGTCGCAGCCCGCAATTTTCGCCAGATCGTCTTCGAAGTTGCCCACGGTCACGAGGGATGCCAGAGAGGCGGTAAAAAACGCCGCGGGTTTCGATTTGCGAGCAGCTTCGAGACCAGCCGCGGCGACTTGGCTGCGCGCTGCCGGCTTGGCATCCGGCGGAAGAATATCGAGCAGGAGTACCGGCACGCCCGCGTTGGCGAGATGCGCGGCAATCCGGCTGCCCATGGTCCCGGCGCCCAACACGACAACTTTCTGAATCCGTTTCAGCAAACCCTGCTTCTCCATTACTTCAGCGTGTCATCGACTTCAACCTGCCATCCTGAGCGAAGCGAAGGATCTCTGCACTTTGTTGGCAGCGCAGGTGTGCTCGTTACGCCCACTCCGACCGCAGCGCCAGAAGATTCTCTTGGACACCGCCCCGCCTAGGGCAGTCTATCGACCGCCCAGTCGTCTTTTCCAGTACTGCTGAGAATGATCTGCGAGTATTTTCTCTGCGCTCCATGACCTTCAAGCGTGGCGCGCGCGAGAACCACCGGGAAGGAGTAGCGTCCCGCGCGCAAGCGGCGGCCGCGATTGATTTCGAACCCGCGCGCTCCCGTGCCACGAAAGAAATTCTTCAGACCGAGTTCGGAGGTCTGGTGTTTGGCCCGGTCGGTCAACAACAGCACGCCGGTTTCCAGGTCAGCAGTTTGCCAGGCGGTCAAGAAATGGTTGGCGCTGGCCAAAGCGGAAACGTACTCAGGTTCAAGCGGCGGGGGCGCTTCTTTGTGTTTGCGCGCCGCAGCTGGTGCTGGCGTCAACAAAAGTAAGTTGAGAAGCAGGAAGGCGCCCCATGCGCACCGTCGTTCCAGGAAGAGGGGAAATCGCATCTCTTGCAACCTACCGGAAAGTCCCGGAAAAAGGAACGGGCGCGAGCCGCTGAGATGTGGGGTGAGGATGGCGTGACGGCTCGCGCCCTATTTCATTGCTCACAGACTAGGTCGGCCCGAAACTCATGTCAACAGAAAAAGCATTTGTTATCAATACGTTAGCGGGCATGCGGATCACGTCCCGCGCCTTTTCGCAAGTGCACCCGTCACCTTTCGCTGTGACCGTCAAGGCCGGCTACACCTCGGCCTTCGTCTGCAAAAATTCGAACGCTTTCCGCATGACCTGACGCTCCCCGCGATAGGCCAGCTGGCGTATGGCGTCCTCGATTTCCACCCACAGCGCGCGCTCCACCTCTTGACGCATGCTGGCGGCGATGTCGTCCACGCGGCCGGCGGTATAGCGCATGAGATAAAAACTGACAACCTTGGATACAGGTTTTCCATCTCCCCAGGAGCGGCGGTAGACATATTTGATCTCCAGCAACTTGCTGACGATGGCCGCGGTCACTCCGGTTTCTTCCTGGACTTCTCTCAGAGCTGCGCCTTCGGCAGTTTCGCCGTGATCCACCAAACCTTTGGGCAGGCAGAGAGTGACCCGGCGGGCTGGCTTCTTTCCCTTTACCTCGGGCGTTTTCTTTTCGTGGTGAGGCTCAATGAGCGCGACGTACCACTTGCCCGCCATGCGACGCACCACCACTCCGCCGGCTGAAATTTCCCGCAGCATTCGTTCCCCAAGGTAGCAGCCGCCAGCGACTTCGTCATCCTCGGACGCCATCTGCATTGACCAGTGCGGTCATGGCCGTTACACTGACGCTCGGTTTCGCTGCAACCCATTTCAGGAGCCCAATGAGTCAGCGTGCAGCCGTTTCCCCGGAAGAAATGCTGCGCCTCGCCCGGCGCATGCGCATTGACATTGTCCGAATGATTGGCGCCGCGGGCAGCGGCCATCCCGGGGGCTCGCTCTCGGAAGTGGAGTTGCT
>JBGQDM010000168.1:0-4824 GCA_041495845.1 Terriglobia bacterium | reverse complement strand
GTGGATGCGCCGCTCGAAATTGCCCAGTATGCCGAGGGGCAGCGCATTGTGGCCTTCTTCCCCCTGGACGAAGTGGCGGACGGGGACAAGAAAGTTGCCGAGTATCTGGTCCTGTTGGGCGAACCCAAAGATGGCCAGCCCGCCGACTACAGTCAGGCCCGGGTTTTCACCTGGAACCTGCGGCGTCATCGTTACGAGACGGCGTATCGCGAGCGCAAACTTGCGGGCGTGTTGCCGGTGACGCTGGGGCGCGAGAACTTTCCCAAGGAAGGCACTCTGCCGGTATTTACGCTACGCGTGAAAGACGCGGCCGGCCAGCTGAGCGAGCGCAAATACAAGATGAACCGGCCAATGGTGCGGCGGGTACTGCCGGCAGGCCAGAAGGGCTAGCTGGAAAACCCTGATTCAGTCCTTGGGTGGCAAGACGACCCCGCGTCGTGTCGCACCGGAGCTTGCGTAGCGACGGGAAGCCTGCCCCCGGGCCGAAGGCGAAGCACCCTCGGCCGTCTAAGCTTGAAGTCATCGGGTTCCCGCAACTACCGGAATTGCACCTCCGCAGGTGGCACCAGGGAATCGCCGCGCCTCGATCAGCATCGCCCTGGCAGAACGCCCTCATGGCCGTGTTCCCAGCGCAGTAGAAACTTGCCTGCCTCCAGACGCGTCCCGCTGGTCCCGTTTTCGGCCCCGAAATGGGGCGCATCCCCCTGGGCAGCCTCTGCAAGAGCAGCCGTCGCTGCGCGATTCTAGGATCGCGAACGATGGGAGAGTCTAATTCCATAATCCATAGATCAACTACGGAAAAAGGAATTGTCGCTGGCGAGGTAGCCAGTCAAAAACCATAACTCTAACAAAACAATAGCGTTACAGAATTCATGTTTTGGAACGAGCTTTGCATATGATGTCTTGCTCTATTGTCTCCCCATCTAGGCAGACCCTAAAATGTCCTTGCGTCAACGGCATGAGCGTTTCGCCCCGCAGCGCGGTTTCAAGGTGCGCGGATCCAATCTTTCAGGAGGATTCATGCGACATCTCCAAGTAATCTCCGTAGTGCTGGTGGTCTTAGCTCTGGCGGGTGCAGCGTTCGCCCAGACCGGGTCGATTTCAGGGACGGCAACGGATGCGACCGGTGCGGTTGTGTCGGGGGCAAGCGTCAAGGCGACCAACAAGGCGACGGCCGCGGTTACCTCCACGACCAGCACCAGTTCGGGTGACTACACGCTTTCCAATCTGGCGGTGGGCCCATACTCGGTGGTGTTTGAGAAGCAAGGCTTCCGGAAATTGCAGTTCGACAACGTGGTCGTCAGCGTGGCGCTGGTGCTGCCACTGAACGCGGAATTCCAGGTGGGCAGCGCGCAGGAAACAGTGACGGTGAGCACCGAAGTTTCCGCTCCAGTGGAAACGGAGAGTTCGCAGGTCAGTAACTTGGTGGACGAGCAGCGGCTGAAAGCGCTGCCGCTGATCACGCGCAACCCGTACGAGCTGGTGCTGTTGTCCCCCGGCGCCACCTCGAGCAACGCCAACGGCGGCTTCCAAATCAACGGGTCGCGCGACCGCAACAACAACTTCATGCTCGACGGCGTGGACAACAATGACACGTCGGTGCCCGGCATCGCCGGCGGGGCCATTTCTACCAATCCTGAAAACACGGCAGAGTTCCGCATTATCACCAACAACTTCAACGCGGAATACGGACGCAACACCGGTGGCATCATTGATGTGGTGAGCAAAAGTGGGACCAACAAAATCCACGTTGATGCCTACTTCTTTGGGCGTTACAACAAAATTGGCGGCGCCCGCGACTGGTTTAACCCGGGCAGTGGCCCGACCGCCAGCCCGGCGAACCCCTATGTGCGCAACCAGTTCGGGTATTCGGTTGGCCTTCCGATCTGGAAGAACAAGACGTTCTTCTTCTTCAACCAGGAGTTCCAACGGTTTCCAACGGCGCAAACACAGAACGTAGTTTCGCCAACGGCGGAGTTCTTGACCGGGAAGTTTACCTGGCACGGAACTGGAACCACCACGGACGGTCGGCAGGTTCCAGTCAGCGTGCCTGTGGATTTGACGCCGGGCTCGGCGCAGAACCAGTTTTTCGCCGGTGCAGTTTTCGGTTCCTCGGCGTCCCCGGACTTGGATCCGACTATGGCGAAGGTGTTTGCTCTGTACCCGACGCCGCAGTCCTTGAGCGGCGACGGGATGAGCGGCAATACCTTCTTCCCGGACTCGTCGAAGACGAAGAGCTATCAGGCCACGGCCAAATTGGACCACCACTTCACTGAGCAGGAAGTGCTGAGCGTACGCTATGGCTACGACCCGGTCACGGACCCCAGCCCGTTCTTCGATGCTACCCTGCCGGGCAATGTCGGCTCCACTTCGATCATTGCCATCGGCCAGGGATTCTCCGCCAACCTAAGTTCAACATTCCATTCCACGCTGATCAACAGTTTCAGCTATGGCTGGAACCGCATCGTCGCCGACTTCGCCTGCCAGGGGTTGAGCACTCTCAACAGTCCGTATCCAGTGGACTCGTTTGGTCATGGCACGGACTTTATTATGGGGCCGTTCAACAACCTTGCTTGCAGTTCGTTGTTGTCGGATGGGCAAGGGCGGACGACGGGAACAACCAGCTTCACCGACAACCTCACTTGGGTGAAGGGAGCCCACACCTGGAAGTTTGGGGCCGAGTTCCGCTTCATTCATGAACGTGGTGCCAGCAACTTTGGCCAGCGCCGGCAAGTCTCTTCGACAACGGGCACGACTTTCGGGGGTTTCGATGTGCTCAACGCCGGCGCGACGGTCACACCCGACAATCCTGCCGATGAGTTGGACTCTGTGGACTTTACGACTTTAAGCGACGCGGCCAGCGCCTGGTATGGCCTCGCGATTGGCGACAACAAATCGGAGTTTTTCAACAAGGACGGCAGCAGCCGCGGTGACGACGACAAGCGTTATATCCAGCATGAGTACGGTTTCTACGGCCAGGACAGCTGGAAGTTGCGCCGCAACTTCACGCTGAACCTGGGGTTGCGCTACCAGTTCAACAGTGTGCCGTATGAGAAGAACGGCAACATGTCGAACTTGTACACCGACCCGCGGTCCTTCCCGGTGGTGTTCCAACTGGCGGGACCGGGAAGTGGACGGCTGCTCTACAACAACGACTTCTCCAACATCGAGCCGCGAGTAGGTTTTTCGTGGGACCCGTGGAATGACGGCAAGACAGCGGTGCGGGCGTCGTTTGGGATTTTCCACGACCGCAACTTCGGCAACCTGTTTGGCAACGCACGCGGCAACCCGCCGTTCCAGGCAACTTACAACGCCCAGCCGTTTGAAACCGTGAATAATGCGCTGTTCGACAGCGGATTCTTCCCGCTGCAAGCACCGCAGTTGCCCTTTGACGCGAACATTCCGGACGGGGCGTTGCAAGCGCCGCAAATCTTTCCCAAGAACTTCCGCAACTCGTTGGTGAACAGTTGGTTCCTGGGCGTGCAGCGCGAACTGCCCTGGCAGATCGTGGCCGATGTGGCCTACGTGGGGAACCAGGGTCATCGCATCTTCCGCGATGTGGATCCGAACCCACCGCAGCCGGGACTGGTGAACGCATTGTTAGCTGCTTGCGACGGTGTGACTCCGTTTACGAACGCCTTCGGAGACCCCACATTGTGCTTTAGCGGGCAGGCTGCTGTGGATGCCCAGGTCGCCGATCAGGTTACAGGTGCGGGGAATCTGTACTCCGGTTTCGATAACGGGTTTCTGCCCTTCAACGCAGTTGAGCACAATGCCATCGGCCGCGGCGGAGTGTTCTCGGCAGTAGGGGTTACTTCCGACGCCAATGCCAATTACAACTCGCTGCAAGTGAAGTTGAGCAAGCGCTTGCAACATGGGTTACAGGTGCAGGGCTCCTACACCTGGTCGCACGCGATCGACGATTCGAACGATCCCATCGTGCCCGGCGGCGCGGGTGTTGCGTTTGCCCGTAACCCTCTCAATCCGGGACAGGACCGAGGCAACTCGGACCATGACATCCGGCATGTGGCGGTCATCAACTACATCTGGGAACTGCCGCTTGGCCGGGGAAAGTCCTACGCCAGCGGCGGAGTGCTCGGCCGCATTCTGGAAGGTTTTGAGCTCTCCGGGATCGTCTCCATGCGCTCGGGCCGGGCCTTCGATGTGATTATGAACCGCGACAGTCAGCGCGTTGGCCGCGCTGGCCGTCCGGATCTGGTCGGGGATCCATTCGCCGCGGGTTTCAACTCGAATGCGATACAAGACTTCGGTGCCAAGCCGTTCTTTACTAACCCGCTAGCGTTTCAGAGTGCACCCTTCGATCGGGCCGGTAACGTGGGACGGAACTTGTTCCATGGTCCCAGTTACTTCAATTCTGACCTGTCCCTGGCGAAGAAGACGAAGCTGACGGAGCGGTTGTCCCTGGAAACGCGCATCGAGGTCTACAACATGTTCAACCATCCCAACTTTGTGACTCCGGGCGAGGGCGACGGTGGGCTCGGCAGCACGATCAACTTCCTCGGTTTCTTCGGAAACCTGATCTCCACCATCGGACGGCCCGATGGAACCACGGGCGCCCGCCAACTGCAGATGGCAGCCAAGCTGACCTTCTAGCCAGTCTGGTTTCTCAACCTCAACCGCCTGCGGGTTTCCCGCAGGCGGTTTTTCTTGGCGCTGAAGGGAGCTACATCCCGAACATCGGGAAGTGGCTGGCGGCGCCCATCAGGAACAGCATGGGCAGCGACAGCCAGGCGTTCGTCCTCGAGGTCAGGAACACCTGCCGGGCCAGCGCTTTCGCCTGTTCCGGCATGGGCGTGCCGTTGT
>JBGQDM010000167.1:0-4879 GCA_041495845.1 Terriglobia bacterium | reverse complement strand
TGGGCAGCGCCATCGCCGACGTGAAGAGAGTCCTGGCTGCCACGCCGTTGCCGGTGGGTTATCTCTACGAGATTGGAGGCCAGTACGAAAGCCAGCAGGCGTCATTTCGCGAGCTGCTCTTCGTGCTGGGCCTGGCGCTCGCGGCCGTCTTTACGGTGCTGGTCATTCAATTCCGCGCCTTCTTGCCGGCGCTCGTCATCATTTCGGCAGCGCCGCTGTCCATGATCGGCGTCTTTTCCCTATTGCTGGTGACCGGAACACCGCTGAATGTTTCCTCCTTCATGGGGATCATCCTGATGGTGGGGTTGGTGGTGAAGAACGGCATCATCCTGTTCGAGTATTACGATCAGCTTCACGGCCAACTGCCGGTGGCGGAGGCGCTGGTGCAAGCGGGGCGCATCCGCCTGCGTCCGATTCTGATGACCACGCTGTGCACGCTCTTCGGGCTGCTGCCGCTGGCGCTGGGCCTGGGGTCGGGAGCGGAACTCCAGAAGCCGCTGGCCATTGCCGTGATCGGCGGGCTGACGGTCTCCATGCTCGTGACGCTGGTGATGATGCCGGTGCTGTACGCCTCGGTACGGCGCTAGAACGAGAAGTCCAGCGCTTTGCAGTGAGTGCTAAGATGCGGAACGCGGTTGCGGGTCCTGCGATGAACCTGAAAGAAAGCAACTACTGGCTGCAGACGGTTTCGATTCCTGCGTCTGACCCACTCCAGCGTTTGCCAGAAACTGCGGATGTGGCGGTGGTGGGCGCGGGGTTCACCGGCCTTTCCGCGGCGTTGGCGTTGGCCAAGCGCGGGGTGCGCGTGGTGGTGCTGGAAGCGGAAACGTTTGGTTGGGGCGCGAGCTCGCGCAACGGTGGCATGGTGTTGGCGGGGTTGAAGCTCCCGGTGCCGACGCTGGTTTCCCGCTACGGGCGCGAGGCCACGCGCCGCATGTATCTGGCGGGGCTGGCGTCGATCGAATCGGTGGCTGACATCGTGCGCGAGGAAAATCTGGAGTGCGACTTCTTCCGCAGCGGGCATTTAGAAGTCGCATGCAAGCAGGCCCATTTCGCGGTCTATGAAGAAACGGCGAGGATTGCGCGCGAGTTCAATCACACGGTCGAGATTGTGCCCAAGAGTGAATTGCGGCGCGAGATCGGGTCAGACATTTATTACGGCGCGATGGTGGATCCGGTAAGCGCGGCGCTGAATCCGGCGCGTTACGTGGCTGGGCTGGCATTGGCGGCGAAGCGGGCGGGAGCAGCGCTCTTCGAACATGCCGACGTTAAAGGTGTACAGGCGGAGAGTGCCAACGGCGCGCGCCGGTTTCGCGTGCAGACTTCACGCGGCAGTCTGTCGGTTCGTGAAGTCGTTCTGGCCAGTGGCGCCTACACCACCAAGGCCACGCCCGTGCTGCAGAAGAAAATTATTCCCATCGGTTCTTACATTATCGCCACGGAAGTGCTGCCGGAAGACTTGGCGCGGGAAGTCAGTCCGCGCAACCGGATGATTTTCGATTCCAAGAATTTTCTTTACTACTATCGCTTGACGCCCGACCGGCGCATGTTATTTGGCGGGCGGGCGGCGTTTTTCCCGGCAACGGAAAGCACGGTGCGTGAGAGTGCCGAGATTCTGCGTCGCGGCATGGTGCAGGTGTTTCCGCAGCTTCGCGACACGAAAGTCGAATACGTGTGGGGTGGCACGCTGGACTTCACCCTGGACGTGATGCCGCACACCGGCAAGCTGGACGGGATGTATTACGCCATCGGTTATGCCGGCAACGGCGTGGCGACCGGCACATACTTTGGGACGAAGATCGCGGGGCTCATTTGCGGCGAGACCAACGACCTCCCTTTCGATGGCATCGCCTTCCGCAATGCGCCTTTTGGTCTGCGCAGCGGACACACGTGGGCGCTGCCGCTGGCTGGAGCGTATTACCGGGTGCTGGATTTGATCTCCTGAGCCAGCCGCGCCTGATGACGGGCGCGCATGTGGCGGACGAAGAGATACGTCACCGGTCCGAGAAGGATCGCTACCGGTCCCCAGCGCAAGGCGAAGCGGTCGCTGCCGAGCAGAGCCACGCCGCTCATGATGACGGGGGCACCCACGACATAGAACAAGCCAAATTTTCCGCCGGGGATACGGAAGGGGCGCACCAGGTCGGGCTGCGTCTGCCGCAAGCGCCAGGCGGCGAGCACCGTCATTACCGTAGTGGCAATCCGCAGCCAGACGTAGATGCTGATGAGTTGGGTCAGGCTCTGCAGCGCGAGCGCCGCGTACACGCCAGAAGAAGCAAGAATGGCCAGCCACGGGGTTCCGTAACGCGGATGCTTCGCGCCCAGAAACGGTGGCAGATAGCCGTCTTGCGCCATGGCGTAGGGCATGCGCGTGGTGCTCAGCACGGTGGCGCTCAGAATGGAGAGGTTGGTTACCATGGCGGCCAGCGTCATCCACAGGCCTAACCACCGGCCGCCGATCAACTGGGCGGCATCGGAGAAGTAGCCCGTGTGCCAGTCCTGCCAATTGCCCAACGCAGCCAGTGAAAACAACGTGGGCAGGAAATAAGTCGCAATCGAGAGCGGCACCACCAGCGCCAGCGCGATGGGGTAGTTGCGCTGCGGGTGGTCCACTTCCTCCGCGACCGTGGAAAGCTGCTCGTATCCGGAGTAGAGCCACAATCCGAGTGCCAGGCCCACGCCGAAGACTTGAAACGGCGGCACGTGCGGCGGTACAAGCGGCGAGAAGGGATTATGCTGCCACTTGCCGGCCGCGATCACACAGAGGACCACAACCGGAAGCAAGATGAAGACTTCCAGCACCGTCGCCACAATTCCCACCATTTGAATGCCGCGGATGTTGACCCACGCGACCAGCGCGATGAGCGCCAGCGAGACGAGATAGTGTTTGTAGCCGGTGAGCTGGGGAAAGTAGAAGCCGAGGTAGTCAGTGAACAGCACGGCATAGGCGCCGCCGAGGACGAACGATGCGCTCCAGTTCCACCAGCCGGTTAGAAATCCCCAGAAATCGCCGTAACCGGTGCGTACCCAGCGGTAGAAGCCGCCTTCCACGGGGACTGCAGTCGTCAGTTCCGCCGCGACCAGAGAAACAGGAATGCACCAGAAGAACGGAAGAATCAGATGGTAGAGGAGCGTGAGTCCGGGGCCGCTGGTGGTGATCTGGTCTTCGAGGCCGAAGGGCCCCGCCGTGGTGTAGGAATACATGACGAAGACGAAGTAGAAAAGGCCTGCTTTGCGGAGGGTGGGCCCGGCGCCGTTCAACGTTTTCGGGATGAGAGTGGACAGGTCAGCCCTCACGCTCTCCGCGAGCGATCACCTTTACTCGATGCGGGCGATCGCGCCTTTCTCGATTCGCGGAATGGTAAAGCTTACCCAAGGGCCGGAGACTTTGCCAGGAATTCGCTGCAGATTGCCGAGAAAAGGCGTGAGGTGAAGCACTCGGCCCTCGCGAACGGAAACGCGCACGCGAATATTAGTTTCCGGTTCTTGTACGGCGTTTTCGCCCGGACGCAGGCCCTTGAAGTTGGAAAAAAAGATCTGTAGCTTTCCGCTTACCCGCGCGATTTGGGCGGCAACGGCTGGCGACGCCTCGATTTGAACCGAGGGATGGTGGTGCAGGCTGGCGAGGAACGCCGCTGGGGAAGCGGGATCGGCGCTGTCAAAGTCCTTGGTCAGGCGGTCAAGATAGGCCTTGCCCGGACAATCCGGAAAGCGGGTTGAAGTTGTTTTGGGACCGAGGCTGGTTGCGTCCGTGCCGGTAATGACCAGCGCGTGCCCAGCGACGGTGAATTCCCGCAGCCCCTGCTGCTCCGGCGGTGAGAGCACGCGTACGTCAGGCAGAACCAGTGTCCTGCCACGGAATTCGCGCAAAGTTCGCGGGGTGACCACCTGATATTCGATGTGCTGCTGCATCAGCAAAATCAGGATGCCCTGGTAGGACGCGAGGAATTCAGTTGTGAAACGATTCCGCGTAGCCGGGGAGAAATAAACGCCGACCGGATTGACGGGCAGACGAGGCGCGTACAGCGCTCTTTCGTTGGCCGCAATCCAGTGAAAAATTGTCCGCCGCATCGACAGGTCGTTCGATCCCGACATGACGTGCCCGCGCGCATCCCAGAAGTTCACGCCAGCCATAACTTCCGCCATGGCGAGGTTCTGCATGGCTTCGGCGGGGGCAATCTTCTTGTCGCCATCCCAGGAGTAGTTGAGCATCCAGGTGGCTTTGCCCTGCGCGAAGGCGCGGAACGAGCTCCAACCCACCAGATAGCGAAACCAGTCCAGCTGGCTGCGCGACGATGCCATGTGATCGCCGCCGCCGAACTCGTATTCGTGTGCAACGGCATCGACCACGGGATAGAGTTCGTAAACGTCGGAACCGACGCGGACTGCGTCTTCCTCGATGCCGGGATAAATTTCAGGAATGGTCTTGATGGCCGGGCTTACCGACTTTGCGGTCTCATCAATCTCGCGCATGAAATCGGTAATGGTGCGGATGCGGAAGTCCACCCAGGCGAGAAAACCGGGGTCGGCGAAATTGCCGAGAGGGAAGGCGGTGCGCGCGTCGAGTCCGGTTTCTTTCTTGAAGGCGGCGACGGTGGCGTCGTCGAAGCTGGCCCAGGAAGTCTCCCAGCCGTCAAAGTGCGTCATCCAGTACGGAATATCGACATAGATGCCATCAATCCCGGTAGCGGCGATCTGGCGCACGCGCTGCATATAGAGTTTGCGCCAGTCGGCCGCGTAGGGGCTGATCCAGACGTCTTCATCGCCGGCTGCAATCCAGAATGCAGTGCCGCCGCCAAAAATTGCCGGGGTGCCGTCGCGCTTGCGCTGCAGCCAGTCCGGATGGTCCTTGGCCAAGCTGTGGGCCGATTTCTCGGCG
>JBGQDM010000166.1:0-4950 GCA_041495845.1 Terriglobia bacterium | reverse complement strand
TTTCGCGAGTATTTCGACATTCACGTCCCCGAGGACGTGGCCCGCGAAGTCAAGTTTTTCCGTCCGCCGGACGACAGCCCTGAGATGGTGTATCTCAAGGAGCGCACCCGGGAACTCGGGGGTTCCGTGCCGGCGCGTCGTCCCCACGTCAATCGCATCGCTGCGCCGCACCCGGATTTCTTCGCCACCTTTTACGAGGGGTCCAAAGCGCCGCACCCGTCTTCCACTATGGCCTTCGTCCGCCTGCTCACCATGTTGCTCAAGCATCCCGAGCTCGGCAAACATATCGTGCCCATCATTCCCGACGAGGCGCGCACCTTCGGCATGGAGTCCCTGTTCCGCCAGTTCGGCATCTACGCCGCCGGCGGCCAGCTCTATCACCCGTATGACTCTGACATGCTCCTCTATTACAAAGAACAAAAAGACGGCCAGATTCTCGAAGAGGGCATCACCGAAGCCGGCGCCACCGCTTCCTTCACCGCTGCCGGCACCGCCTACTCGACCTTCGGCCTCGAAACCATCCCGTTCTACATCTTCTATTCCATGTTTGGCTTCCAGCGCGTGCAGGACCTCATCTGGGCGTTCGCGGATTCTCGCGGCAAGGGTTTCCTCATGGGCGCCACCGCCGGCCGGACCACCCTGGCTGGCGAAGGTCTGCAACATCAGGACGGACACAGCCACATTCTCGCCAGCACCGTGCCCACCTGTGCCGCCTACGATCCCGCCTACGCCTATGAAACCGCCGTCATTATTCAGGACGGCATCCATCGGATGTATGAGCTGAGCGAAGACCGCTTCTATTACCTCACCCTCTACAACGAAAACTACGCCATGCCGCCCATGCCCGCAGGCGTGAAAGATGGAATCCTCAAAGGGATTTACTGCTTCCGCCCTGCATCGAAGGGCATTGCCCAGGTGCAGCTCTTCGGTAGCGGACCGATCCTCAACGAAGCTTTGCGTGCGCAGGAAATTCTGGCCGAGCGTTACGGCGTCCCGGCCGCCGTCTGGAGCGTCACCAGTTACAGCGAGCTTCGCCGTGAAGCTCTCGAGGTCGACCGCTGGAACCGCTTGCATCCCGAGCAGCCCGCTCGCACACCCTATGTGCTTACGGCTCTTGGCCAGGCCGGCGGCCCCATCATCGCCGCCACCGACTACATGAAACTGGTGCCCGACCAAATCAGCCCCTGGCTCGCCGGACGCCTGCTCTCTCTCGGTACCGACGGCTTCGGACGCAGCGACAACCGCGAACATCTACGCAAGTTTTTCGAGGTGAACGCCGAGTCCATCGTCGCAACTGCGCTCGCTCGTCTGGCCCACGAAGGCAAGTTTGAGGCGAAGAAAGTAACTCAGGCCTTCCGCGATCTCGGCGTGCGCACGGACGCCAAGAACCCGGCGCTAGCCTAGACCCGCGCCGCCTTTGTCATTCGCGCGACATTGTCTGCTGAGCGAAGGACCTCTGCACTCGCTGGCAGTAGCACAGATGTGAGCAGGCGCTCCGGGAGGTCTGCTTGTCATGCTGAGCGCAGCGAGAGTTTGCCCTGGGCCCACTCGAAGGGGACCTCTGCGCTTTGGCTGCAGCGGCACCGCTGCAGCCACCAAACTAGAAAGAAAGGGCGGACCGTTTTCGGTCCGCCCCACTCAAATCCCAGTACGACTAAGCTGCTTTCTTTTCCCGCAGGGCCCGCACTTTGGCCCAACGAGCTTTCTGCGCCAGCGCGATTCTCCGCCGGCCCGCCGCTGAAATTCTCGGCCTCGCCCGCATCAAGCTCATGCCGCTCCGGCCCATACCTTTGCCCAAACTTTCCAGTACTCGGATTGCCTGGTCTAGCCTGTCGACTTCACCTTGCGTTCTCTTTTTCTGCTCGCGCAGCTGACTGAGCGCCGCATTTAAATTTGCCATTGAGTTTCCCCCTCGCAACAAGTGTAACAACGGTAAGTGATTGTAAGTATGAAGAGGCACATTGTCACGTGCTATTTTTTGTGACTTAGGGGCAAAAAACCTTCCCGCTGGCGCCGGGATTTCATTCTGGGAAACGCGACCCCCACCGGCCTGCCCTCGCCGAGACTCAGCCCCGGGCCGATCCGTTCTGCGTGAAGGCCAGCGCCAGCAGCGTTTTCTGCTCCATCTCATGCGCCTTGGCGCTGCCCGTGGAAGGGCTGGCGCTGGCGGAGCGCTTGACCGACAGTACCGGTACCGGGCCTGCAATCCGCCGCAGTCGCGGCAGCATATAGAACAGCGCCCCCATATTGGCCGGTTCTTCCTGCACCCACACCAGATCCCGCGCCGCGGGGTGCCGCTTCAACTCTGCCTGCAACTCCGCTTCCGGAAAGGGATACAACTGTTCGACGGAGACCACTGCCGTCCTCGTGTCCTTGCGCCGTCTGCGCTCCTGGCGCAGTTCGTGTCCAATCTTTCCTGTGCACAGCAGCACGCGACTGGCTTCGCGCACCTCCTGGTCCGGCAGCACGTTTCCAAAACGCCCTTCCGCCAGATTACCGATCGGCGAGCTGGCATCCGGATGCCGTAGCATGCTCTTCGGCGTGAACACAATCAGCGGCTTGCGCCACTTGCGCATCGCCTGCCGCCGCAGCAGATGAAAATATTGTGCCGCATTCGACGGCTGGCAAACCTGGATGTTGTCCCGCGCCGCCAATTGCAGATAGCGCTCAATGCGCGCACTCGAATGCTCCGGCCCCTGGCCTTCAAACCCATGCGGCAGCAGCAGCGTCACCCCGGAAAGCAGCGCCCACTTGTCTTCGCCCGCGCTGATGAACTGGTCAATGACCGCCTGCGCCACGTTGGCAAAATCCCCGAACTGCGCTTCCCACAGCACCAGCGCCTCGGGATAATCGCGGCTGTACCCGTACTCGAAACCGAGCACACCCGCTTCCGACAACGACGAATTGTGAATGTCGCACCGTGCCTGTCCGGGCGCAATGTGCTGCAACGGCATGTGCAGCGCTTCGCTTTCTGTGTCCACCAGATACGAATGCCGCGTATTGAACGTCCCGCGCCGGCTGTCCTGTCCGGTCATGCGCACCGGAATGCCTGCCTTCACCAGTCCGGCAAACGCCAGCGCTTCCGCCATCCCGTAATCCAGCACGCGCTTGCCCGCACCCATTTCCGCGCGCTGCTCCAGCAACTTCTTCACTTTGGGGTGAACGTGAAAGCCTTCGGGATACGCCGTTAGCCGCTCCGTCAACGTCTGCAATTCCGCGAGCGGCAACGCCGTCTCCACTTCATACGCCGGGTCATAGCGGCCGCCAAAATACTGTTCCCAATAACCCGGCAGATCGCGCAGCGTCGGCTTCTTCGTAATCCCTGCCACCCGCGTCTGTGCCTCTTCGAAGTGTTCCTTCACTTCTTTCAGCTTGGCCGTCACTTTGTCTTCGTGAATGTGCTGGGCGTAGCTTTCCCACAACGGCCGGTGCTGCTTGATGGCCTTATACAGCTTGGGCTGCGTGATGGTGGGATCGTCCACTTCGCTGTGGCCGTGGCGCCGGTAGCCGATCAGGTCCACCACCACATCGCTGTGGAACTTGTAGCGGTACTCGGCGGCAATCCGCGCGATTCGTACCACTGCGTCTGCATCTTCTGCGTTGACGTGAAAAATCGGCACCGACTGCCGCTTGGCCAGATCGGCGGCAAAGCGCGCCGAGTGTTCTTCCCGCGGCGAAGTAGTAAACCCAATCAGATTGTTGGCAATAATGTGCACCGTGCCGCCGACCGTGTAGCCCGCCAGATCCGACAGATTCAGCGTCTCCGCCCAAATGCCCTGGCCGGCAAAGGCCGCGTCGCCGTGGATCAGCACCGGCAGATAGCGCCGGTTTCCATCTTCGCCACAGCGATCTTGTTTGGCGCGCGTCCGTCCAATCGTCACCGGATCGACTGCTTCCAGGTGACTCGGATTGGAAACCAGGTGGATGTGAATCTTCCCGCCTCCACGCGTGGTGTAATTGCCCGTCGCCCCCAGGTGATACTTCACGTCACCGCTGCCCAGCACACTGCGCGGGTCCACATCCTCAAACCCCGCGAACAGTTCCTCAGCCGAACGCTGCGCAATCAGCAGCAGCACCGTGAGCCGCCCGCGATGGCTCATGCCCAGCACCATCTCCACCGCGCCCTGCTCGCCGGCTGTCTCCAACACCTCGTCCAGCGCCGGAATCAGCGAGGTATTGCCTTCCAGCCCGAAGCGTTTGTTGCCCAGATAGCGCTGCTGCAGCACCTGCTCAAACATTTCCGCCCGCACCAGCCGGTCCAGGATGAACTCACGGTCCACCAGCCGCCCCGGCCCTTCCAGTTGCCCGGCGATCCACTGCCGCCGCTCCGTCTCCACCACGTGCATGAAGTCGGCGCCGATGGTGCCGCAATAAACTCGCCGCGCTTCCTGCGCATATTCGCTGTCGAACTCCAGTTCCGGACGCGGCTCGGGTTGCAACTGTCCCAGCGGGTCCAGGTTCGCCTGCAAATATCCCCAGCAGCGGAACGCCTCAAACACCCGCTCCCGCTCCCAGTTCGGAGCTTCCATCAGGTCCGTTGCACTCGTGCGATTGGCGTGCGGAGTCGAAGACATAAGGTCAATTCATTAGTTTAATGGATGAGCCCACATTTGCCCACGGACCAGAGGTGTAGGACGAGCAGCCTGGTTTGTGGGGTCTGCGCGGCGGGGCCGGGCCCATCCCATCCTTCTCTGCGAACTCTGCGCCCTCCGCGGTTAAAGAATTTCCTACCCAGCAATCTCCCGCAAAGCCACCAGCAGCCGCTCCACTTCCTCCCCAGTGTTGTAGTGCGCCAGGCCGAGGCGCAAGAACCCTCCGCTCGACTCCATCCCCATGCGCTCGGAAACATTCAACGCATAATAATTTCCGTCCCAGGTAAAGAACCCGCGCGCATCAAGTTTCTTTGCCAGTTCCGCCGGCGGATGCCCCTCAACCCGCAGCGCGACCGTC
>JBGQDM010000165.1:0-4993 GCA_041495845.1 Terriglobia bacterium | reverse complement strand
GGCCGGTGGCCCACTCAAGCCCTCTTTTGGCTTGAGTGGGGCAGTTCGATTGCTGGACAGAGCCGGCCAGGCCACCGTTCCCGTTTTCTTGCCGTCCACTCACATTCAATCTCCACGCGTCCTTCGCCGCCCGTGGCGTACTGGCGAAAACTGCTCCACTCCCAGTCTTCCGCGCGCTCGGCAGTTGGCCCACCCTTGGATCTTGATTTTCGTCAGCACCAGCAACCCGAGGGTGGGAGGCAGTCCATTCGCACAACCGCGCCCTCTCCCCAGCCTCGCTCTTGTCAAGCCCCTCTGTTCTGAAGTTAGAACAGCTTTTCTGTGCAAATCATCCCCCGGCCCGCAACCCGTTCCCAACCATCACCTTGCCGCCACTCAATAGCTTCCAGCTATCACGATTTCCACAGTGTTCCGCCGGAGCATAGTGACGATTTGCCCCTTACGTCGTCAGCACCACCCGGAACCGCGCCTTCCCGCTCATCATCTGCGTGTACCCTTCCGCCGCCCGGGCCAGCGGATAGCGCTCGATCATCGGCCGCACCCCGCTGCGGGCGCTGAAGCGCAGCGTGTCTTCCGAGTCGCTGGACGTACCCGAAGGCCAGCCCTGCACCGAGCGCCGCCCCCCGATCAGTGTCAGTGGGTTGATGGTGATGGGGTCCGACGGCGCGGCCACGATTAGCAGCTGGCCGTTCGGGCCTAGGCCTTCCGAGATGGCGGAGATGGATTTGCTGTCGGGCGCGGTGGCCAGTATCACGCGCGCGCCGCCCAGCTTCTGGAGTTCCTGCGCCGCGTCGGTCGCCGCCGAATCAATGTAGATGGCCGCGCCCAGCTGCCGCGCCAGCGGCTCCTTGTCCGCGCCGCGCGCAATGGCCACAGTGTGGTAGCCCATCTTGCTGGCAAACTGCACGCCCAGGTGTCCGAGGCCGCCGAGGCCGTGGACCGCCACCAGCTCGCCGGCCAGCGCCCCGGTGTGGCGCAACGAGTTGAAGGTGGTGATCCCGGCGCACAGCAACGGCGCCGCTTCTTCCGCGCTCAGCTCCTCGGGCATGGCGGCCACGGCTTCTTCCGGCGCCACCATGTACTCGGCATAACCGCCGTCAAAGCTAAAGCCGGTTATCTTCCCGTTCGCACACAAGATGAAGTCGCCGCGACGGCAGGCGGCGCAGTCATGACAGTGGCCGCCGTGCCAGCCCACGCCCACGCGCTGGCCCCTCTTCCACTTCGTCACCCCGGCGCCGAGTTCGTCAATGCGTCCGGCAACTTCGTGTCCGGGCACGCGCGGATACCGCAAGCCCGGCCAGTAGCCTTCTTTGACCATCATGTCGCTGTGGCAAACGCCACACGCTTCCACCTGGATGCGCACTTCGCCCGCGCCCGGCTGGGGAATGTCGCGTTCGACGAGCTCGAAGGCGCCGCCCGCTTTTGGAATCTGGACAACTTTCATGCGTGCCATGCTCTTCACCTCGTAGGGAATTTGCCGAGTGTATGGGATGGATTACGTTTTTGGAAATCAAGACAGGAAGCGGCTGTGCAATAACAGATGGAGAACGGGCGGAGTTGGATTCGGAAAAATTTCCGGCGGGCGCAGGAGGGCCACCCGCCGCCGGGCACTCGGCACCAGCTTACTCCGCGGTGGTCGGATCAATCACCGAGCGAATCCGCGAGATCCGGTGGGCGGGGAAACCACTCTGCTCAGCATGCTTACGGATCGTGTCTTCATCGGGGGCCACGTAGACGCAGTACATCTTGTCGTCGGTGACGTAGCTCTGCACCCACTGAATCTGAGGCCCAATCTTTTGCAGAACGCCACACGACTTCTGCGATGCCGCCTGCAGTTGCTGGGGCGACAGCTTGCCAACTTCCGGAATGTTTCTCTCAATGACGAACTTAGGCACGGGTGATACCTCGCTTTCTGATTTTGAGCACTAACGATCCGTACTCCTCGCGATACAGTTCTACTATGCGGCCAGCGGGGTTTTGATACTTGATTGATCGTCCCGTATTCTTGGCTCAAACGCCTATTTCAGTGAGGCTGTGCCGATGGATGTGCTTTCCGATGTGCTGAGAGCGGTGAGGCTCGAGGGGGCGCTGTTTTTTAACGGAGAATTTTCCGCGCCCTGGTGCCTCAGTTCAGCCCTGTCACCGGAGATCGCGCGCGCTCTTTCGCCGCGAGGGGGGCACCTGATCATTTACCACTTCTTAACCGAGGGGCGTGCCTATGCCAGGCTCCAGGATGGACGGCGGGAAGAGTTGACGGCCGGCGACATCGTAATTTTTCCGCACGGCAATGCCCACTTTTTGGGCAACGGCTCGCCCGCAAAACCCGTGGACTCCTTTAAGACATTTGCGAAAAATCTAACCCAGGGGCTCAAAGTCGCTCGCTTTGGTGGTGGTGGCGAAGTCACCAGGTTTGTGTGCGGATTCATGTCCTGCGAGCCACGGCTGAGTGAGGTCTTTCTGGCGGGGTTGCCGGAGATTCTAAAAGTGCATGTCGCGAACGAACCGTCAGGCCGATGGCTTGAACATTCCATCCGCTTCTCGGTGGACGAAGCGAGCGGAGCGCATGCGGGCAGCGGGCTGGTGCTCGCCAAGCTGTCTGAGGTGCTGTTCGTGGAGACCTTGCGGCGCTACATCAGCGCCCTGCCTCCCGACCAGATCGGCTGGCTCGCCGGCGCGCGTGACCCCATCATCGGCCAGGCTCTCGCTCTTCTGCACAAGGAGCCCGCACATCCCTGGACCATCTCGAATCTGGCCCGGCGCGTCGGGCGGTCCCGCACGCGGCTGGCGGAGCGCTTCCGCCATTTTTTGGGAGAGTCCCCGATGGCCTACTTGGCCCAATGGCGGCTGAAACTGGGGGCGGAGATCCTGCAGTCGACCGAGGACAGCGTCGCGGAAGTTGCTGCGGCGGTGGGCTACGGCTCCGAAGCGGCATTCAACCGGGCGTTCAAGCGGGAGTTTGATTGTCCTCCGGCGCAATTCCGTCGCCAGCGTAAGGCCCCACCGGCCCCGCACTCGCAACCGGGCCGCCGGAAGGGCTGATCGCAAGGCCCGTTTTCGTGGGAAAGCCAAACCTGGTCCATTACATCGCTGCTGCAGGTAGCGCCCGGGCTTTCACCGCAGAGGTGCTCATCAAGAGCGCCTGAGCGGCGGCATGGTCTCCGGGTCGAGCAAAAAAATATCCTTGCGCGAGTTCGCACTTCAGCTCTTTGAGCAGACGGACCTGCTCCGCCGTTTCAGCGCCTTCAGCTACGACCTTCAAACCAAAGTTGTGAGCCAGCATAATGATGATGCGCACGATCTCATTGGTTTCGCTGTCCGTGTCCATCTTAGAGATGAAGGTACGATCAATCTTCAGGGTGTCTACCGGGAATCCTTGTAATCGGCTCAGCGAAGAGTACCCAGTTCCGAAATCGTCAATACTTAAGTGAACTCCCAATGCCTTCAGTTCCGCGAGAACCAGGCTCGATCTTTCTGGGTCGGCCATGGCGATGGTTTCCGTGATCTCTACGTCGATGCTGCTCGGATCGATTCCCACTTCGCCCAGAATCGTGCCCATCTGAGCGGCCAAGTCCGGCTGGGCAAACTCTCTGGGGGTGATGTTCACGCTCATGGTCAGCGGCGGATCGCAAGGAAATTGCGAGTGCCAGGCACGAAGCTGTAGACAGGCTTCGCGCAACAACAGACGGTTCATGGGCAGGATGATTCCAGTCTCGTCAGCGATCTGGATGAAATGGGCAGGCGATAGGAGGCCTTCCGGCCGTTGCCATCGGCTGAGTGCCTCGAATCCAGCAATCTTCCCGCTCGGTAACGACACAATGGGCTGATAGTGAACTCGGAATTCGCCCAGTTCCAGCGCCCGGCGCAGGTCAGTTTCGAGGCGCAGTCTTTTGACGGCAAAAGTGTGCATCGCACTATCAAAGACCTGACAGCGCGCTTTTCCTTCCCGCTTGGCCCGGTACATCGCGATCTCGGCATCGCGCACCAAGTCTTCTGAATTCGTGTAGGAAGTGGCGCAGAAGGCGATCCCGATGCTCGCGGTCGATACCACTTCTTGTCCTTCCACAACCATGGGAACGCCCAATCGCTCCTGAATGCGCTCCGCTACCCGAATGGCATCGCCGCAATCCCGGATGTCCTCCAACAGGATGGCGAATTCATCGCCGCCCAGTCTGGCTAAACTCTCTTCGTTGGCAGAAGTGTCGCCAGCTTTTATCGGGCCCGAGCGCGAGATGGTATCGCCGCCACGGATGGAAGCCGTCAATCGGCGGGCAATTTGGAGGAGCAGGGCGTCTCCCGCCGCGTGGCCCAAGCTGTCATTAAAAACCTTAAATTCATCGAGATCGATGAACAACACAGCGAACTTATAGCTGGTGTGCCTCTGGGAAAGCGCCAGAACATGTCGCGCGCGATCGAGAAACAGGGTCCGGTTCGGCAGGTTGGTCAGGGTGTCATGCAAAGCGTGGTGCGCGAGCGCCTCTTCCGCCCGCTTGCGCTCCGTGATATCGCGATTGACGATGACCAGTTTCTCGGTCTGCCCTTTTTCATTTTGAATGGCGGTGGCGACTGATTCCAAAATGCGCCACGTGCCATCCTTGTGGCGCATGCGGTATTCCAGCCGCTCGCCTCGTCCCGTGAGCCGTGCTTTCTCCGCTGCTTCGAGCACCCGCGGCTGGTCCTCGGGATGGATCTGCTCCAGCGACGAAGTCAACTTGAGTTCCTCGGGCGAATACCCGAGAACTTTTTGATACGCGGGGCTGTTGTAGAGCCGGTTGCCGGCGCAATCGATGACCGCGATCATGTCGGCTGCATTCTCAGTGATGACTTCAAAAAGCTGGTTGCGCCGGGTCAGCTCGCGACGAATTCGCTGGAGTTGGAGGTGCTGGTAAACCGTGTAGAGATCGAACAGGAGCACCAGTGCTGCCAGCCCGCGTACCCACTCCTTGAGATCAACCCACTCCGAGTTCTCCAAGAGGTGAGGGCCGGAAAAGGTCAG
>JBGQDM010000164.1:0-5010 GCA_041495845.1 Terriglobia bacterium | reverse complement strand
TCGGCGGCGCGCGTCTCCATTTGCAGCCTGGAAACCGAGGCGATGGAAGGCAGAGCCTCGCCGCGAAAGCCCAGCGTGGAGACTGTGAGCAGGTCTTCAGCGGTGCGAATCTTGGAAGTGGCGTGGGCCTCGAACGCGAGCAGGGCATCGTCACGCACCATGCCGCAACCGTTGTCGGTGACCTGGATCAGTTTTTTGCCGCCCGCTTCCACCTGGAGCACGATGCGGGTGGCGCCGGCGTCGAGCGAGTTTTCCAGCAACTCTTTGACGACCGAGGCGGGGCGCTCCACCACTTCGCCGGCGGCGATCTTGTTGGCAACCTGCTCGGAAAGAACGTGAATGCGGCCCATGAGCGCTGAGAAGCTATTGTAAACGCGCTGGAGACGAAGCATCGGAGGAGCGCTTGCGGAACACGGTCAGCACTCTTTCCCGCCAGCCTTCGCCAATGCCGGCGAGAGTCCACTCGATTTCCGGCGCGAGGTAGTGGAGGAGCGTGTCCGTGGCGGGATGGACGTGCAGCGCCGGGGCCACGAGATAAAGGAGAGGCGGCTGCGGCGAAAGCTCGACTCCGGGAAAATATCCGAAGCGCGAAAACTCGCCGCGCGCGTGATGAAAGGCCACGCGCGACCAGTAATCAAGACCCTGGAGGGGTAGGTGAATGTCCTCGTCGGCCTTGAGTTCGAGAACGGCCAGGCGATGGGAGCGGGTGAGCGCGAGCACGTCCACCATGGAACGGTCGGCGGCGGAGAATGCGGGCACCTGCGCGTAGCAGGGACGATGCGCCAGGCTGGAGTCGATCACGCTGACGTCTTTTGCCACCAGCGTTTCCAGCCAGCGCTCGGGATGAATGCGATACAGGGCATGATCGCGCCGACCGTGACTGGAGCGAGCGGCAGCCAGGCGCTGGATGGCGTCGGTGAGACGAGGCGCGGATTCTTCCGTCCACAGCGTTTCGTGCGCGCCGGTGCCGCAGAATAACTCGGGATGGCCGCGAAAGGATGATTCCGTGGCCATGCGCGCCCGCGCAAACTCCAGACCGCGGCAGCGAAAGGAGATTTCTCCGGGAGAGAGCACCTCGATGTCGGCGTCCGGCAGCACCGCACGCACTTGGGCAATGGCATCGGCGAAGCGTTCGAGGGTGATGGAGTCGTCGCTCAGGCGAGCGAGGCGCGTGTCCAGGTTGCCGCGGTCCCGGCAATCGGCTTCGGTGATGGTTTCTTCGCGCTCGTCGAGTTCATAGAGTTGCCATTTGGCGGCAGCGGAATTCAGGTAGGCCATGCGTTGGCGCACGACGGCACTTCTCCCCGCCGGGACGAAAAGTTTCAGACCTTCCACCATGAGCTTGCCCGCGTGACTCTCGCGGCATTTCTCCAGCCAGAGAATGCCGAAGGTGAGTGAGCCGTCCACTGCGGTCTGCGTTTCCTGCGCGTTGACGCCGAGGACTGCGAACGCACTTTGGCTGCGGCGCGTGAGGCCGCGAGCATAGACCGGCCCGAACGAACGTTCGAGGTCCATGGCGGAAGTGAGACGGCCGAGGCGGGAGTCAGGATCGTGGCGGGTGAGAATCCGCTCGAGCACCTGTTGGTAGGCGGAGCGGGCGGCTTTTCTGGCTGCGGGCGCACGCGCATCGCGACGCAGACAGATTTCGAGACGCGACGGCCGTGCCTGGCCCATGCGCTGCACGCTCAAACGGAGCACGTTGGCTTTTTGTTCGGCGTCGAGCACGCGGCGCACCAGGTTGCGTTCGGCAGACCAGAGGTGGAGCAAGCACTTGCCGTGGTCGCCGGAGAGCGAGTAACGGGCTGCTTGCAGGTCAAAGATGAGGGCGCCATTTTCCAGCACCACGGCATCACGCGAGGCGGCAAGAAATTCCTCCAGGGTGCGAGTCAGCAACGCACACGAGATTTCCTGCGGCGCCATAGACCGCTCCCAGTCTCAGCCCAGCGTGTGGGATAATCAAGGCAGGTCTACCAAAGTAGATGCGCGACGCGAACGGGGCTTTTGCTGGTCTGGAGCATCCAATCATCAGCATGGATAAGCAGAAATTCTTTTTCGAGCATTACGGGTTGAACCAGTCTGACCTGGAGAAGTACCTGGCGGCGGCCCTTTCCGGGGGCGGCGACTATGCCGACTTATATTTTGAGTACCTGGTTTCGACCTCGCTGGGCATGGATGAATCGCTGGTGAAGTCGGCTTCGCAAGGGATTTCGGTGGGCTGCGGGGTGCGGGTAATTTCTGGAGAACGGACGGGTTATGCCTATACCGACGATCTCTCGCCCGCGCGAATGTTGCACGCGGCCCGCACTGCGGCGCTGATTGCCAGCGCGCCTTCGAAAACTCAGGTGGCGGGATTCCAGGAACGCCCGGCACGCAGTCTCTATCCCGTGACGCTGCCGTCAGTGGATGCGGCGGTGACAGCGAAAGTGCTGCTGCTGGAGCGCGCCGATCGCGCTGCCCGCGGTTACGACCCGCGCATCAAGGAAGTGCGAGTCGGCTACGCCGACGAATTGCGCAAAATTCTGATTGTCGGCTCCGATGGAACGTTTGCCGAGGATGCGCAACCGCTGGCCCGGATCAACGTTTCCTGCATTGCCAAGACGGAAACCAATTCGGCGCGGGGCAGCCATGGCGGCGGTGGACGCGTGGCGCTGGAATTCTTCCAGACAGAAAAATCACCAGAACATTTTGCCCAGGAAGCCGCACGACAAGCGGTGTTGCAGCTGGATGCGCGCGAGGCCCCGGCGGGCGAGATGGATGTGGTGCTCGGTCCGGGCTGGCCGGGCGTGCTGCTGCACGAAGCCATCGGGCACGGCCTCGAAGCGGATTTCAATCGCAAGAAAACTTCTGCCTTCACCGGGCTCATTGGCAAGCGCGTGGCCAGCGAGAAATGCACGGTGGTGGACAACGGCACCATGCCTTGGCGGCGGGGCTCGCTCAATGTGGATGACGAAGGTCAACCCACGCAAAACACCATGCTGATCGAGAAGGGAATCCTGAAAGGCTACTTGAGCGACAAGCTTTCCGCCAAGCTTATGGGCATGGCCGGTACCGGCAATGGCCGGCGCGAGAGCTATGAGCACATTCCCATGCCGCGTATGACCAATACCTACATGCTGGCGGGGGAAGACCATCCGGAAGATATTGTGCGCTCGGTGCAGCGCGGAATTTACGCGGTGAATTTCGGCGGTGGCCAGGTGGATATCACCAACGGCAAGTTTGTTTTCTCCGCCTCGGAAGCGTACCTGATCGAGGACGGGCAGATCACGGCGCCGATTCGCGGCGCTACGCTCATCGGGAATGGGCCGGATGTTTTGACCCGTGTTTCCATGGTGGGCAATGACCTGAAACTGGATGAAGGCGTGGGCACCTGCGGCAAAGATGGGCAGGCGGTACCGGTGGGCGTGGGCATTCCGACCATCAAAATTGACCGGCTGACCGTGGGTGGGACCGCCAAGAAAGAAGTTGGCGGATTTATGCAGTAAGGCCAACCGCCGAATTGAATCGGTATTCTGGAATTCGATAATTCGCGACTCGACAGTTTAACAATGTAGGAAAGTTCTTCTTGCCAATCCAAACTGAATCCAAGACTGTAACTGACCTGAAAGAGCTGGCTGCGGATGTAGTGCAGCGGGCCATGCGGGGCGGCGCTTCCGCGGCGGAAGCCGTGGTTCGCGAAGGCGATGAATTTTCCACCGTGGTCCGCCTGGGCCAGGTGGAAACGCTGAAGGAATCCGGCTCGCGTGCGATCGGGGTGCGCGTCTTCTTTGGCAAACGCGCGGCCAGCACCTACAGCAGCGATTTCTCTCCGGCGGCGCTGGAACGGCTGGTAGGTTCGGCGCTGGAATTGGCGCGGATCACGTCCGAAGACCCGTTTGCCGGCCTGCCCGAAGCAACGGCCATGGGGTCGTTGGCCGGTGACCTCGATTTGTATCACTCTGACGTCTACTCGCTGCCGGGACAAGAGCGCATTGCCTACGCGCGGCGAGCGGAGAAAACCGCGTTGGATTTCGACCCGCGCATCAAGAATTCCGAAGGCGGAAGCTTTGACGCAGCCACCGGCCACAAAGTGCTGGCCAACTCGCAGGGTTTTGTCGGCGAGTACCGGCGTTCGTACTGTTCGGTAGCCGCGGTGCCAATTGCGCAGAGTGAAGATGGCAAAATGCAGCGCGATTACTGGTATCACGTGTCGCGCAGCCTGGCCATGCTGGAAGCGCCGGAACAAGTGGGCCGCGTTGCCGCCGAACGCACGCTGCGGCGGCTGGGAGCGCGCAAAGCCAAGACGGCGCAGGTGCCGGTGGTGTTCGATCCGCAGGTGGCGCAGTCCATCCTGGAACATATTTTTGAAGGCGTGAACGGCGATTCGGTGTATCGCGGAGCCTCGTTTCTGGCGGGCAAGCTGGGCGAAAAAATTGCCGGCGACAACGTGACCGTGATTGACGACGGCACCGTGCCCGGTGGTTTCGGCACCACCCCGTTCGATGGTGAAGGGGTGCCGTCGCGGCGCACCGTGGTCATTGAAAACGGGGTCCTGAAATCCTATCTGCTCAATTCCTATACGGCGCGCAAACTCGGCCTCGAAACCACCGGCAACGCAGCGCGAGGACTGGCCGGAACACCCGGCATTGGGCCGGGCAATTATTTTCTGCAGGCGGGAACGAAGACGCCGGCGGAAATTATCGCCGGCATTCCCAATGGCTTGTACGTTACCGAGTTTCTGGGGCACGGGGTAAACCTGGTAACAGGTGACTATTCGCGCGGCGCGAGCGGACTGTGGATTTCGGGCGGGGAACTGGCGTATCCGGTCGAAGAAATCACGGTCGGCGGGAATCTAAAGGAAATGTTTTTTCACATCAGCGAGATTGGCAACGACTTGGAATTCCGTGGCTCCATGGCGGCGCCGACCATCCGGGTGGATGGGCTGACCGTAGCGGGCGAGTAGAGCGGAACCCCGACGTTGTAGAATCGGCGTATGGGCGGTCTGCTGCAACAGCCGACGGTACAAGAAGAGCC
>JBGQDM010000163.1:0-5036 GCA_041495845.1 Terriglobia bacterium | reverse complement strand
GCGAAGACGGCATCGAGATTCACAGCGAGGGTGCGGCGCCATTGGGCGTCCGCCATGCGGTCAATGCCAACATCTTCCGCCGGCCAGATGCCGTGATTGGCGACCAGAATGTCCAGGCGACCAAAACGCGCTACCGTGGCGGAGATCAGGCTCGCGGCGGTTTCCGTGCCGGTGAGATCGCAGGCGACGGCATGAGTGCGGGCGGCGCCGCACGCGGCAACCAGCTGGTCGGCGGCGGCCTTGGCCTGCTGATAATTGAAAACCACCTGCGCGCCGGCAGCGGCAAAGGCGCGCACCGTGGCCGCGCCAATGCCGCGCGAACCACCGGTAATCAGGGCCACACGGCCTTCCAGCGAGAGAGGTACGGGCATGCTCTGAGTTTCGTTGTTCGCGGAGGAAGTTGCAAGGGCGCTCCCCAGAATGACAGGGTGTGTGGCGCGGGCGCCCGCGCCACACAAGCACGCTTTGCATCCACCGGAAAAAGCTGCACACTAGATTCAGCGTGGCCGAAACTGCTTACCTCTCGCTCGGTTCAAACCTGGGAAACCGGGAGGAGTGGTTGCGCGAGGCGATTCACCGGTTGGAAAAGCTCGGGCGGGTAAGCGCCGTGTCGTCGTTTTACGAAACCGAGCCGGTGGAATTCACCGCGCAGCCGTGGTTTCTGAATTGCGTGGTGGTGCTGAGTTCGGAGTTGGCGGCAGCCGAGTTGCTGGATGGCTTGCTGGCGATGGAACGGGCAATGGGGCGGCGGCGCGACCAGAGCAAAGGCCCGCGCACGATTGACCTCGACCTGCTGCTTTACGGGAGCCTGGTGCTGGATGAGCCGGGGCTGACGCTGCCGCACCCGGCACTGCACGCGCGGCGTTTTGTGCTGGAACCGCTGGCGGAAATCGCGCCCGGAGCCGTGCATCCGCTACTGAAGAAGACAGCGCGGGAGTTGCTGGACGAGTTGCCACCTGGTGCGGCGGTGCGGAAAGTGTGATCGTCCCCGCGGGCGAGGGCCCTTCGCGTTGCTCAAGGGCAGGCTGCCGCGCCGCACACTAGGGCACAATCAGCCGGCTGGTCGCCTCTTCCGGAGCGGCCACGCCTGTTTTTTCCGGAAACTGGGCCAGCACAAAATCCACGAAGGCGCGCGACTTGGGCCGGCCCGAAGTGCGCCCGTGGGCCATGCGCACCAGAAAAACCAACGCTTCCAGTACTTCGGATTCTTTCAACGAAGAATATCCCTGGTGCTTCTGCTCAACTTCGCGGAACTCGGTCAGCATCTTCTGCACTTCAGCTGAGACCGCCTGTTGCACGGGACTGGCCGTGGCCGCCTCGTAGTGCAAGCCGGAGTTGACCAGGGTGGCCTGGGTGCGCGCCAGCGAAGTGAGCGCCGCAATCAGGTCGCGATCCAGGAGCGCACGGTCAGTGCGGGCGGCACGCGCTAAGGCAAACGTCAGACCCATCAAGAGATGTTCGCGCTGGTAGAGAAATTCGTTGCGAATCTCGACTTCCGGGAACAGGCTGGCGCGGTCGACTTCTCCCATGGGGCGCGGCTTTTCGTGCTCGCGCGCCTGCTGCAGATAAACGCAGTCGCTCGGGCAATCGAGCGTGACCTCGCGCTGCTCGCCGCAACACTGCGGGCAGATCTTGCCGTGCACCGCGGGACAAAACCGTTTTCCCTTCCGCACTTCACACAGGGTGCAACTCACGCGGGCCTCGCTCCTTCAACTTTTCCTGAAAACATTATGGCATTTCGGGGCGGGGCCAGGGATTGGCGCCGGCTCGCAGACCTCGGCGGGAGTAGCTGTCCATGCGTCCGCGCGCTGGTGGAGGCAGCCAAACCCGCATCGTTCGTGCCCTTTTTGGTACTCACCCCCACCGCACCCGCAAAAAATGCGGTCGAAGCACTGTTTTTCCACAGGCGTCTGCGCTAAGATTTGCCTCGTACCTCATTTTCAAGCTGGTTTTAGGAGGATTTTCATGCCTGGAATGACAAAGAGCCAGACGGTTCGCCATCTGGCGGAAAAAGTTGGCGTCAACAACAAGACCGCGGCGAGCTTCCTCGAGCACCTGGTGGATACCGCTGTGAAGGAAGTAAAAAAGACCGGCGTGTTCGTGGTACCCGGAATGGGCCGTCTGAAGAAAGTGCACCGCAAAGCCCGCATGGGACGCAACCCGCAGACCGGTGAGCCCATCAAGATCTCGGCCAAGACCACGGCGAAGTTCTACCTGGCCAAGGCTGTGAAAGACGCCATCGCACCGAAGAAAGCCTAGTGCGTTGACGGCGATGTAAGTGAAGTGGAGTCCCTCCCCCGAGAGACAGGGCCGGCGCAAGCCGGCCCTTTTGCTGGGCGGGGGAACGAGGGGCCTGCGCAGCTCGCCGAAGACTTGCGGGGGCTTAGCTAGCAGAGAGGCCTATGTGTTCAACAAGCTCCACCGCGGTTTTTTCTCGTCCTTCTGCACACTTCGATCCCTTCTTTGCCCGGAGCCGCCTCAGTGCCTCCGCATGACGCAGGCCCTGCTCCCTGAAAGCGTCGTAGGTAGCTGCCAATTCAAGAACCACAGCGTCTTGCTGCGCGAACATCCGAACGTATTCAACGAAGGGTTCGAACTGTGGCTTTGTGTTCGCAGGCGGGGCGCTGACAATGTAGTATTCGGTTCCGTCCTGCGCAGTTTTTGGTTGCTCTTCGAGAACCCCGAATTGCTCGCAGAGGCTAATGTCTGCTCGCAACTCTTCGCTGTAAGGGCCATAGAAGTGCAACGAGAACGTGTAATCCGTCGGCATGCCAAGACGCTGGAGCAGCCATACCGTCTTCTGCAACCGAGTGCGGCCCACAACCTCGCGATTGGGATGGGCTGCTACCACCCAAGCCAGCCACTGAGCGTTTTCAAACGCCATTGCTTTCACTCCTCAAAATCTTGCTTGCCAATTCATTGATATCATCTCGAAGTTCCGCTGGGAAGTAGAAGCGCAGGAGCGAGTACTTCTGCTTGAGCTGCTCAACAGGCTTGGACAGCTTGCTAATCTCCACCGGCCGCGAGGAGGAATCCTCGACGTAAACTTGAGTGTTAGGCACTTCAGCATCGGGATCGTACTCCTTATAAGGCGTATCGGCTGGGATATCTCTGGAGAAGTGATAATCTCCGTCGAGGCCTTTCATGCTCAGCGCCTGTTGAACTTCCTCCATAAATTGAAGGAGCTTTCCCGGCGGAGCACCTGTCGCGTCCACCGCCTTAAAGTACACTCGGTTCAGCAACCCTGAGCCCAGTTTTCGAAGAACACTGTCTTCGGAACTCTCACAAGCCTTCAGGAATTGGGTGACGCTGTGGTCGTCCAACCTCAAGTATTCTTCCAACGCCATCTTTCCGCTAAACGCCTTCACGATTTCCGCAGGAGCGTCCCGCACCACCGCCTTGCTTTCTTCGAGAGGTTTGTCCTTCACTAGGGCGCTGTACCGCTTGAAGAGCAGCTTAAGCATCACTTCGGCAGCGCGGGTCGTCTTGTGGAAGTAAACCGTTCGATACATGTGATATCGAGCGAAAAAATAAGCTTCCGCTGCCAATAGGGCCTTGCTGCTCAAATAGAAGCGCGACTTGCCCTCGTCAACATGAAGATGGCTAATCAGCCACCGGTAGTCGAAATCGCCATAACCCACGCCTGCGGCATAGCTGTCTCGCAGCAGGTAATCAAACCGATCAGCGTCGAGCTGACTCGAAACGATGTCCGCCAAATATGCTGGCACGTCACTGCCTTCCGATCCCGGTTCTTTCTCAAAGAAGCGCGCAACCTCGTTGGGTAGTCCTTCGTCGTGCGCGGCCAATACCTTGTGCACTTCGGTCGAGCTGTCCTCGATGATCTCCACCGTCCGGGCTTCGTGATTGTCTTTCGTCACCTTCTCGAAGGCGTGAGAAAAAGGGCCGTGACCAATGTCGTGTAAAAGCGCGGCAGAAAGAAGCACAACTTTAGGCTTAGGGCCTAACTTATGCCCCTGCAACAATTCAACGCGCTCGACGAACAGCCGCGCCATGGCCAACACTCCCACGCAGTGCGCAAACCTGCTGTGGTTTGCCCCAGGGAACACCGTCTCAGTGAACCCAAGTTGCTTGACCCGACGCAGACGCTGGAATTCGCGCGCGTTGATCAAGTCCAGCAGAAGCCTGTCGCAATCGCAGTCTTCGAATGCAATGAGCCGATGAACTGAATCGTGCAGGAACTTTGGCCACCCTCTCGCAGCCATTCTCACCTTCTGGTCCTCGTGAATGAGACTCCAGCTGGGAAGTTTGCACGTTGCAGCGCCTCCAGTGCAAATGTCTTTATCGATTGTTCCGAAAACCAAACGGTTCCGAGTGCCAGAGCAGAACCCAAGAATCTTATAACACAAGCGGCGAATAAAAAGCGAATACAATATCCCCGGTCAAACCGCCGGGGAACAGGAGACACGCAGCTCTTCAGAGGAGCACCCCCTCCGCCAGAGTCGCCCTGCTTGGGGCCAGTTCCACCGGTGTTACACTCCCGGCCATGTCTGGCACGCTTTATCTCGTGGCGATGCCCATCGGCAATCTTGAGGACATCACGCTGCGGGCGCTGCGCGTGTTGAAGGAAGTGGCGCTCATCGCCTGCGAAGACACGCGGCACACGCGGCAATTGTTGGAGCATCACGGCATCGCCGCCCGCACCATCAGCTATCACGAGCACAACGAACGCGAGCGCGCCGCCGAGCTGGCGGAGCAGCTGGCGCAGGGCACGAACATTGCGCTGGTAACCGATGCAGGCACGCCGGGGATTTCTGACCCTGCCTATCGGCTGGTGGCGCTGGCGGTGGAGCGGGGGATTCCGGTGGTGCCGGTGCCGGGGGCGGCGGCGTTTGTCTGCGCGCTCGTCGCCAGCGGACTTCCCACCGACCACTTTGAGTTTCATGGCTTTTTGCCGGCGCGCAGTTCTGCTCGACGGCAGGCGCTCGAAGTACTGCGTGGCGCGGCGTCCACGCAAATCTTTTACGAAGCGCCGCGCCGGCTGATCGAAACGCTGGAAGATGTGGCGGAAATTCTGG
>JBGQDM010000162.1:0-5082 GCA_041495845.1 Terriglobia bacterium | reverse complement strand
TTTCCTGCGCCGATTGTGCTTCCCGCGGCACCATATGCGTGTTCTCGAAGAACAGGTGCCCCGCGCTGTCTTCCGGCCGCGGCCGGTTCAGGAACTCCAGGTCCAGATTCCCCGCCTGCACGATGCCAAATGACTTGGCCAGCACAAAACGCTGGGGCGGGTCCGCGGTGGCCAGAAAAATTGCCATCCGGTCCACCAGCAGAGTGTGCGAAAGCCGTTCCACCACCGAAGCCAGCATCTTGCCCAGGTCGGTCTCCGAATTCAGCTCCCGGCCAAACTCCACCAGGGTGCGGCGATAGTCGTAACGGGTGCGATAGAAAACCTGGTCCAGCCGCTCCTGAATCCAGTTCTTCACCGGATCAAACAGCAGTGCCGCCACCACCATGGCCAGGATCAGTCCCATCGGTCCGCTGCTGGGAATGCGCGCGTGGATTAACTCCGCTACTCCCACCACCACCGCAAAATACAAGCCCACGATGGCCGCCGCCGACAGCGTATACACCACGCCCCGTTTGAAAATCAGGTCCACGTCCATCAACCGGTAGCGGAAGATGGCGTAACCGAACATCAACGGCAGCAACGCCAGCGAAAGCACCGACCACTTCATCAACCCGTCCGGGGTGTAATTCCGCAGGGCCGGGCTCAGGTAGGGCAGCACGTAGAAAAGCGTAAACGGCGCCACCGCCATGATCGTGCCACGAGTCACCCACTTCATCTGCTGCCGCAAGACGGTCGTGGCGGCTCGCCCATAGCTGCGATGCATGATCCAGGCGGCGCAGAGAAAATAGAGCGCCAGGTACGCCATTTGCAAACGATCGAGGTTCCAGCGCAGCGTCTCGCTCGGCACCAGGGTCTGCATGACCAGAATCTGCACGGCCAGCAGCAAGGCGGCCGGCAGGTAGACCAGCGCCAGCGCCCAGACATGACGCTTGATGAAATCCCGCTTCTCCGGAAACGTCAGCGCGAAGTGCAGAAAGATGGCTGGCTGCAACAGCCACGCCACCACGTTGCTCCACAGCACCGTCTCGTCAAACAGGTTCAGCTTGCCGGTGTATTTGAACGAGTAGAAGACAAAGCTAACCAGGCAGAAAATGTAAAAGTGCAGCGAGCCGGGCGCAGTCCAGCGCCGCAAAAGAACGTACAGGCCGATGCTGAGATAGATGAGCGCAATCAGCCGCAGCCAATTGTTCAGCGAGCGGTCGGCAGGTACGATCACCAGCGTGGTATCGAGCGCCACCCCCTGCCGCGCCAGCGAATACTTCACCTTGGCATACACGCCAGTATGGAAGAGCTGCCGCATCAACCCGGGGACGGTGTTGATCTCGTGCTCATCGACCGCGCTGAGCTGGTCGCCCACGCGCACCCCAGCGTGCGCCCCGGGACTCTCCCGATCCACTCGTTCCGCTACCAGGTGCGAGCCACGCTCAATCCACCAGATCCCGTCGGTGGGAACGGAAAACGACCCTTCTTTTTGCAGATTGATCCACGCCACCGTCACCGCGGCTGCGGTCAGCACCGCCAGCAGGACGGCGGTAAACCGGATTTCGAACTCACGGTTCATGGCTGGGTTGGATGCAGACGGTCGGGGCAGAAGACGCTGCTCCCCGTCATTCGCGATACGAGAATGCAAGTTTGCTGCCACGACCCTCGGTAAGGTCCCTTTGTTAAGTGTCTAGCAGGACACGGCTTCGCTACCCGCTCCGTGACGTCTCTTGGAATTATATGCTTTTCGGGAAGTGACTACTAAATTTTGTATCTCGGTCAAGAGGCGGGTCACCGGCCCGCAACCCACGTCCCAGGAATGGCCTACGCCGGATGGGCGGGATTTCTCGAGATGTTCTTGACGCGGCCAGCCTCAAGGGCGACAATTTTTCCAGTGAGGCGTTTCACTTTCCCCCAGACCGAATTGTCCAGACGGAAATGAGTTCAGAGATGGCGACCGCGCCGCTGCCGAAGAAGGTGGATGACATGCTGCATGCTCAAGGATCGTCTCCTTCCACCCTGGGAAGGGCCGCCTCTAGTTCGCTGAACCCCGTTCTCGTGGTGATGCTGGTGGCCCTGGCAGTCTATCCATTTGCGGTTGGCTTCCTGCCCACAACTCTGCAGCAGTATCTCGGTTCGTTGTTCCGCTAAGAAATTGCACAGACATTCCTGGAGTTGGTACAGATTCGTGTATGGAACGCTCGGAGCGGCTGCGCCCGAGGTGGTGAGAATTTATCGGACCGCTGACATTTCCCTGATGCGCGGCCCGCTGTCCTTGATCTGCTTCTCGATTGCCTTTGTCTTGCTCGGAGGAATCTTCGCTGATGCCTGGGAGGATGACCGCGCCATCAAGTGCCTCTATCTGGGCGCAACCTTCCCGATATGGATTTCGGCGTGGGCGCACAGCTTGGCGCCAGCCGCGGCCAAGTAGAAGTCCCCGCCCCGGCTTTCCCTCCACAGCCTGACCGGGTAGAATCTTCCTTCCCATGAGCACCTTCCAGGAAATCGCCGATCGTGAACGCCGTTTTCTTCTTCCCACCTATAACCGCTACCCGCTCGCCATCGCACGTGGCAAAGGCGTTTTCGTTTATGACGTTGAGGGCAACCGTTACCTGGATTTTGTGGCCGGCCTCGGGGTCAACGCACTCGGCCATGCGCATCCGCGCATTCTCAAAGTCCTGCGCGAGCAGGCCGGCCGGGCCATTCACCTGTCGAATCTCTACTACAACGAGTACCAGGGATTGCTGGCGGAGAAGCTTTGCCAGCATTCCGGCCTTTCGCGCGTGTTCTTTTGCAACAGCGGCACCGAAGGGATGGAAGGCGCCATCAAGCTGGCGCGCGCTGCCGGGCACAAAACCGGCGGAGAGGCCAAGTCGAAAATCGTCGCGCTCCAGGGTTCCTACCACGGCCGGACGTTTGGTGCGCTCTCGCTCACCGGACAAAACAAATACCGCGCGCCGTTTGGGCCGTTGCTGCCCGGGGTGACCTTCATTTCGCGCAACGACGAAGCCGCGCTGAACGCCGCCGTGGACGACGACACGTGCGCCATCGTGCTCGAACCCATCTTTGGCGAAGGCGGAATTCTAAGTTGCTCGCGCGAATTTCTGCGCCAGGTACGCACCGCCGCCGACCGTCACCACGCCTCGGTGATCTTCGATGAGATTCAGTGCGGCCTCGGACGCACCGGCACCCTGTTCGCCTTCCAGCATTTTGGCGTGACGCCAGACATCCTGGTCATTGCCAAGCCCATCGCCGCCGGTCTGCCGCTGGGTGCGTTTCTGGCCAAAGAAGCCTTGGCCGACGCGATCAAGCCCGGCGAACACGGCACAACTTTCGGTGGCGGCCCGCTCGTTTGTCGCGTCGCCCTCGAATACCTGGCCATCCTCGAAGAAGACGGCCTACTCGAGAACGTGAAGTCCACAGGCGCCTATCTTCAGGAACAATTCCGCGCCCTCAAAGACAAGTTTTCTGTCATCAAGGAACTGCGTGGCACCGGATTCATCCAGGGCCTGGAACTCGCCATCCCCGCGCGCCCGTTGGTCGAGGAGGGTCTCGCCGAAGGTGTGCTCTTCAACGTCACCCAGGACACCGTCCTGCGCTTTCTACCCCCCTTCTTGCTGGAGCCGAAGCACGTCGACAAGGGCATCCGCGTCTTGAAAAAACTCTTGCGCAAGAAACGCAGCTAGCCGCAAACAAAAAAACCGGGAGGCCGAAGCCCCCCGGCACAGAAGCGACAGAGGCGATATCATCCCGATAGATACCGCCCGGGCAGAAAAAGTTGCCCGGCTCATCAACGTTTTCTGTGGAATCCACTCTCACCTCGCCGGTCATCCCCGATGTCGCCGAGCGCTTCGTCCATCTGGACGGCGCCCGCATGCGCTACCTCCAGGCCGGTGCGGGCCCCACACTGGTCCTGCTACATGGCTTGTTGGGCTATTCGTTCTCCTGGCGCAAGAATCTTGCCGCCCTCGCTCAAACTCACACCGTTTACGCCCCCGACCAGCTTTGCGCCGGTTTTTCCGATCGCGTACCCAATCTTGACTGCCGAATGGAAGCGATCGCCGATCGTACCCTGCGTTTTCTGGATCTGGTTGGAATCAAAGAAGTTTCCCTGCTTGGTTCCTCTCATGGCGGGTCGGTTGCGGTTTTGGTTGCGGCTCGTTTGGTGGTGCAGCAACCCGGTCGCCTGCAGCGGCTGGTCCTCGTAGCCCCAGCCAACCCCTGGTCTCAACATGGCCGCAGGCTGGCGCCGCTTCTTTCCCGCAGGTTTCCAGCCGCCTGTGTTCGTTACCTGTTGCCCAGAGCGCGGTTTGCCCATCCATGGGTCCTCAGCCGGCTCTACGGCGACCCCAAGCGCATCACGCCCGGCACGCTTGAGGGTTATCTCCGGGCGCTCCTGGTTCCCGGGACGGTAGAGTACGGCCTGCAGGCGATCACGACGTGGTGCGCGGACCTGGAGATCATGGCGAAGGCCCTGCCACAGTTGGCTGATCTGCCCACGCTCTTGCTTTGGGGAACGCGCGACGCCGCGGTTGATCCTCAATCCGCGTTGCCCTTTAACCAGTATTTCCGTCGAAGCCGGTTAATCCAATTTGACGGTGTGGGCCATTTGCCCTATGAAGAATTGCCTGATGAGTTCAACCGGGCGGTGCTCGAGTTCCTCAACCGTACAACCTGAGCGCAAATGTTGCCTGCTTCGGCGCGCCTGCTAGAATCCCAACGCCTGCAATTTGTGAACTTTACACGCAGGCTAGACGTATCTCCAGTGTGCTGTCTACGCTGATCATGCCGGGGGATGCGAGCGTGCATCGGAACCTCGCGGAGCGCAGATTGGAAGACGCCCAGGTCGTCCAGCAACTCATCCGCCGCTGTCTGGCGGGCGATGCGATGGCTTGGGAGCAGATTGTCCAACGTCATCACCGGCGCATCTACAACCTCTGCTACCGCTTTACCGGTTCCGCCCACGACGCCGAAGACCTTACCCAGGAAGTGTTTATCAAGATGTATCGAACGCTGGAGACCTACAAAATCGAGCGTGGCGCGTTCTTTACCTGGGTCACGACCATGACGCGGAACCTGCTGGTGGACCACTTCCGGCGC
>JBGQDM010000161.1:0-5100 GCA_041495845.1 Terriglobia bacterium | reverse complement strand
TTCATCTGGGCGTTCGTGCCCGAGCCGACGCCGGCAGGGGCAGGCTTCACCAAGCAGGCCGAGCCCACCGAGCCCGCGCCGCGGGTTGCCACCTTCAGCCCGAAATACAAGCTGGCACACTTGATCGCTGATCTGGCTTGCAACGTGGACAACGGCATCATCGGTCTGATGGACCCCGCCCACGGGCCGTTTGTGCACCAGGCGTGGTGGTGGCGCAGCCGCCATTCCATTCACGAAAAACAGAAGGCATTCGAGCCGATTGCCAACGGCTTCCGCATGAGCGCGCACCGGCCCAGCTCGAACAGCGCGCCCTACAAGCTCTTGCGGTTCTATGCGGGTGCGGATTCGATCACCACGACCATTGATTTCGCCCTGCCCAACCGCCGCGCGGAAACCATCCGGGCGGGGAAGTATTGGTACTCCAGTTTGACCACGGTCACGCCCATCACTCCGGAGCGCTGCCGCATCGATGTGGTGGCCGCGTGGAACCTGTTTCGCTGGGTCCCATTCGCACCAGCGCTGGTGAAGTTCGTTTCTGCCAAATTCGTCGGTCAGGACCAGGAGACGATGGAGAAGCAGACGGTGGGCCTGAAGCACAATCCACACCTCATGCTGATTGACGATGCCGACCGTCCGGCCAAGTGGTACTTCCAGTTAAAGGCAGCGCATCTAGAAGCGAAACGCACCGGCGGGGAGATGAAACACCCGATCAGCGCGCCAGTGACGCTGAAGTGGAGAAGCTGAGGGGCAAGCAGAGATGGTGGCGTGACGCAATCCAAGCGAACCTGAGCAAGGTGAAGGACCTCTGCACTCGCCGGCAATTGCACAGATGCTTCGCTGTGCTCAGCATGACAGGGCTGTTGGGCTGGGGCTAGGCCGCGGCTTGCTCTTCCACCAGCCAGTCCAGCGCCTCGGCTCTGGTTTTGCAGAGCTGAATTTCGCGCTGCGCGAACGTCTGGAACGCCTCCAGAAACATCCGGGGCACGTGTTCGGTACCGACAAAGGCGGCGCGCTTCACGTGCCGGCGGTCAAAGAGCAGGACTTTCTTCATGGCGTCGGCGACTTCGCGGCGCACCTCGGTGCCGGTGTAATCGCCCAGCGTCAGCAGAGAGCCCTGTGGCTGCCCGGTCACGAGCTCCTGCACGTCAGGCAACAAATCCAGGACTTCCTGCGCGGTGCAGTGGGAGAAATCCACTAACAAGACTTGCTGGCCCTTGTGATTGATAAAGCGGATGCGCTCTTCCATCGGGTACCTCCACGCGAGACGCGTTTGGCTACAGCCCGGTTAGGCCAGAAGGGAATCCACGATGTTGTACACCTCGGCGAGCGCCGCGTCCAGTGCCGCCGCGTCCTTACCGCCGGCCTCGGCCATGTCCGGGCGGCCACCGCCTTTGCCGCCCACTTTCTGGGCCACGGAAGCGATCACTTTGCCGGCCTGTACCCTGCTGGTCAGGTCTTTGGTCACGCAGGCGATGAGGGAGACGTTTCCGTCGGACGCTGAACCCAGTACCACCACGCCTGAACCCAGTTTGTCGCGGAGTTGGTCAATCAGCGTGCGCATTTGGGGGCGCTCGAGGTTGTCCACGCGGTGGGCCAGGACTCTGACGCCGCGGACGTCTTTGATCTTTTCGCTGACCGACGCCACCGTGGACGACGCCGACTTCATGCGCGCCTGATCGAGCTCGCGGGTAAGGCGCTTGATCTCGGCGTCCCTTTTTTCGAGTTCGGCTTTCAGCGCCTGGGCGGGCGCCTGCTCGGCTTCGGACCGGCCGGTCAGGCTGGCGACGATGTTTTCTAGTTCGTGATCGCGCCGGAAGTGCTGGAGCGAGCCTTCGCCGGTGATGGCTTCAATGCGCCGCACGCCGGAGGACACGCTGCCTTCCTTCAAAATCTTGACCAGCCCGATCTCACCGGTGGCGGCGGTGTGCGTGCCGCCGCAGAGTTCGGTGGAGAAGTCACCGATCTTGATGACGCGCACTCGGTCGCCGTACTTTTCGCCGAAGAGCGCCATGGCTTTGTATTCGTTCACGGCCACGTCAATGGGCACGTCGGGGATGGTCTCAACCCTGGTGTTGCGCAGCACTTCTTTGTTGATCAGGTCTTCGATGTCCTGCAGCTCTTCGTCTTCCACGCCGGCAAAATGCGAGAAATCAAAGCGCAGATGGTTGGGCGCGACCAGCGATCCCGCCTGCTTCACGTGCTTGCCCAGCGTTTCGCGCAGGGCGGCGTGCAGCAGATGCGTGCCGGTATGGTTGCGCATGATGGCGCGGCGAAGATCGGTGTCCACAACGGCGTCGACTTTGTCGCCGACGCGAATCGTCTGCCGGGCCGTGACCTGGTGTGCGCGCACGCCCTGTATGGGGTAGTAGGAGCCGCGCACTTCGGCGACGATGGTGTTGTGATCGTCGGAGTAGAGCCAGCCTCGGTCGCCCACTTGCCCGCCGGATTCGGTGTAGAACGGCGTGTAGTTGAGGATGATCTCGCCCTCTTCGCCCGAACCGATCTCTGGAACCTCGATCCCTTTGCGTACGATCGCAATCACATCGCTCGGGAACACTGTAGAGTCATACCCGACGAACTTAGACTGCGGCATGGTCATCGGAATGCCGCTGCCACTCTCGATCGTAGGGTGTGCGCTAAGCCTCTCAGCCAAGTAGCCATAAAGCGGGGCGGAGCTCTTCTTCGCCTCTCCCCTCCACGAGGCGCGAGCGCGGTCGCGTTGCTCGGCCATAGCGAGATCGAAACCCTCCTGCCCGAAGACAATGCCCTGATCCCGGCAAGCATCCTGGATAAAGTCGAGTGGCATGCCATACGTGTCATAGAGTTTGAATGCCTTATGGCCTGGGTATACGGGACGGACCTTATTTGCCAGATCAATACTCTGGGAGAGGATGACTTGGAAGTCGAGATCAAACGCCCGCGAGACTTCCGCGAAATCTTCTTCGAGCCTTTTCAATCCCAGATCCAGCGTGTGCGCAAAGCGAGTCTCTTCTGCGAGAACTGCTTTCGCCACGCGCTCTGCGGATTCCTTCAACTCGGGATACGCATCCTGCATCAGGTCGCGCACCGCAAACACCATCTGACTCAGAAACGGATTCGTCTGCCCCAGCAACCGCCCGTGCGTGATGGCGCGGCGCATGATTTTGCGCAGGACGTAGTTGCGGCCTTCGTTGCCGGGGATCACGCCGTCGGCGATCAGAAATGTCGCGGCGCGCGCATGGTCGGCAATCACCCGCAACGAAGCAGCCGATTTGGCCGCTGCTTCCTTTTGCAACTCTTTCTGCAGGGACGCGCCGGTCAACTCGGCCGCTTTCTTGATCAGCGGCGTGAACAGGTCCGTGTCGTAATTTGAAATCACGCCCTGCAGCACCGCCGTCACGCGCTCCAAGCCCATGCCGGTATCAATCGAAGGTTTGGGCAGCGGGGTCAGCTTGCCGCTGGAGTCGCGGTCGAACTGCATGAACACGAGGTTCCAGATTTCAACGTAGCGTCCGCAGTCGCAGCCGAACTTGCAATCGGTGTGTCCTTGATCGGACGCGAGCGCACCCATGTCGTAGTGCATCTCGCTGCACGGACCGCAGGGGCCGGTATCGCCCATCTGCCAGAAATTGTCTTTCGCGCCAAACTCAAAGATGCGCTCTTTCGGTACGCCCTGTGCGGCCCAGAGATCGTAGGCTTCGGTGTCGCGTGGCACTCCGTTCTCGCCCTTGAAAATTGTGACGTAGAGTTTGTCCTTCGCGATCCCGAACCACGCGGGCGACGTGATCAACTCCCAGGCGTAGGCGATGGCGTCTTTCTTGAAGTAGTCGCCGAAAGAGAAATTGCCCAGCATTTCGAAAAATGTGTGGTGGCGGTTGGTGAAGCCGACGTTTTCGAGGTCGTTGTGTTTGCCGCCGGCGCGCACGCACTTCTGCGAAGTGGCGGCGCGCACATACTCTCGCTTCTCCAGACCGAGGAACACGTCTTTGAACTGGTTCATCCCCGCGTTGGTAAAGAGCAGCGTGGGGTCGTTCTGCGGGACGAGCGGCGACGAGTGGACGCGCTTGTGTCCCTTGCTCTCAAAGAACTGCAGAAACTTTTCGCGGATGGCAGGACCGGTGAGCATGAAAGGCAATTCTAAACGGAAAACGAGTGCAGAAGTCAGATTGCAGATTGCAGAAGGGAAGGCTAGTCTCAAGCCAGCGTCCCGGAGGGACGACCGATAATAGCCCGCCATTTCAATGGCGGGAACAGGGGCCCAGGGCCAAGAGTAGTCCCGTAGGGACGATTGCAACTATCCCCACACATGACGCGGATCGTAACCGATGCCGTGTTTTTTCAAGAACGCCACGAACTCCGCCTGAAAATCACGCTTGCGGTGATGCTCCGCTTGGGAATTGATATACGCCACGGTGGTGCTCAATCCGGAAATGCCAACGGAAAATGCACCGTATCCCTCCTGCCATTCGAATTTCTTTGGGAACGTCGCGCTCATCCATTTCGACGAGCCGCCCTTGAGAAGCTGCACCGCCTTGGCCACCGGCATCGCCGCCGGCAACGAGAGCAGAAGGTGCACATGGTCTTCGGTGCCGCCGATGGCCAGCGTCTTGAACCCGTTCTTGCGCGCAATTCCGCCGAGAAATGAACACAGGCGCGGCAGCGTTTCGGGAGAGATCAGGGCACGGCGGTCTTTGGTGGGAAAAACGCAATGAACAAAACTGGCGATGTACGTATGTGCCATGCGCGGGCTCCGCGGCGATTCAATCGCCCCTACGGGACTACTTCTGACTCTGGGCCCTGGTTCCCGCCGTTAAAACGGCGGGCTATTGGCAAACGTCCCTCCGGGACTACATCTGGCCTTGATTCCATTCCCGCCGTTGGAACGGCGGGCTATTATCGGTCGTCCCTCCGGGACGTTCGGATCGAGACTCGTAAATTCTTGCAATTCGACATTTTCAATCTTCGTTCTTACTTCTGCAATCTGCAATCTGACTTCTGCAATCGCCTCAGCCCGTTTCCGATTCCAGCGCGGTCAGCGTTTCCTCGTCCACGTCCCAATTCTTCAGGATTTTGAAAATTATGCGGCCGGAGAAGCCGGCGCGCATGAGGGCGCGAAAGATG
>JBGQDM010000160.1:0-5180 GCA_041495845.1 Terriglobia bacterium | reverse complement strand
GTCCGCATCGAAGAAAGCCGCGGCGGCCCCGGCGACGGAAAAAGTAAGAGTGACGAACGCCCCGGTGAAGGCGGCAGCGGCCAAGACCCCGCCACCATCCGACCCAGATACGGAAGCTACGGATACGGACGACGCAAAGCCTGCCATCAGCAAGGCCCCCGAAGCCAAGAAACGGGCACAGAAAGCTGCCGACGACGAGCCGGTGCAGTCCGCGAAGGAATCGGCCCCAGCCAGGATTTCCGATCTGCCGTCCGACCCTCGGAGTTCGCGGAAGGGCAAGTCCAGCCGCAAGACTGACACCAAAACCGCGGAAATCCACGAAGCGCGTCCGACCGCCGACGGCGACCGCTCCCTCATTCGCGCCCTCGGTCTCAAGATCGGCAAGATTGTGATCGATGCCGGACACGGAGGCCATGACACCGGCACCATCGGCCCGAACGGCGTGCGGGAAAAAGACGTCGTGCTCGACGTGAGCCGGCGCCTGGGCAAACTGCTGCAGCAACGGCTGGGTGCGGAAGTGATCTACACGCGCCAGGATGATACTTTCATTCCACTTGAGACCCGCACCGCCATTGCCAATCGCGAACAGGCCGACCTCTTCGTCTCCGTGCATGCCAACTCCAGCGACGATCCCGATGCCCGCGGCGTGGAAACCTATTACCTGAATTTCACTTCTTCGAAGGACGCATTGGAAGTGGCGGCCCGCGAGAACGCCGTTTCCGACAAGAGCGTGCACGAATTGCAGGACCTGGTGAAGAAGATCGCGCTGAAAGAAAAAATTGAGGAGTCGCGCGAGTTTGCCGGCGACGTGCAGTCGGCGCTGCACAGCGGTCTGGCGGTGAAGAATCCCGGCATGCGCAACCGCGGTGTGCGCAAAGCACCGTTTATCGTGCTCATCGGCGCCAACATGCCTTCGATCCTGGCCGAGATTTCCTTTGTCAGCAACCCTACCGACGCGCGCAAGCTACAAACTCCCGACCATCGGCAACGCATTGCCGAGTCGCTCTATCGTGGCATCGCCCACTATGCCAGCGGATTGAGCGGGGTACGCGTGGCCAGCCGCATTACCCGCAGCGACGGCCAATAAACAGGGCTTCGGGGGCGCCCGGCTGGAAACTTTCCTGCTGCCCCGGTAGTCTAATTAGAGGTACAGGCGCGGCGCTCCCCGCTGCGCGCCCATTCCGGATGATGCGATTCTTCTTCAGCTTGCTATGTCTTGTGCTGCTGGCGCCGCTGACTTTGGCCGCGCCCGCTTCGCCCGCCATTTTGCCCGAAACCTTCGCCGGATGGCAGCGTTCGGGCGCGGTGGTGCGCAGTCAGGACGCCGCGGTGGCGGACGTTACCGGCGCCGCGCTGCTCAAGGAATATGCCTTCACCGATTTCGAGTCGGCCACCTACACCAGCGACGGGCGCAAGCTGACCATCAAGGCCGCTCGTTTTGCCGACGCCAGCGGCGCACTGGGCGCATTTTCCAGCTATCGCATTCCGGAGATGCTGAAAGAGAACATTGGCGATCAAAGCGCTTCCGCCAACGAGCGTGTCCTGTTCTTTCGCGGCAATGTTCTGGTGGACGCTGTTTTCGAAGGACTCACCGCCATGTCGGCGGCGGAGCTGCGCGAATTGGCCCGTGCTCTACCGCTTCCCGGCGGTACAGCTGCCAATTTGCCCACCCTGCCGCTGTATCTGCCGCGCCAAGCGGTGGTGAAAAACTCCATGCGCTACCTGCTCGGCCCAGTCGCCATGACCAAAGCAGCGGTGCCACTGAGCCCCGAACTGGTGGACTTCAGCCTCAGCGCCGAGCTTGCCACAGCGGAGTACCAGAGTGCCGCGGGCACTGCCACCGTAACCGTGATCAGCTATCCCACGCCGCAGATCGCCGCCGAGCGCTTGCGCGGGATTGACGCCGCGAAACAAAACGACGAAGCGGCTGGCACCTTCCACACCAGGCGCAGTGGACCTCTCGTCGTCGTTGTAGCCGGCAACATGAGTGCCGACGATGCGAAGAAACTGCTGGGCGCGGTCAACTACGACGCCAAAGTCACCTGGGACGAGAAAACCTATCTCTCTCCGCGCGACAACCCTGGCAATCTGATTGTCGGCGTGATTCTGCTCACCGGAATCGTGCTGGCCTTCGCTCTGATCAGTGGGGTGGCCTTCGGCGGGGTCCGGATACTCCTCAACCGGCTGTTTCCGGGACGGGTTTTCGGCCGGCCAGGCCAGACGGAATTCATCAGCCTGCACCTCGACCGGATCCAGGAACGCAGCCCCGATCCGAACGCAAGTGGCTCAATCAAGAACAGTTAAGGTGCTTTGAGGGAGGTTTTCCGCGATTTCGAGGAACCTTTTTCAAATTCGGAACAGTTTTGCAACTTGTTGATAACAAAGCTATTTATTTCTCAAAATTTCCTTGACACCCTCCTTTTTCGGCTCATAAGATTTGCCTGAAGAGTTTTGACGGTTTGCTTCCGTTGGAACTACTTTCCCTTGAAGAAAAGGCCGCCCTGTTGCCGGGCGGTCTTTTCGTTTTCCGGTGCGATTTTCATCCTGTCTCGAACGGCGCAGTCGAGTCTCTGCGCGACAACTCATCGGAACAAATCAAACTTTGCCGAGCGCAGCAACTGCTGCCCACTGCCCGCGCCGGCCTGATATTTGAATCCCCGAATGATGCACGCGGGCGTTTGCTCCAGTTTTCCGCAGACCAGCCCCGCGGCACAGGCGAGCTCATCCGCCACTGCTTCCACGGTGGAGTGCAACGCGTATCCCGCTGCATCGCGGCGTCCACGGTAGTCGTGCAACGGACGCAGCCCGGCCACCCCGAGCGCAACTTCCGTCAAGCCTTCGCGCCACGGGCGTCCAAAACTGTCGCTGATGATCACGGCAAGAGGGACCGCGAACTGCCGCCGCAGCTCCCGGCGCAACCGGCGCGCCGAGCGGTCCGCGTCCCGCGGCAACAACACCGCACTCTCTCCACCGTCCACGTTTGACACATCCACCCCGCTGTTGGCGCAGATGAACCCGTGGTGCGTTTCCGTGATGAGCACATTGCGCCGCTGCCGTACCACGCGCCGGCTCTCCCGCAGCGCCAACTCGACTACGCGCGCATCCAGCTTGTTCTTCCGGGCCCACGCACGCGCCCGCGCTGACGGACGCACCGTCGCCAGCCGCACCAGCATGCCCTCAGCTTTGGAGATGATCTTGTGTTTCACCACGAGGACATCGTGGTTCTGGAGGGCCAATTTCTCCCGGCGCAGCGCCGCCAGAAGCTTTTCTGCCACCGAGTCCCCCGCCTGGATCTCGCCTGCCATGGGGAGGGGCAGGATTTCCACTCGTGGCGGGTGTCCTGGCATCATGAGGCTGCGGAAATTTCGTGGGGAAGTTTCCAGCTGCGCACCAGCCGTTGGGCGCGGCAGTTTCCCGGGGCGTCCATCAACTGGCGGAGGTCGGCAGGATTGTCCACGTCGACCGCGATGCCGGGCAATTCGATGACGGTGCAGGGCAGGCCGGTGGCGCGTGCCGCCGCCAAGTGCGGCTGGAAACTGTCATTGCCAAAGCGCAGCGGAAAAAGCTGCGCTGGCCGGCGCAACACCGCATTCGTCCCCCGCCCGTCGCCTGCCGGCACCAGCACCGTCCCGGCGGCCGGTGCCGCATCCAGAATCCGTTCCACTTCCCAGGTCTCGATGAGCGGAATGTCGGCCGGCAGCACCAGGTTCCACTCGGCGCCGCGCTTCACACACTCCGCGCTGGCCATCTCGATGGCGCCCGTTTCTCCTGGATTGGCCGCGTCCGTAATGATTTCGAAGCCACCCTGCCGCGCCAGCGCCACGGCAAAGTGGTCACTGGTCACCAGCGCCACTGTCACCCGGGTCCGCAGTGGCCGCAGCGCGTCCAGCACATCGTGCAACATCGCCTGTGCCAGATCCGTACGCGCCTTCTGATCCAGCATCGCCGTCAGCCGCTGCTTGGCCTGCGCCAGATTTTTTACCGGAACCAGAATCATACTCGCTGCTCCGAAGCACGGCTGCTTGCCCGCCGCGCTACCATGTCCAAAACATTTTTGGCGAGCGCCACTTTCTCCAGCAACGTCTTCATGATCGTCGGCGCGCACTCCACCTGCAATTCCGGAGTTCGCAACTCGCGCGCTGCCCCCGCGTCGGCCTCGTCCACCACCAGCAAATCAAGAAAGCCGGAGTAGGCCTGGGCGACGCCCGCAATCGACACTGGCAAGCCCACTGCCTGCATCAGTACCCCCGCGGGTCCGGACACCGCCTTGCCGGCAACAATCGGACTCACCGCCGCCACCACCGCGGACGTCCGGCACAGCGCCTCACGTATCCCCGTCACCGCCAGAATTGGCCCGATACTGGTCACCGGATTACTCGGAGCCAGCAGCACCGCTTCCGCCTGCTCAATGGCCTCGATCACACCCGGCGCCGGACGCGCTGCCTCAATCCCGGCAAACCGCACCGCGCTCACCGGATCTTGATACCAGCGCTGCACGAAATACTCCTCGAAGCTCAACTCGCCTACCGGCGTTTGTACCCGCGTCTCCACTCGCTCATCGGTGGCTGGCAGGATGCGAGCTTTTACTCCGAAACGCCGCGTGATCTCCGCCGTCGCGTCGCTCAGAGACTTGCCCGCCGCCAACTGCTGCGAGCGGAACAGATGCGTGGCCAGATCGCGGTCGCCAATCGTGAACCAGGTCGGTGCTCCCAGCCGCCCCATCACGCCCTGACACTGATACGTGTCCCCCTCGACGCCCCAGCCGCGCTCCTTGCTCAGCATCCCCGCCAGCGCGTAGGTCACCGAATCCAGATCCGGACAAACCTGTAATCCCCACCACAACAGATCATCGCCCATGTTCACGATGACGGTGATCTGCTCCGGCGGCACAACCTGCGCCAAACCCTCGATGAATTTCGCGCCGCCCGTTCCCCCCGTGAGCACCGTAATCATGCGGCCCTCCGCGCATATCCGCAATCATCGCCAGCGGCTTCGAGACGCCCCGCCAGCAAGTCACTCTTCGTCGCTGCCATCGCCACAAACTCCGGATAGACCGGCAGCCGCTGCACCAGCCGTGCTCCCTTCGCTTCGGTGCGCCGTTCCAACTCGTGCAGATGCGGCCACGGCGCTTCCGGATTGATAAAGTCCGGCGTCAGCGGCGACACGCCGCCCCAGTCATT
>JBGQDM010000159.1:0-5199 GCA_041495845.1 Terriglobia bacterium | reverse complement strand
TCTTGATCTGGCGAGCGTGCAAGTCGCGGGCAAACTGGGAAGCGAGTCCGGCAATTTGACGGTACGTCCAGCGCACCGGGCGATAACTGTGCCGGTTTACGTATGCGATTTCGTCGCGTTCGAAGTTGGAGAAGTATTCGAGAAGGGAGTGGCGCTGCATGGGGTGTGGCGAGAACGCAGTATCGGCGCGCGGTCTGCATTATAGGCCGGATACGCGAGGTGGCGGCCCTTCGCTTGCGGATCGAGGGCAAGCTGCCCGCCGCCCCACCCGTGACCACGATCCGGCACCCACCTCCTCCGCTTACGGCCGGCGGATGACCTTACCGTCCTTCATCACAAAGTTCACTTTCTTCAGCAACTGGATATCGTCGAGCGGATTGCCGGGGACCGCAATCATGTCGGCCGCCTTGCCCACCGCGATGGGTCCGCGCTTGTCGGAGAGCTTGAGCAGATCAAAGCCGTTGAGCGTCCAGGCGCGAAGAATGTCCGCGTTGGGAATTCCAGCTTTTTTCCAGACGTCCAGGTAGTCGAAGACCATATCGACGCGGGTCTTGCCGGGGAGGTCGGAGACGGTGTCCGAACCGAAAACAAGTTTCACGCCGATCTTGTGGGCGCGTGCGAGTCGATCAGTGATCTTGTCGGCGGCTTCGCGGGGCGAACCGGAAATCATGGAACCGAGCGCGACCAGGTGCTCGTAGGGGAAGTCGGTGCCCACCAGGTAAGTGCCTTTGACTTTCATCAGCTGCAGCAGATCATCGTCCAACTCGAAGCCGTGCTCAACCGAGTCAGCGCCGCCGTTGATCACGTCGCGGGCCGCTTGCCCGCCATACACGTGGACGGCGAGGGTAAGACCGGCGCGATGGCTCTCCTCCGCAGCGGCGCGGATATCGTTTTCGTCGTAATGAAAGCTGCTGTTGTCCGCGACCAGCTTGATGGCGTTGGCCCCGTAATAAATGTTTTGGCGAATGGCCTTGCGAATCTCATCGGGAGTGTCGGCATCAAGATATTCGTAACTCCAGAAACGGCCCTGCTCGGCTGAGTAGCCGTGAGACTGGCCGCCGAAGGCGCCGATGATCTTGCCCGTGTTGAGAATGGTAGGGCCATCGAACCAACCCTTTTCCACGGCTTGACGCATGGCAGTGTCGGCATAGTTGGCGGCGTTGCCAATGTCCTTGAGCGCGGTGAAGCCGGCGTTGAGGAGTTGCTGTGCGTTGTGCAGGCCCCGCGCTGTACGTAGCCCCGTGCCTTCTTTCAGCAGATAAGACTCCCAGAGAGACTCGCCCGGCGGGCTGGGAGGCACGTCCATGGTGATGTGGGTATGCGCATCGACCAGGCCGGGCAGCACCCATTCATTGGCAAGGTCGATGACTTGTGCCTTGGCGGGAACGGCGAGGTTGCTGCCGATGGCCGTGATCTTGCCATCCTGAATCAGAATGACCTGATTATTGGCGACCGAGCCGCTGGCCGGATCAATGAGGTGACCGGCGCGGACGGCGACGGTCTGGGCGGTGGCGGTACAAGTCAGAGTTCCCCAAACGAGCAGAAGAAAGCAGGCGAGTTTTTTCACGGTGGTCTCCCGGCGTGCTGGGTGGAGCGGGGAATTCTAGCATGGCGAGTCTAGAGCATCCTTCACTTGGAGCTGCAACGTTTCCGTAAAGGCAGAGGCGCAGAAGGCAAGGAGCGCCAAAAGCACGAAGACTTTCTCTGTGTCCTCTGCGTTCTAAGACTTTTGGCAGTTCTTGCGCCGGGAGTGCCAGAACTGGAAGGCGTCCCGGCCGATATGCTTTTTTGCGTGAAATCGAAGTTTGTGGGATACTGGCGTTCCTTAAGCGATGCTCACTCTTCGGCCAAATCGCGACGCTAGTGCAACCCGCCTGACGTCGGGTGGGCGATATTACCTCTATTACCGCCGATTTTGGCGCTAGCCAAAGCCCTCGATTCTTCTCCTTCGGCAAGGTCACAACACTCAAAGTTCTTCAAGTGGGGATTTCTGTATGAGTTCCGTGCTGGAACAGATTCTGGCGGCCACCCGGCAGCGCATCGCAAAAGCGCAGCACCATGCCGACCTGCGGGCGCTGGAGCAGCGGGCGGCAGAGCATGAGCCGCGCGGCTTTCGGCACAGGCTCGAAGAACGAGCGTGCACGGGCGTAGCCGTGATTGCGGAGCTGAAGAAGGCTTCGCCGTCGCGGGGGCTGATCCGGGCGGAGTTTGATGCGGAAGAGTTGGCGCGAGAACTGGAGAGTGCGGGCGCTGCGGCGCTGTCGGTGCTGACGGAGGAAGAGCGGTTTCAGGGGTCGCTCGCGAATTTAGAAAAGGCATCCGCAGCGACCCAACTTCCGTGCCTCCGCAAAGACTTCATTGTGGATGAGTTTCAGTTGCTGGAAGCGCGGTCACACCGGGCAGATGCGGTGCTGCTGATTGTCGCGGCCCTGGAGCAGAAGAGTTTGGTCGCACTGGCGGAGAAGGCGCGCGCCACCGGGCTGGACGTGTTATGCGAAGTGCATGACGCGCGTGAGCTGGAGCGGGCAGTGGACGCCGGTTGCGACTTGATCGGAGTGAACAATCGCGACCTGCGAACGTTTACGGTGAATTTGGAAACATCGTTGCGGCTGGCAGACCAGATGCCGGCGGGTGTGGTGCGGGTGGCGGAAAGCGGAATCAACAGCGCCGCGGACATCACGCGACTGCGGGCGGTGGGATTTCATGCGTTCCTGATCGGTGAATCGTTGATGCGCGCCGAGAGGCCGGGAGAGGCACTGCGAGAGCTGATCCGTGGCGCCAGAGCGCGGGAAAAAACTGAAAGCTGACAGCTAAGAGCTAGAAGCTAAGAGCTACCAATGACCTGGATCAAAATTTGCGGGACCACGAACCTCGAGGACGCACTCCTGGCAACAGCAGCCGGGGCGGATGCGCTCGGGTTTGTGTTTCACACGAGGAGTCCGCGCAACGTGGCAGCCGGCACCGTGCGGAAGATTGTGGCTCAGTTGCCGGATCGCATCGAGAAGGTGGGGGTATTCGTAGACCAAGACGCAGCCGAAATTGCCGGGATCGTAAAGCAGGCCGGACTGACTGCGGTGCAGTTGCATCGCGGCTATCTGCAAAGCGGTGAGATCTTTGGTGAGTTGTACCAGCGCGGCCTGCGGCGGATGTTTGTGACCCAGCCCGCACGGGTAGTGCTGCGGGAGGAAGTGCGGCCCGAATGGAACACTTCCATCACCGCGTATGCCGAGCATCACGACGCCCTGGTGGCGTTGCTGATAGATTCAGGCACGGCGCAGCAGGCGGGCGGAACCGGAGAACCGTTTGACTGGGCGCGCGCGGCGCCGATCATCCGCAACCTGCAGCGACTGTCGCGCGTGGTGGTGGCGGGCGGGTTGAATCCCATGAACGTGGCTGAGGTCCTGCGGATTCTGAAGCCCTGGGGAGTTGATGTCGTCTCAGGTGTGGAAGCGACACCGGGAAAGAAAGATGTCGAGAAAGTGCGGGCGTTTGTGCGGGCGGTGAGAGCAGCGGACCAGAGTTCGGGAGCGTGATCGTGGCGAGTCGGAAGAAGATAACGAGAACTGAGCCGGGCCGGTTTGGCGCGTACGGCGGGCGTTATGTGCCGGAAACGCTGATGGCGGCGCTCGATGAACTGGAGCAGGCCTACGCCAAGGCGCAACGAGACAAAAAGTTCCAGCGCGAACTGGATGACCTGCTGCGAAATTTTGCTGGACGTCCCACGCCATTGTTCTTCGCCAGAAGGCTGACGCAAAAACTGGCCGGCGCCAAGATTTACTTGAAGCGCGAAGACCTGCTGCACACGGGCGCGCACAAGATCAACAACTGCCTGGGGCAGGCGCTGCTGGTGCGGCGCATGGGCAAGCCGCGCGTGATTGCCGAGACCGGCGCGGGGCAGCACGGCGTCGCCACCGCGACCGTGTGCGCGCTCATGGGATTTGAGTGCGTGATCTACATGGGCACGGCGGACATGCGGCGGCAGGAACTAAATGTGTTCCGCATGCGGCTGCTGGGGGCGGAGGTGCGCGGTGTGGACTCCGGACAGCGCACCCTGAAAGACGCCATCAACGAGGCCATGCGCGATTGGGTAACCAATGTGCGCACCACGCACTATCTGCTGGGCAGCGTGTTGGGTCCGCATCCGTACCCAACCATGGTGCGCGATTTTCACCGCGTGATTGGGCGCGAGGCGCGGGCGCAGATCATGAAAGCGGAAGGCCGGCTGCCGCGCGCGATTTTCGCTTGCGTAGGCGGCGGATCCAATGCCATCGGAATCTTTCATGACTTCATCCGGGAGAAGAAAGTGCAGCTGATTGGCGTGGAAGCAGGCGGACGCGGCGCCGCGTTGGGAGAGCATGCCGCTCGTTTTCGAGGCGGCGTACCAGGCGTGCTGCAGGGAACCTATTCGTATGTCTTACAGGACGACGACGGGCAGATCGCGGCGACGCACTCAGTTTCAGCAGGCTTGGATTACCCCTCCATCGGGCCGGAGCATGCCTGGTTGAAGGACAGCGGGCGCGCGGAATATGTGGCCGTGTCGGACCAAGAGGCGCTCGATGCGGTGAGTGTGTTGGCGCAAACGGAAGGAATCATTCCTGCGCTCGAATCGGCGCACGCCGTGGCGGAGGTGGTGAAGCGGGCGCCCCAAATGAAGAAGTCGGACATCGTGATCGTGAACATTTCCGGTCGCGGCGACAAGGACATCGGAATCTTGCGGGAGAATTTGAAGCTGGACTGAAAAAGATCGGAACCACAGAGTCGCGAAGAACGTGGAGAAAGACCGAGCGAATAATTCCTGAACACTTGAAAACGCAGGGCACTCGGCGTCTTTAACCTCCGCGCTCTCTGCGTTTTCTGCGGTTGATGAACTTGGGATGAACGCATGCCATTGAATTTCACAAAGCGGCCGGGGCTGGTGATTTACGTGACCTGCGGGGATCCCGACCTGGCGACAACACGCGACGTCGTGCTGGCGGGGATTGATGCCGGCGCGGACGTGGTCGAGTTAGGAGTGCCATTCTCTGATCCGGCAGCCGACGGGCCGGTGATTCAGGCCGCGAGTGAGCGGGCGGTGGCACGAGGCACGCGGCTCAGCGACGTTCTCAAACTGGCCGGGCAAGTGCGGAAGCTACGTCCACACGCCGGGCTGATCGTGTTTTCGTATCTCAATCCGATTCTTCGCTTCGGGCTGAAGCAGTT
>JBGQDM010000158.1:0-5295 GCA_041495845.1 Terriglobia bacterium | reverse complement strand
GGACATCCATGAAGTTCTGCGCAGGAAGCAAGCGCAGTATGCCCAGCTCGGCCGCCAGATTGAGGCGCTGCAGGGCGCAGCGGAGAAAATGCGCGAGATCGCGCCTCTGCTGGCCGATGAATCAGATGCGGCCGCCGAAGTGGTGCTGCCGGAGATGGACGAGGTAACGCCGGTGCCGTCGGCGAAAGCAGCGTCTGCCGCGGCCCAGCCAGCTGCACCGTCCGCCGCCCCGGCGAAGTCTGGCCGTGGCGTGGTTCCGCGCTGGCCATAAACGCAAATTTTTTCCGTCTCGAGGAAGCAACGTTCGATGGCCATCGCTCATGCCATTCTGGTCAACAAAGACCCTGTCGCCGCCAATGCGCTGCGGCAGATCCTCGCCCGGTTCGAGGTTGAGTCGGCCCGCGTCAACGATGCACCCGAAGCCCTGCAGTTGCTGCAGGAGCGTCCCACGGACCTGGTGTTCGTCGACTTCAGCGACGCCGCCATGGCCGCTTCCCTGCTGCAAGCGCTGACCGCGGCCAATGCGAATTCGACGCTTCTGCTGGTCGCCCTGGTGGATGACGACACGCAACGTCCGATGGCGCTGGAACTGGGCGCACATTTTGTACTCTATCGGCCGGCCTCGGAAGGCGCTGTGCGTTCGCTGATGACTGCCATTTCCTCGTTGATGAATCGCGACCGCCGCCGCGCCGCTCGCGTACCCATTCAGTTGCCGGTGTCGCTTGCCTGGCAGGACTCGCCAGAAGTTGAAGGCATCATCCTCGATCTTTCAGCCGACGGCATGGACGTGCTGGCTGCGGAATCACCCGCCAGCTTTACCGAGCTCAGTTTCGCTTTCTACCTGGCCGATAGCACCGAAGCCATCCGCGGCCGCGGCACCGTGGCCTGGGCCCGCGCCAATGGTGAAGCCGGAGTCCGCTTTGAAACCCTGGCGGATGCGGACAGAGACGCGCTCACCGCCTGGCTGCGCAGCACCGCCAGCGGCAAGTCCGACGGAAGCGCTGCACCAGCAATTCCCGGCAAACTCACCGACCTCAGCCTGGGTGGATGCTATGTCGAGACGGGCTCACCCCTGCCTCCGGCGACTCGGTTGGAGTTGTGCTTGAAAGCCGGCACCCGCGAAGCCCACGCCGAAGGCCTGGTGCGCATCCTGCATCCGGCTCATGGCATGGGCATTGAATTCGCGTCTGAAACCGAAGCGCAGAAGCAGGCGGTGGAAGAGTTCCTGCAGTTCCTGATCTCAGCTCCCGACTCAGCGCCTGAGTTGAGTGTGGTTCCTCGCGAGCTGTTGCCGCGAGAACAGGCGTTCGCCGGCCTCAGTGACGATTCCGAAATCGATCCGTTGCTTTATTTGCTGCGCCACGAAGAAGGCCGATCGCAGGTCGATTTTCTTGCCGAACTGGCCAGCCAACGCGGCCAGAACGAACCCAAAACCGCCTCCAGCGCCAACGCCTAAGCCAACACAGCAAAGCCCGCGCCCCGTCTCTAGCGCGAGCCTTGCTGCCGCCCTATTGGCCGTCTACTTCGTGGAGCCAATCTATCCGGCGAATGTTGCAGCCAGGTTGCAGTGAGGTTGCAATTCCATGAAAAGTTCTGGCGCCTGGTCCACGTCGCCGGTCTAGTGGGCACGCCGGCTCCGCCGTCGCGCTGTTATTCTGGCGGGCACAGACCTTCGCATGATGGGCATTTACATTGCCACCGGCAACCCTGGCAAACTCCGCGACTTCGTCGGGGTCGCGCGCAATCGCGGCGTGGAAGTCCTCGCGCTGCCAAATTTCGCTTCGATTCCCGAGGCGGTGGAGGACGGCTCGACCTTTGAAGCGAACGCACGCAAGAAGGCTGAGCATTACAGTCGCTATCTGCCGGGTGAACTGGTCCTGGCGGATGACTCGGGCCTGGAGGTGGACGCGCTCGGTGGCGCGCCCGGGGTGCATTCCGCGCGCTACGGCGCGATTGATGCTTCGACCGCCACCGGCAATTCTACGGACGCTGCCAACAACGCCCGCCTACTCGGCGAACTTATCGCCGTCGCGGCAGAAAAGCGCACGGCGCGCTTCGTCTGCGTTCTCGCGGCTGCGCGCGACGGCGCGACCGTTGCAGTCTTCCGTGGAGAAGCCTGCGGTGTCCTGCTCGACGCGCCGCGGGGCAGGCATGGCTTCGGCTACGACCCGTTGTTTATTTTCCCGGCACTCAACCGCACCTTCGCCGAACTCGAACCGGAAGAGAGAGCGCTTTACAGCCACCGCGGCGCCGCTTTCCGCAAGTTTCTCGAATGGGAAGTAGCTGCTAGCGGCTAGCCTTCAGCTCTCGGCTTTCAGCTTTAGGCTTTCAGTCTTTTGGGTTTCTCTGCGTTCTCTGCGATTTAGGATTTTTTGTTCTCGCCGCTTCTCGACTTGACTTCCCTTTCACCACATCACCATAATCAACGGTTGCGCGCTCGACGCCTGTGGTCGTAAGGAGAGTTCAGTGGGTTCTTCGGTCTCGGCAGTTCCCCGCGCCGGTGTGGCACCGTTGCGCGCCGGCCAGGGGTTTTCATTTCTGCTGCGGCGCCTCCATTCGCTCAGCGGCATCGTTCCGGTGGGAGCATTTCTTTTCGAGCACATCCTGATTTCCAACTCCGCCACCATCAATGGCCCCACCGCCTACGCCCATCAAGTCCGTTTTCTGGCCAGCCTGCCGCTGGTACCGCTGCTCGAACTGTTCGGCATCTGGCTGCCCATTCTGTTCCACGCCGGCTACGGTTTCTATATTTGGTATCGCGGGGAGAGCAATCTGATCAGCTATCCCTGGACCGGCAACTGGCTATACACCGCCCAACGCTGGACGGGGGCCATCGCGTTCGCATACATCGCCTGGCATACCTACTCGCTGCGTTTTACCGGCATTGATTTGCACGCATTTCCTGGCGCGTCTTTTGGCAAGGTGCAGGTGGAATTATTTTCACCCGTGTACCTCGCGTTCTACGTGGTCGGGCTGGTGGCCGCGTGCTGGCACTTTGCTTACGGCGTGTGGCTGTTCGCCGCCAAGTGGGGTATCACTTCCGGCGAGAAGGCCCGCCAACGCTTCCTGGTCGCTTGCCTGGGACTGTTTCTGGTCATGAGCGGGGTGGGTGTGGCCAGCCTGTATAGCCTGCGCGTGCGTTTCGAACGGCAGGCGGTGGATCCGGCCGGGGCCCGCGCAGTGGAAGAAGCGAAGCCCGCGCTAACCGAATAACCCGCCCACGGAGGGGCACTGGACGAGCATGGCGAATCCGAAGATCATCGTGGTGGGAGGCGGGCTGGCGGGATTGTCCGCGGTCATCAAGATCGCGGAAATGGGCGGTGAGGTGGACTTGTTTTCGGTCGTCCCGGTCAAGCGCTCGCACTCGGTTTGCGCGCAGGGCGGCATCAACGCCGCCAAGAATCTCAAGGGCGAAGGCGATTCCACCTGGCAGCATCTTGATGACACCGTCTACGGCGGCGATTTTCTGGGCAACCAGCCACCCATCAAAGCCATGTGCGATGCCGCTCCGGGCATCATCGATCTTCTCGATCGCATGGGTGTGCCTTTCAATCGCACGGCGGAAGGCCTACTCGATTTTCGCCGGTTCGGGGGCACTCTGCACCATCGCACTGCGTTCGCCGGCGCGACCACCGGCCAACAGCTTCTCTACGCCCTGGACGAGCAGGTGCGGCGCTTCGAGTCGGAAGGCAAAGTAAAGAAATACGAGCACTGGGAATTCCTGTCGGCAGTGCTGGACGGAAACCGCGTTTGTCGGGGCATTTGCGCCATGGACCTGCGCTCGATGGAGGTCCGCACCTTCGCGGCCGACGCCATCATCATCTGCACCGGCGGCATCGGCGCCATCTTCGGCAAATCCACCAACTCGGTGGTGTGTACCGGCTCGGCCCAATCCGCGCTCTATCAGCAAGGCTGCTACTACGCCAACGGTGAGTTCATTCAGGTGCATCCCACCGCGATTCCAGGCGAAGACAAACTGCGCCTGATGTCTGAATCGGCGCGCGGCGAAGGCGGCCGCGTCTGGGTGCCCAAGCAAAAGGGTGACAAGCGCGACGCCCGCTCGATTCCGCAGAACGAGCGTTGGTATTTTCTGGAAGAGTGGTATCCCAAGTATGGCAACCTCGTGCCCCGCGACGTGGCCACGCGCGCCATCCACAAAGTTGTCTACGAGCACGACCTCGGCATTGACGGCCAGCCCATGGTCTATCTCGATCTCACCCACATTGACCGCAAGGTGCTCGACCGCAAGCTGGAAGGCATTCTCGAAATCTACGAGAAGTTTGTCGGCGACGATCCCCGCGACACGCCCATGAAGATTTTCCCGGGTGTGCACTACACCATGGGGGGCCTCTGGGTGGATTACAGCCAGTCCACCAACATCGCCGGCATCTACGCGGCGGGCGAATGCGAATACCAGTATCACGGGGCCAACCGGTTAGGGGCGAACTCGCTGGTCTCCTGCATCTTTGGCGGCTTTGTGGCGGGCCCGGCCGCGATGAAATACGCCAAAGGGGTGCAGCAGCCCGGCGCCAACGGCGCTTTCGATGCCGAGCGCAAACGCCAGGGAGAGGTCAACACCGGCTTGATGAACAATCAGGGGACGGAAAACCCGTTCAAGCTCTGGCGCGAACTGGGCGAACTGATGACCCGCAACTGCACCGTCGTCCGTTACAACAAGAACCTCAAAGAAGCCGACGCGAAGATATGCGAATTTCTCGAGCGCTTCAACCGGGTAAACCTGAGCGACCGCTCGCAGTGGGCCAACACCAGCGTGGCCTTCACGCGGCAGCTCTACAACATGCTGCAACTGGCACGCGTGGTGGTGCAAGGAGCGGCCATGCGCGACGAATCGCGGGGCTCGCACTACAAGCCTGACTTCCCCGACCGTGACGACAAGAACTGGTTGAAGACGACCAAGGCCACGTTCGCGCCCGATGCCAACGAGCCACGGTTTGAGTTTGAGGCGGTGGATACGTCGCTGATTCCGCCACGTCCGCGCCGCTACGACGCGGCTGCCTGAGTTGCCGGCACGACCGCGCAACCAGTGCAACCCCTGGCTTGGGGGGGTGCACGAGGGTTCATCTCCGGATCGGCAGATGGCGGTCAAGTACACGTTCGTAGAGCCACCCGAGGGGAGCACTTGCGAGTCCATTTCCAAGCGGAAAACCTTGCCAGTTTTGCGATCTGGCGGCTATTATGCGGACACTGTTGGAGTGCGCCCTTCGTTGGAATCGCCATCAGACCCTTAGGGAGTGTGATTTGTGCGCACGTGCCTTCCCCCTGCGAACCAGCCCT
>JBGQDM010000157.1:0-5458 GCA_041495845.1 Terriglobia bacterium | reverse complement strand
TTGCCGTGACAGAACGCGCAGTCATATCCGTACACCTTCTCAGCGCGGGCCTGGGACTCCGGAGTCGGCTTGACGGGATTGGCCTGCTGCGCAGCCTCGGGTGGAATCTTGTATTCCGCGGGAGCGGCGGGCTTCGGTTGGGTCTGGGTTTGTCCGGTGCTGGCGGCGTATGCGAGTAACAGAGCGGGAAGAATGAAGAGTGGCTTGAACATTGCGTCCTCCTCGAAAGAAGCGTTCGAGGCGTAAAGTGTTCCAAGAACAGGCAAGACGCCCGGGCCGTTTCTGCCTCGACCCGCTTCCAGCCGGGCGCAACGCTTGTTCCGCCTCAGGTTCAGTTTACTCTCTTCGCTCTAACAAGAGGGAGTGAGGGAAGCGGGTCGGCCCCTGTTCAATTCGCTGGTTCTTGGCGAGAATCGTGTCATGAAGATACCGGGCATGATTGGTGGCATCGGGCCGGAATCCACCATTGACTATTACCGTTCCTTAATTGCGGTATACCGGAAGCGGAATCCGGACGGCGGCTATCCACCGATCCTGATCGACAGCATTGATGTCAAGCGGGTGCTGGAGGCGGCCGAGCGGCGGGAGTATGCGGAGCTCGCAGCCTACTTGGTGGCGGAGATCGAAAGGCTGGCGCGGGCCGGGGCGGAGTTCGCTTTCATCGCCGCCAACACTCCCCACATCGTGTTTGATCAAGTGCGGGCGCGATCGCCGATTCCACTGATCAGCATTGTGGAGGCAACCTGCGAAGCGGCACGAGCGCTGGGGTTGCAACGCGTTGGCCTGTTTGGTACGCGCTTCACCATGCAAGCACAGTTCTATCCCGAGGGGCTTGCTCGCGCTGGGATTGCCCTGGTTCTTCCTTCAGCGGTGGAGCAGGCCTATGTTCACGAGAAGTATCTTGGGGAGTTGGTCAAAGCAGTGTTTCTTCCGGAGACCAAGGCCGGGCTGCTCCGCATCGCCGACCGCATGTGCCAGGAAGACGGGATACAAGGGTTGATCCTCGGCGGCACCGAACTGCCGCTGCTGCTCAAAGATGTGGGCGAGCGCGGCTATCGTTTGCTCGACACCACCCAGATTCACGTGCAGGCGGTGGTGCAGGAGATGCTGAGCTGAGAGCCGTTGATTTTCTGCCTCGTCAGGACTAGGATGCGGCTGCCCGTTTTTGCCAATTATCCGCACTTCTTCGTCATCCAGGAGGACGTCATGGGTATCGCGATTTCCACACAAATCCATCCGCAAGTTGCTAGTTTTCTGGAAATACCCCGCCAGATGTTGATCAACGGGCAGTGGGTCAACGCGGCGTCGGGCAAGACTTTCCCTACCTACAATCCGGCCACCGGAGAAATCCTGGCCCGGGTTGCGGAAGGCGATCGTGAAGACATTGATCGCGCCGTGAAGGCCGCGCGACGAGCGTTTGAGACCGGGCCGTGGCGCCGCTTGACGGCTTCGGAGAGAGGCCGCCTGATTTGGAAGTTGGCCGACCTGCTGGAGCAGCACACCGAAGAGTTCGCCTGCCTCGAATCGCTCGACAATGGCAAACCGTTGACCGTGGCGCGCGCCGCCGATCTGCCGCTGGCGGTCGATCTGTTCCGCTATATGGCTGGCTGGGCCACGAAGATTGAAGGCACGACCATCCCCCTCAGCGTGCCGTACACGCCCAAGGCGCAATATCTGGCGTATACGTTGCGCGAGCCGGTGGGCGTGGTGGGACAGATCATTCCCTGGAATTTCCCGTTGCTGATGGCGGCGTGGAAGCTGGGGCCGGCGCTGGCGTCGGGATGCACCGTGGTGCTCAAGCCCGCGGAGCAGACGCCACTCACGGCGCTGCGGCTGGGCGAATTGATTTGTGAGGCTGGCTTCCCTGAGGGCGTGGTGAACATCGTCCCGGGATACGGCGAGACGGCAGGAGCGGCGCTGGCGGCGCATCCGGACGCGGACAAGATTGCGTTTACGGGATCCACCGAAGTCGGCCGGTTGATTGTTCACGCTGCCACGGGGAACTTGAAGAAGGTCTCACTGGAACTGGGCGGCAAATCGCCCAACGTGGTGTTCAAAGATGCCGACTTGGACGCAGCCATCCCCGGTTCGGCGAGCGCCATTTTCTTCAACCACGGACAATGCTGCTGCGCCGGGTCGCGCCTCTACGTGGAGCGGCCGGTGTTTGATCAAGTGGTGGAAGGCATTGCCGAACGGGCGAAGAAAATCAAAGTCGGGCCTGGGCTCGAACCGGATACGGACATGGGGCCACTGGTTTCCGAAGAGCAGTTGCGGCGGGTCTGCGGATATCTGGAGTCCGGTTTCTCCGAAGGCGCGCGCGCCGCTGCCGGCGGACACAAGTTCGGCGACAAGGGATATTTTGTGGAGCCGACCGTGCTGGTGAATACAACCGAGAACATGAAAGTCGTCCAGGAGGAAATTTTCGGGCCGGTGGTGGCGGCGTTGCCGTTTGACGATCCCGAAGAACTCATGACGAAAGCCAACGCTTCCGACTACGGGTTGGCGGCGGCGGTGTGGACGCGCGATATCAGTAAAGCCCACCGCACCGCGGCGATGCTCCGCTCCGGGACGGTCTGGATCAACTGCTACAACATTTTCGACGCGGCGCTGCCGTTCGGCGGTTACAAACAATCCGGCTGGGGTCGCGAGATGGGTCGCGATGCTCTGGAGCTTTACACCCAGACCAAAGCCATCTGCACCCGGCTGGCCTAGGAAAGAAAAAAGCGGCCACGGATCACACGGATTCGCACGGATATTTCTTGCTTCTCCGTTCTTGCGCGGTGCTGATCGGTGAAAATCCGGGGCCGCCGCCGGCCCTATTGGCTGCTGAGCGCGCGTTTTGCTTTGGCAAAATCTCCGGTAGGACTCGTCCAGTTGCTGGCCAGTGCGCCGAGGCCCCAGAAGACGGAAAACAGGAAAAATACCTTGGCGTGGGGAACGCCGCTGCGCCAAGCCCAGTACGCACCCAAGGCCGGCACCACGGCCGACGAGGTCACGCCGCTCGACCACATGATGGCTTTGGCTGCGCCACCGGCAGCTTGCATGGTGGCCTTCTCCGTCTGCACGCCAAAGAAGGGCAGATGCTCGAACACCCAGCGCACACCCGGTGGCCAGCTTTGAGGGTTGGCAGCGCCACCGACGGAGTAGTGCAGGAAACGGATCCCGAGCAATCGGCCCACCAGCCAGTGCGCAATGCCGTGGCAGAAAAAATAGAAGAGCAACCATCCCGCCAGCATGGTTGTGAAGGCAAGAGCGGGCGATGCCAGCGTGTGGGCCACGAAAAGCGCCCATCCACCGGCCAGTAGCCCAGCGATCTGAAGGCAGTTTCCGGTGAAAATCGAGAGACGCAGGAAGACCTTGCGCTTCGGGGGCAAACCGTTGAGAGCCATGGTTCCTCCGCTACTTCAGCAGCCGGTTGTATTTCTTAAGGACCTCGCGCAGGCGGTCGTGGGGCAGGGCGATGGCGGTGTGATTATTCGCGCCAGTCATGGTCTCCGCGGCTACCATGGCGTTGACGATGGCTTCCTCGGTGGACTGCACGGTGGCGAGGAAAATTGGATCGAGCTCAGAGTTCGGCAACATGGTCAGCGTTCGCAACCCATGGGACTTCGCAGCGCCGGGGTTGGCGGTAGAGAAGGCAATGAAGATGTCGCCGGAGCCATCCCCGGAAAAGCTGCCGTCGCGTGCCAAGCCGAGAGAGATGCGGCGAGCCAGGCGCTTGAGCTGGTGCGAGAGCAGCGGCGCGTCCGTTGCCACCACGATGATGATGGAGCCAACATCTTTGTTGCGCACGCGTTCTTCCGGAATTTCCTGGCCCACGGGCACGCCGGCGATGCGCAGCTGATTCCGCCAGCCGTAATTGCATTGCACCAGCGCACCCACGGTGAAGCTGCCCTCCGGCAGTTTGGCCACACGGGACGCGGTCCCAATCCCTCCTTTGAATTCGTTGCATACCATGCCCGTGCCGCCGCCCACATTGCCCTCGGGTACGGAGCCGCCGCGGGCGCTGTCAAGAGCCTGAAACGCATGTTCAGGTTTTACGTGGAAACCATTGACATCATTGAGGTAACCATCCCACGTTTCCGCCACCACCGGCAGTGACCACCAATACCCATCTTCATCCGGCGGGCCGTGCTGCACCCGCCACTGGATGACGGCATCGCGCACCACGCCCACACTGTGCGTGTTGGTAATCATCACCGGGCCGTCAAGAAAACCTGATTCCTCCAGCCAGGTGGTGCCCGTCATTTCGCCGTTGCCGTTGAGGCTGAACCAGCCGGCAAACACCGGGTCGTTGAGATTGTTCTTGCCGCGCGGAAGAACGGCAGTGACGCCGGTGCGTACCGGACCCTGGCCGACGACCAACTTGCCTTCGCCGGAAATCAGCGTGGTGTGGCCCACCTCGACGCCCGCGATATCGGTGATGGCATTGAGCGGGCCGGGAGTACCGTCAAATGGGACGCCGAGATCGCGCGCTCGAGGTTTGGGCTGTGCCAGCAAGGAGACGGAAAAAAGAAGAGTCACGAACAACGTCAGAGACGTGCGCAGAGTGGGCAAGCCGGCATCCTTTGACAACGCATTTTCCAGCAGTATAAATAGTAAAGAAGGGGAGCGACAGTGATGCCGAACTGGAAGCGTGCCATTACGTTTGGGTCGCTGGGAGCGGCGACGGCACTGTTCCTGGCCAGGAAGAAGCCTGCGGCCGCCGCGCTGGCGGGTCTGGGACTGGCCGTGCTGGTGCTGGACAACCGGGAACGCGCCACATCATTCTGGCGGGACCTGCCGCAATGGCTGGATCGAACTTCAGAGATTGTGAACAGCCTGGCGGACTTGGGGGAGCGTTTGCTCGAACACCGAGCGGCGCGAGGCGGACACGCCGCAAGCTTCTGATTCTCAGACTTCAATGCCGAGTTGCTTGCGGGCGGCTTCGCTCAGTCGTTCCGGCGTCCAAGGCGGGGTCCAGACGATTTGCACGGAAGCGGATTTTACCCCGGGAACCTGCATCAGCCGGGCTTTCACCTGTTCGCTGATGACCGTGTGCGCGGGGCAGCCCGGCGAAGTCAGCGTCATCTCAACCGTCACATCCTGTGCCGTGCCTTCCGCCGGTGCGGGCGGCTCCAGCAGCACGTTGTAGATCAAGCCCAGATCCACGATGTTGACGGGAATCTCCGGGTCGTAACACTCTTTGAGGGCGGTAATAATTTCGTCCTGATTCAGTCCCATTCAAACTCCACGGTTACAATGAGGCCCTTCCGTTTCAGGTTTCAGTGTACCTGAGAGAAGGCTAGCGGAGGTGATGGTGTCTCCCGACGCAAAACGCAAGCTGCAGGTGTTTTTGGTGATCACGGTAGCGATCGTGGCCGCGCGCACCGCCTACATTTTCTACGAGCGCAAGCAGGCGGAGAGCGCTCCGCCGAAGGTCGAGCAGCCGCTGAACGCTGATGACTACGTCACGCTG
>JBGQDM010000156.1:0-5464 GCA_041495845.1 Terriglobia bacterium | reverse complement strand
CTCGGAGAAACTGCAGCAGAGCCTGGTGCATGCGGGGCAGACCCCGAAACAAAACCCTTAACCACTAAGGGCACGAAGGACACCAAGGAAAATAACTGCTGCGGAAGAAAGAAGCTGGCCTTGGTGCACCTTCGTGCCTGCCTTCGTGCCCTTGGTGGTAATGGTGTGTCTGTCGGTACCAAGGAGAACCTGGACGGGGTTCGTTATAATCTGAAGTTTGTGCGGCGCGTAGCCACCACACCGGAGGAAGTTTGGCGCAGGCGGAGATTGGAATTATTGGCGGCAGCGGGCTCTACAGCATGCCCGGGCTGACTGACGTGAAGGAAGAACGACTCGGTACGCCGTTCGGCGAGCCTTCGGACGCGTATACCGTGGGCACACTGGAAGGCCGGCGGGTGGCCTTTCTAGCGCGGCACGGACGCGGACACCGGCTGTTGCCGACGGAACTGAACTTCCGGGCGAACATTTTCGGTTTTCGCCAGCTTGGGGTGGAGCGCATTCTCTCGCTCTCCGCCGTCGGATCGCTCAAGAAAGAGCACCAGCCGATGGAATTTGTGATTCCCGACCAGTTTTTTGATCGCACGCAGCAGCGCGTCTCCACATTTTTTGGTGAAGGGCTGGTGGCGCACATTGCTTTTGGCGATCCGGTCTGTGGAGAAATGCAAACGGTGGTGGAAGCGGCGTGTCGCCAGGTGGGAGTCGCGGGAAAACGTGGCGGTACTTATCTGTGTATGGAAGGCCCGCAGTTTTCCACCAAGGCGGAGTCGAACCTCTACCGCAGTTGGGGCATGGATGTGATTGGCATGACCAACCTGCAAGAAGCCAAGCTGGCGCGCGAAGCAGAGATCTGCTTTGTCACCGTGGCCATGGTTACCGACTATGACTGCTGGCATCCGGAGCACGATGCGGTGACGGTGGAGCAGATTGTGCGGGTGCTGCATCAGAATGCGGAGAATGCGGCGAAAGTGGTGCGGGCCAGCGTGCAAGCCATGCCTACGGCGCGTTCCTGCAAATGCGGGTCGGCGCTGGCGCACGCCATTCTGACCGATCGCAAGCTGATTCCGCAGACGCTGCGCGAGAAACTGGGCCTCCTGCTCGACAAGTATTTGAGTCCGGAAGGGCAGAGCGCATGAGCATCCTGGCGGTGGGTTCGGTGGCGTTTGACACCATCACCACACCTTCCGGACACGTGGACAACGAACTGGGGGGCTCGGGCACATATTTTTCCCTGGCGGCGAGCTACTTCACCACGGTGCGCCTGGTAGCGGTGGTGGGGGAGGACTTCAGCGCGGAACACGAGCGGGTGCTGACTGATCGCGGCGTGGACACGCGGGGACTGGAACGGGCCGCGGGCAAGACCTTTCGCTGGGGCGGAAAATATCTGGAGAACCTGAACGAAGCGAAAACGGATTTCACCGAGCTGAATGTGTTCGAGAAGTTTCAGCCGCGGATTCCGGCGGCGTTCCGTGATTCGGAGTTCCTGTTTCTGGGAAATATTCATCCGGCGTTGCAGGCGGCGGTGCGGCGCGAGATGAGCGGCGCGAAACTCACCGGCGGCGACACCATGAATTTCTGGATTCAGGGTACGCCCAATGAGCTGCGCGAGACGTTGAAGCAGATTGACGTGCTGCTGATCAACGACGGCGAGGCCAAGATGCTGGCTGGGGAGACCAGCCTGCCGCGGGCGGCGCGGAAAGTGCTGGCCATAGGGCCGAAGGCGTTGGTCATAAAACACGGCGAATACGGGGCGACAATTTTCTTTGGCGAAGGCGCCTTCGGACTGGGGCGGCATCCCTTTCGCGCGCCGACTTTGCCCATTGAGCAGGTGAAAGACCCGACGGGCGCGGGCGATTCCTTTGCCGGCGGGTTCATGGGCTACATCGCATCGCAAGGAACGCTGAACCGCGAAGTGCTGAAGCGGGCACTCTTCTATGGCGGCGTGATGGGCTCGTTTGCGGTGGAGGAGTTTGGCACGCGCCGCTTGCGGAACCTGAGCAAGGAAGAAATTGAAGCGCGGTTCCAGATTTTCCGCGAACTGACGCACCTCGAATGAGCAGCAGCAGCCGAGGCCGGGATCGCGACACGCTGTGGGTGGCGGCGGCTGCGTCCTTGATCGCGCTGACGGCGCTCACTGTTTATTTTCGCCGCGATCAGCTTCTCCTTTTCTGGGATGCGGAAGGTCACATCAACATTGCGCGACGGGTATTGGATTCGCGCTACCCCGGGCTGCTGCAACTGGGAACGGTGTGGCTGCCGCTGCCGCACCTGCTGCTGATTCTGTTCGTCTGGCCGGACTGGCTCTGGCGCACCGCGGTGGGCGGGGCGATTCCCTCGATGATTGCCTATGTGTTCGCCGCCGTGGGAATGTTCCGCCTGGTGCGGCGCTGGCTACCGGAATCCGAGCGTGGTGCGGCCTGGTTGGCGGTGCTGGTATTTGCGGGGAATCCCAGTCTGATCTACCTGCAGACCACGGCCATGACGGAGACGCTCTATCTGGCGCTGCTGGTGTGGGCGGCGGTGCATCTGGATGAATTCGCGCGAACGGCGGAGGACAAAAGCTCGGAGGCCGTAGCGGCACGATCGCTGCGTTGGTGCGGAACCTGCCTGGCGGCGGCGATGCTGACGCGCTATGACGGCTGGTTTGTGGCCGTGGTGGCGTCGGCAGCGGTGTTGCGGGTGGGGCGCCGGGCAGGAGTCTGGCGTGAGTCGCGGCGCGAACTCCGCCGCAGCCTCCTGGTGTTCGGAATGTTACTGGTCGCGGCGGGCGGCGGATGGCTGCTCTATAACGCGCTGGTGTATGGCAACGCGCTGGAATTCGCCACCGGCCTTTATTCAGCGCGAGCGATTGAACAGCGGCTGACGCAAGCGCCGCATCCAGGAACCGGCAACGTCGCGGTGGCAGCACTTTATTTTCTCAAAGCGGTGCAAGCGAACCTGGCGGTGGGCTGGGCGGCGCGAGTGTGGTTGACATTGGCAGTGGCTGGATCTCTCTTCATCGGCCTCTGGCACCGGCGCTGGGCGGTGCTGCTACTGCTGTGGAGCCCGTTGCCGTTTTACGTGCTGGCGATGGCGTGGGGCGGGGTGCCGGTGTTTGTGCCGGAGTGGTGGCCGTTTAGCAGCTATAACCTTCGTTATGGGGTGGAGTTGTTGCCGGCGGTGGCGGTAAGCGTGGCTCTACTGGCGGGTTGGGCGATGCAACGTACGCGACTCCTGCCGGTGGGGACGTTCATTGCCGCGGCGGTGGTGATGCTATGGGCGTGGAGCGCGATCGGGCAATGGCGCGCGGGCCCGGCCAGCTTTCTGGAAGCGAGCCACAACCGGCCGGCCCGGCGCGAACTGGAACGGTGGCTGGGGGCAGAACTGGCGCGGCTGCCGGGCAATGCCGTGATTCTCATGTCCCTGCGGGACTATCCGGGGGCGCTCGAGCGGGCGGGCATTCCGCTGCGGCGGGTGATCCACGAAGAAACCCAGCGCAGCGGGCGTCCGCAAGACCCAGACAGTCTGTGGGCGCGCGCGCTTCGCGACCCGCGCTGTTGTGCGGATTTTGCCGTGGGGTTCGAGGCCGAGGCGCAGTGGAAGACGTTGGATCCGGTCTTCACCCTCGGGCAACGCGGGGACGGGGCGCTGCAACCGGTGGCCGAGTTCAAAGTGGCGGGCGAGCCCCGGGTGCGCGTGTATCGCGTGCGGTAACCTGCCCCGTCAACGGCTGGGCGCGGAAGTTCCCACTTGTGCCGGAGTGGCGGTGTTACATTTCTGTCAGCTATGTCCACACAACGAATGATGGAACTGGTGCAGATGGCGATGGGATCGCTGCCGGCGCATGCGGCGTTGCGTCTGACGCTGGCGGCAGTGTTGGGCGGCCTGATTGGGCTGGAGCGTGGGCTGAAACACAAGGCGGCCGGCATCCGTACCAACATGTTCATCTGCTTTGGCTCGGCGTTATTCACCGTGCTCTCCATCGCGCTGGCGGGCGCGCCGGGAGAAAGCGCGCGCATCTCAGCGCAGATCATCACTGGGATCGGCTTCATCGGGGCAGGTTCGATTCTCCACATGCGCAGCGGGGCGGTGTCCGGGCTGACCACCGCGGCAACGCTGTTTGTAGTGGCCGGAGTCGGCATGGCGGCAGGCGGCGGCCTCTACTTAACCGCAATTTTTGCCACGATCGTGATTCTGACGGCGCTGTTCGTGTTGGGCAATATTGGGGAGCACTTCAACTTGAGACGGCTGGTCCATCGCTTTGAAGTGCGCGGAGCCGATGCAGAGCGACTGCAGGCCGAAGTGAACTCGATCCTGGAGCCGGAGCACCGGCTGATGGAAAACGTCCAGGTGGCGCGGGCGCTGGACCACTATCGGGTGCAATTCAGCGTGGGCGGCAATCATGAAGAGCAGAGGCGACTGCTGGCGCGGTTGCAGGAGTCGAAGGCGCTGGGCGGCGTGCATTTTGTGGGGCCGGCGGAACAAGAATGAGGCCGGGCATTCCGTTTGTGAAGGCCACGGCGTGCGGCAATGATTTTCTGCTGATCGCGGCGAAGGAAGCGCAGGGAGACCGAGCCGAACTGGCGCGGCGGATCTGCGACCGGAATTTTGGTGTGGGCGCGGACGGCGTGGAGTATTTGGAGACTGCCACCGACGCAGATGTTGCCTGCAGGTTGTTCAACGCGGACGGTTCCGAGGCGGAGATCTCTGGCAATGGGACGCGGTGTGTGGCGGCGCATTTTATTGCGAACCAGGCGGCGAAGCGGGGCGGGGAAAATGCGGCGGTGCGGATTCAGACGGGAGCGGGTGTGAAAGTGTGTGTGCTCGTGCGGCGCGCCGATCCCGAGTTTGAGTTCGAAGTGGCGATGGGCGCGGCGGAAGTGAAGCCGGAGGTCGAAGTGCTGCTGGACTCAGGGCGCGTGCACGGCGTGCCGGTGTCGATGGGGAACCCCCACGTGGTGGTCTTTGTACAGGAATTTCCCGCGGGATGGCAGGGGATGGCGCAGGAAATCGGGCGCAAGCTGAACTTCAAGCAAGGGGTTAATGTTGAGCTGGTAAGAGTTGAGAACGAAGGAGAACTCAGTGTTCGCTTCTTTGAGCGCGGAGTGGGCGAGACGCTGTCGTCAGGGACCGGATCGTGCGCTGCAGCAGCAGCTGCAGTGACTACGGGAAGAGCACGCTGGCCGGTGCGGGTGCAGACACCGGGCGGAATGCAGATGGTTCGCGGCGAAGCGGGCCAGATATTTCTGCGCGGGCCGGCGCGGCTGGTAGCGCGCGGAGAGTTTTTCGGTGGCGCGGGATGAAGGCAGCTCCCCAGACACGCCAGAAGCCTCGGGCACTCCGCCCCGGCGATACGGTGGCGGTGGTGGCGCCGGCCAGCGATATCAAACGCCCGCAGCTGGAAGCCGGGTGCGCGGCGCTGCAGAAGCGCGGATACAAGACGGTGTTCCTGGAGTCGATTCTGGAGCGCGAACTGTATTTTGCCGGT
>JBGQDM010000155.1:0-5470 GCA_041495845.1 Terriglobia bacterium | reverse complement strand
GACGGGGTATCGGTGAACGTAAGCTTCCACCCGCTGCCCTCGATGCCGCCCAACGGCGCGCCCGGCCCGTGGTTGGTCAGCCGCTCCGTCCAGAACGAACGCCAGTCGTAAGCCACAACCTGATTGAGGGTGGTGACCACATCGTCGAAGTTGTAGGTCTTGAGTGAGGGCGGACCGCTCTGGCCACCGTGGAAGGCCTTGCAGAAATCGTCGAGCGAGCGCTGACCTTTGCTTTGCTGCCGGATGATCACGTCGGCCCACAGCCAGTTGAGAACATCTTCCTCGTAATAGTCGAGACCGCGGCGCCAGGACTCCCATTGCTCGGGAGCTCCCTGCTGCATGGCCGCCACACCGTCGGCAGTGTCCTGCAGATTGCGCCAGGTGCGGCCGGAGCGATACTCGAGTTCGGCCGCCAGGTAGGCGATGTTGTCCCTGGCTTCCTCCTGTGTGCGCAGGCCGCTGCGGCCGGCCAGCACGTCGCCCAGATACGAAGTGAGCCCTTCATAGACCCAGAGCAGGTCGGTCTGCATCGTCTTCTGGTAGTCGGGCGTAGCCAGATCAGCGGGGCGCCGATACTTGCCGTTCCAGGTGTGCACAAATTCGTGCGAAAGCAGACCGGACGCGAGCAGCCGCTTGGTGTCGTCAATCATGCTGCGTTCTTCCACCCGGCTGTCATTGGATTCGTGGTGCTCCAGCCCGAAGTGGGCCACGTGGTCGCTCAAGCTGTAGAGGAAGTGATACTCGCGATAGTGGTGCGCGCCAAATAGCTTCTGTGCCTGGATCACCAGATTGCGTTGATGCTCAAAGAACGAGGCAGGGGCGTCGAGCGCGGCGGCGATGTCGGCGGCGATGTCCATTTCGTGGTGCGGGTTTTCTCCGATCGACTCGATGCGCAAATACTGTCCGGTGATAATGGGCGAATCCACCAGCGTGGTCAGCGAAACCGGCGCAAATTGCAAGTCCTGTCCGGTGCGTGATGCTACCGGCAGTGGCGTGCCGAACTTCCAGCCATCGGGCAGGCGCACCGACGCCTGGAACTGAATCTGGTCGGAAGTCCAACCCGAGGGATAGAGAACCAGGGTGTTCCAACTGATGACTGCCATCTTCTCCGTGGCCGAGGCGCCGGCCGTGTACATCCCTTCCGCGATGGGCGACATGAAGTCGAGTGCGACGTCGAGCTGGGTGGCGCTGGCGGGAACGTTCAGGTGGAAAGTCCATCCGTCTTCCAGGTCGCGCCTCCAGGCAACGGCCTGGCCATTCGCGCTCATTTTCAATCCGGCGAGTTGCTGCACCGGGCCGGTGGGGCCGTGTTCGCCGGGAATCCATTTTGGATAGAAAAGAGTGAGCGGGCCGGGCGTGACGGGAATCGCCAGCTTCGCATGCAGGATTTTGCGCGGCGCTTCGGTGGCGTCGAGTGCAACGGTTATCGTGGGCGCCGGCTTCTGGGCTAGAGCAGCGGCGGTGAACAACAGCAGGCAGAAAAATCGCAGGCAGGTTTTCATTCGGGTCTCCTGGGAACGGGTGGCATCGATGAAATTTATGAATATATCAGTCCGCAAGCGCGCCACGGGCCGTGCCGTGAAACTTTCGGTACAACGGAAAGACGCTTCGCCCCTGTTATGATCCTGCGGTGGCGCGGCAGGGAAAATTCATTACCTTTGAAGGTCTCGACGGTTGTGGCAAGAGTACGCAACTGGAGAAACTGGCGCAAGCGCTGCGGGCGCAGGGACTGGAAGTCGTGACCACGCGCGAACCTGGAGGCACTCCGACGGGAGAGAAAGTGCGGCAACTGCTGCTGGATTCAGCAACCGCGGCCTTGTCTCCGTGGGCGGAGATGGCGCTGATGTTTGCCTCGCGAGTGCAGCATCTGCACGAAGTCATCCTGCCTGCACTTGCCGGCGGCAGTTGGGTGCTGTGTGACCGCTTTACGGATTCCACCGAGGCCTACCAGGGGGGCGGGCGAAAGCTGGGCAGTGCACCCGTGCTTGAATTGCACCGCGTACTGTGCGGCAACCTGCAGCCCGACCTCACGATTCTCATGGATTCTGACGTTCACGCCAGCGTGGCGCGGGCGCGGCGGCGCAATCTGCTGCGGCTGAGCGAACACGCGGACGAGCGCGACGAAAACCGTTTCGAGCAGGAAAAGAGTTCGTTCTTTACGCGGGTTCGCCAAACCTACCTGGCGATTGCGCAGCGCGAGCCGCAGCGCGTGGCGCTGGTGGATGCCCGCGGCCCAGCCGAACAGACCCACGGCCGGATTCTGCAGATCGTGCGGGAGCGTTGGAAGCTGGCAGCCGGCAGCTAGTGTAGTGCGTCAAACAGATCGACTTCAGGCTTTCTTGAGCAAGCGCGTGATCCAGACCAGAATCACGGCGCCAACAAACGCGACAATGATCGCGCCGATCATGCCGCCGCCCGGCCAGATTCCCAACTGCCCGAAGATCCAGCCGCCCAGGACGCCGCCCAGAATACCGAGAATGATGTCCACGACGACACCATAGCCACCGCCCTTCATCACCTGGCCAGCCAACCAACCTGCGATCAGTCCCACTACGATCCATGCGATAAAGCCCATGTCAAATCCCCCTTTGCTTCCGTCTCAGCCGGAAAATCGTCTTGGCCTAACCTGGCGTCTGCTGTGTGACTCAAAAACGCGGACAGTGTACACCCATCCCGCCTGATTTGCCGTAGCCTATGAGGCGGTGGTCTGATAGGAATTACGACACAACCAAATGCCCTTCTCTGATTTTCACGGCAACTCGGTAGTCGTCCAACGCCTGCGCGAAAGCCTCGCCCGCGAACGCTTTCCTCACGCTGTAATTTTGGCTGGGCCCGAGGGCTCGGGGAAGTACACGCTGGCGTTGATGCTGGCGCAGGCGATGAACTGCCAGGATCCGCCGGCGGCAGGCCTGCCCGATTTTTGCGGCGTGTGCGGCCACTGCCGCCGCATCGCGCTGGCCTTCGATCTGGATGCTCGCGTCGCGGAGGCCCTCGAAGCGCGTGAGGGCATGCGCGAGGCCGACAAGAAAGACACACGCCTCTTCGTCCAGACTCACCCTGACGTACTTGTCGTCCCGCCGGACCCTCCGCAACTGATGATCAAAGTGGACCAGGTACGGCATGTGATTGGACAAATCTATTTCCGGCCCGCCGAAGCCCGGCGGCGCGTCTTCATCTTCACCGACTCGGCGTTCATGAAGGAAGCGGCCAATTCCCTGCTCAAGATTTTAGAGGAGCCACCCGATTTTGCCACGCTGTTTTTGCTGGCGGAAAATCCCGGTGGGTTGCTGACGACCATCCGCTCCCGCTGCGTGACCTTTACCCTGGCGGCGCTGGCCACCGAGGAAGTGGAGGAATATTTGTCCCGCCAGCGCGCGGACTGGACGGCCAAACAGCGTTCGCTGGTGGCGCGGCTTTCTGGAGGTGCGCTCGGCCGAGCGCGCAACTTCGACCTGAACGTCTGGATCGCGGCCCGTGCTCATGCACTCGCGCTGCTAGGCTCCGCTCTCGAAGGCCGCGAGCATACCGACCTCTTCAAGATCACCGAAACCTACCGCGCCGGCGCCGACGGCCGCGAAAAAACCGAGCGCTTGCTGCGCGCCGTGTACTCGTTGCTGCAAGACCTGCTCTGGACGATCGAGGGCGCGCCGGAACAGGTGCGCAATATCGACATTCTGCCCGACTTGAAGCGCCTGGCCGCGCAGGCAGACCTGCGCTGGATCAGTACGGCCAGCGAGCGTTTGGCGGAAGTGGAGCGCGGCATGCGGCGCAATCTGCTGCGCTCCCTTTCGCTTGACGCCTTCGTGGCCGCGCTCGAACCCGCTCAGGCTTAGCCGCCGCCCGGCTGCGCCATTGTCAGCGTCTACGGGCTGTGGTAGCTTTACGGCAGTCTTCCGCAGCCCTCGCATTCATTGGACAATCTGGAGCTGGCCCCCACACCTCCCGGTCTGTCTTGCGGAAAAGGTATGACCATGAAAGACGCCACCGACTCACTTGCGCTCGAGCGCCAGGAACAGGCGGAAGGCTTCGCCAATCGCCGGCTGATTCGGCCCAATTTGACCCGTCCCGACCACAATGGTTCCGGGTTCAATCACAGCGCTCCCGGCGCTGACCGGCACGGGCTGGGCGGAAAGAAAACCTTCCCGGCGGAAGTCACCCACGCGGAAAATTTCTATTACCAGAAACAGATGCAGGCGAAGACCCCGATGGTCATCGTGCTGCGCGATGGCGAAGAGATTCGGGGCGTGATCGAGTGGTACGACAAGTCCTGCCTGAAGGTGGTCCGGCCCGGCGGCTCCAACCTGCTTATCTACAAGCCCGCCATCAAGTACATGTTCAAAGAGGGCGAGAACGCGCGGAAGTAGCGCCGCGCTCGAACTTGGCCGCCAGCCGCAGCCGCCGATCCATACTCCCACCTACTTCATCTTCGGCAGCACGATTCCCTTCTGCGCCTGGTATTTCCCTTTGCGGTCGGCGTAGCTGGTCTCACACACTTCATCGGACTGGAAAAAGAGGATCTGGCACAGGCCTTCGTTGGCGTAGATGCGCGCCGGCAGCGGCGTGGTGTTCGAAATCTCCAGGGTCACGAAGCCTTCCCACTCCGGCTCGAACGGCGTCACGTTGACGATGATGCCGCAGCGCGCGTAGGTTGATTTCCCGACGCAGAGGGTGAGCACGTCACGCGGAATCCTGAAATATTCCACCGACCGCGCCAGGGCAAAGGAGTTCGGCGGAATGATGGCCACATCCGATCGGATGGTGACAAAGGAACGCTCGTCGAAATTCTTGGGGTCGACTACGGTGCAATTCACGTTGGTAAAAATCTTGAATTCATCCGCCACTCGCAGGTCGTAGCCATAGGACGAAACACCATAGGAGATCACTCCCTGGTTCATCTGTTTCTCCGAGTAGGGATTGATCATGTCGTGTTCCAGGGCCATCTTGCGAATCCAACGATCACTCTTGAGCATGCTTCTCCTCGTGCATCAGGCGGTGTTGCGCCCGTGAAATTAAGAAATCATGGCGGGAACGATGTCGCTCGCTCCGAGAAGCGGGCTGGGCTTCGAGGGTACGTCAATAGTACGGGACAGGAGTAACATTGACAATCTTGCCTATCCCCCTTAGGATCAGTAACTTGATGGGGACCAATTCCCGGCCCTTCATCCGGAGCCGATCGTGATCAAGCTCGACATCATCAACGAAGTGGTGACCAAGACTGGCATCACCAAGACCAAGGCCGAACTGGCTGTGGAGACGGTGTTTGAGAGCATGAAGCGAGCCCTCACCCGCAGCGACCGCATTGAGTTGCGCGGTTTCGGCGTCTTCACCGTGCGCCCGCGCAAAACCGGCATTGGCCGCAATCCTCGCACCGGCGCCGAAGTGTCCATTCCTCCGGGTAAGGCGGTGCGCTTCAAACCGGGCAAAGAACTTCAGTCGATTGACTGAGCCGGAAGCTCGCACCTGACCCGCG
>JBGQDM010000154.1:0-5483 GCA_041495845.1 Terriglobia bacterium | reverse complement strand
GAGGAATCGATTGAGCTTTCGCGCCGCTTTCGCGCCCTCAAACTCTGGCTCTCATTGCGCTATCACGGCTTGCAGTCGTTTCGCGCTTCCATCCAGCGCGACCTCGACCATGCCCAGCGCCTGGCCGCCTCTGTGAAAGCGTCACCCATGCTGGAACAGATCGGCCCGGTGGAACTCAGCGCCGTGTGCTTCCGTCATCTGCGGGACACTAACGCTTCCCCGGCCCAGCGCAATACGTTCAATACGGAACTGCTGAAGCGCATTGTCGCTCGTGGCCGGGTCTATTTGTCCAACGCCCTACTCGAGGGCAGGTTCTGCCTGCGCGCTTGCATCGTGAACCATCGCACCCGCGGGGCGGACGTGGACGCGGTGGTGCCGGAAGTTCTGGCAGCCGCCCAGGAGATCGCTGCGGCATGAAGAAGCTCGGCCTGATTGCGGGCAACGGACGCTTCCCCTTTCTTGTGCTTGAGGCCGCGCGCGCCCAGGGTTACGAGGTGGTGGTGGCGGCCATCAAGGAAGAGGCTTCCGCGGAAATCGAGAAGCACGGAGCGGCGGCGGTCCACTGGCTCTCGCTGGGTGAGCTTTCCCGTCTCATCGAGACGTTCCAGAAAGCTGGGGTCACGCGCGCCGTGATGGCCGGACAGGTCAGGCACAAACAGATTTTTTCCGCCATCAAACCGGATTGGCGGCTGGCCAAGCTCTTGTTGTCGCTAGGAGCGCGCAACACAGATTCGCTCATCGGTGCGGTCGCGAAGGTGCTCGAAGATGAGGGCATCCATCTGGAAGCTTCGACTGCGCTACTTGAGCCGTTGCTGGCCAAACCCGGGGTGCTGACCAAGCGCGCACCCACGGAAGCGGAAAGAAAAGATGTTGCTTATGGGCGGGCGGCCGCGCGACAGCTCGCGCAGTACGACATTGGGCAGACGGTGGTCATCGCTGAGGCAGCGTGTGTCTCAGTCGAAGCGATGGAAGGGACCGACGTCACCATTGAACGCGCCGGGCAAATCATGGCTTCGCTCAGCGGCGGTCCCTCCACGCTGCGCCGCAGCTTGACCGTGGTCAAGGTGGCGAAGCCGAACCAGGACATGCGCTTCGACGTGCCCGTGGTGGGCCTGACGACCATCGAAACCATGCGGCGAGCGGGCGCTACCTGTCTGGCTGTGGATGCTGGGAAATGCCTGCTGCTCGAGGGGGAAGCGATTGTGCGCGCCGCCGACGAAGCCGGCGTCGCTATTACGGCTGATCCTCAGATGTAGTGGGCGGGCGGTTCCAACGGTCAGCGTCCCATGTGGCTAATCCGCTCCGGCTGCCCGCGACACGCGGCCCCTGTGGGTTCGTCCGCGGGTGCTGCTTGCTGGTTTCCGCGCCATTTCCGCCCGTGCCCGCGTCAGGTCAAACGCGGTCTGCAAATTCATCCAGAACTCCGCCGAGTTGCCAAAATACTCGGCCAGCAAGAGCGCCGTCTGTGGCGTAATGCCGCGCTTGCCGCGCACCAGTTCGTTCAGGCGATTTACGGAAATGCCCAAGGCCCCGGCGAGTGCGGTCTGGGTCAGGCGCAGGGGCGCCAGAAACTCTTTCGCCAGGATCTGGCCGGGATGGCTGGTGAGGCGATTGCTCGGCAGCATATTTGCGCTCCTGGTGATAATCCGTGCACTGCACATCGGTGCAGGTTCCAGCATGAAAGCGAAAGATCAAACGATACTGCTGGTTCACCCTGATACTGTAGAAGCCCTGTAAATCACCAGCCAGCTTTTCCAAATGGTTCGCTCTGGGCACCTTCAAATCCTCAAGCGTTGCACTCGCGTGCAGCAGGTCCAGCTTTCTCTGCACCCGTTCCCACAACGCCCCGGAAATCCTGCGTGCTGCCTTCGTATCGCGCCCGTGATAAATGTCCTCCGTTGTCCGGTCGCCAAAGGAAACAATCACCACCCTACGATACACGACTCACGTGTAATCGGCTATTCAGCGCCGCTCCGGCTGCATCCGGGGGGAATCGATTTCCATATTTCACAATTTCCACGAGGCTTGAGAGAATCATCTTTCGCTCAGGTTCGCTGGCGGGAGTAACAGACTGACTGCAGACCGCATCCCCGTCGCCGTCGTCGGCACCGGCGCTTTTGGCCGGAACCACGCCCGCGTTTATCACGAGTTGGAAACGCAAGGCTTGCCCGTCCGCTTGGCCGCCGTGGTGGACGCCGATCCCACCCGTGCGGATGCCCTGGCCCGCGAGTACGGTTGTCGTGCCTTTGGTTCCCTGCAACAGCTTCTCACCTGGCATGAGATTCGAGCCGCCTCCGTTGCGGTGCCCACCTCCGAGCATCTCCACGTGGCGGGTACGCTGATGGAAGCCGGCATTGACGTGCTGGTGGAGAAGCCGATCGCCGCCACGGTGGAGGACGCCAACCACCTCATTCGCCTGGCCCGGCAGAACAGCCGCATCGCCCAAGCCGGCCATCTCGAACGCTTCAACCCGGCAGTGCAAGCCACCTACCCACTGCTCAACCGCCCCCTGTTTTTCGAAGTGCACCGTCTCAGTGTCTTCACCGCGCGCTCGCTCGATGTGGATGTCGTGCTCGACCTCATGATTCACGATCTGGACATCGTCTGCTCGTTCGTCAACTCGCCGGTGAAGCAGGTGCACGCGGTAGGGCTGCCCATTCTGACCGGAAAGACTGATATCGCCAACGTGCGTCTGGAATTCGAGTCGGGCGGCGTGGCCAACTTCACCGCCAGTCGCGTCTCCACCGAGCGGGTGCGCAAGGTGCGCTTCTTCCAGCCGCACCAGTATCTTTCGATTGACTACAGCCGGCAGGACTTGCTCGTCTTTACCGTCGATCCGCTCGGTACCAACCCGATTCCCGGCCAGGCTGACTCCATGATCAAGATCACCAAGCCCGCGGTCACCCAGGAGGAACCGCTGCGGGCGGAGTTGCTGGCATTCCTCGAAGCCGTTCGCAGCCGCCAAGAACCGGTGGTGACGCTGGAAGACGGACGCCGGGCATTAGCGCTGGCCCTGGAAATTCAGACAGCCATCCGCGAGCACGCCCGGCGCATCCAACTGACGGTCTGACGGCCCAGGTTGACCGACTGGATGCAGCCCGCCACCCCCGACCTTTGGAGGGCACGCGCAAGCCCGCCGTCAATGCGACAATAGGAAGCAGGGACTGCCTCGGCCTGATGCCCAGTACGCACATTCCGCCCAGCGACCCGGTGACCCCTCCACCGAAACCGGTGCCGCCGGGCGGTGAGCTCTACGATGCCGGGCACTGGGTCCGCGCCTATCGCGCCACCCCTGCTCATCTGGATGCTCCCGCGCTGCTGGTGCAGTTGGAAGACGATCTGGCGCGCTCCCGGATGCGGGAAGCTTTCTGGATTTCGGTCGTCGTCCACCTCATTGTGATCGTTGGGTTGGTGAATTCGGAGTGGCTGGTGCGTCTCTTTCCGCAGCGCCACTCCCTGCTCGTGGTGACGCCGAATGACTGGATGCGGCAGCGTGACCTGACCTATCTGGAATTGCCTTCGGACGCGCAGAAGATTGCCAAGCGGGCAGACACGAATGTGATCTCGGACAAAGACCGCGTGGCCAGCCGCCGTCCCGACCTCGACCCCAATGAACTACGCAAGATTCTGGACAGTTCACGTCCCGGCAATCCTGGGCCCACCGCGCCACCGCAGCAGGCGCAAACTCCAGCCAACCAACCACCCGCGAAACCGCAGGGCTTGCCGCAGGACGCTCAGCCTCAGGTGGCGCGGTTGCAGCCTCCGGTTGCGCCCAAGATATTGTTTGGCGGCTCCGTGACCGCCGGCTCCGCCATTGAGCAGGCGGCGCGTGCCGCTCTGGCTAATCCCGGCTCCGGCGGTAACGCCGGAGACATGGGCCTGACCCAAGGGCAGCCCGGAACCGCCACCGACGTCAACATCCTCACCGATACCATGGGTGTGGACTTTGGTCCTTATCTCGCCCGCGTTCTCCACGACGTGCGCACCAACTGGTATTTGCTGATTCCCGAGGTGGCGCGTCCGCCGCTGATGAAGAAAGGGAAGGTCTCCATCATTTTCCTGATTCTTCCCGATGGCCGCGTGGCCAACATGAATGTGGCTGCCACTTCAGGCGACGTCGCGCTCGATCGTGCCGCCTGGGCGGGCATCACCAATTCCAACCCCTTTCCCCCGCTGCCCACCGAATTCAAGGGGAAGTATCTTGGTTTAGCATTTCATTTTTATTACAACCCGGAGAGCACGGATTTGCGTTAAATGATCTGCGTTAGAAAATCTGTGCTAAATGATTTGCGTTAGGAGACCGCGGTGCCTATGAAGAGCCTGTTGGGATGCATGTTGGTTGTGCTGTTAGGGGCGGCGACGTTGCCCGCCCAGACGGTCGAGGAATCCAGAGGGCAGGGTTATTTGTTCATTGCGCCGGGCGCCATCACGGATGTGCACGCCTCTCGCGGATCCATCCACTTTGGCGCCGGGGCGGAGTTCGCACTGTGGAACAACTTTGGCGTGGGTGCGGAACTGGGACGCCTGTCGGCGTGGCGTGCTTTTGGCGACGGCATTGGGGTCGGCTCCTTCGACGTCAACTACCAGCCCCGCCGCAGTTCCCGCTTCTCGCCCTTTGCCACCGCCGGATACACAGTGGCGATCCGCAATGGCCACGTCAACTATTTCAACTACGGCATCGGTGCGCACTACTGGTATAGCAAGCACCAAGCCATCCGCCTGGAGTTCCGTGATCACCTCAACAGCGACGGACACATTGTCGAGTTTCGCCTGGGCTGGGCGTTCCACTGAGGAACGGGACGCTGCGGGAATCTCAGCCGCGCGGGCCGGAATCGCGGTACGTCATGCGCACCAGGGTGCGTTCCGCAAACGGTACATAGAGGAGAGCCGCCACGGCCGCCAGGGCCGCTCCCGAACCGATCCGGTGCCGGAGGAGAAATGGCGACAGGCCCCAGAGCAAGTCCAGAACAAAGACCGCGGGATAGAGCCGGGCAAACTTCTTACCCAGTTGCGGATAGTCGAATCCAGCCGCGGTCAGCAAGTAGAACCGCAGCGGGATGCCGGCGCATGCGGTCAGCATGACCCCAATGACAATCATCATCGCGGTCTGAGGGGTTGACCAGGCGCTGGCGATCAGCCGCACTTCATCCAGATGCATTAATGCGGAAACGTAGAACGACAGATACATGATCTGGAGCAGAACAAACAAGGTGCGCGTCAGGCCGCGGTGGACCGGTGGGAGTTCGGGCGCGTTTTCCGGCGGCAGTGGCGAAGGGGCCGAGGGCGTGGGTGTCTCCCGCGTTTCCATCTGTACGGGCGCGATGAAGCGGTAGCCGCGCCGGGCCAGAGTTTCGATGAAACGCGGATTCGCAGCGGCATCACCCAGCGCATCGCGGAGTTTGTTGATGGCGGTGTTCAGGCTGTGATCAAAATCAACGAAGGTATCTGCCGGCCACAGGCGCAGCCGCAAATCTTCGCGAGTT
>JBGQDM010000153.1:0-5597 GCA_041495845.1 Terriglobia bacterium | reverse complement strand
GCCATGTGGTTGGTGATGGCCAGTTCCTTCATCAAGGCCGGCGCCAGTTCCTTCTCAAAACGCGCGCGCAGCCGGGGACGCTCTTTGGCGCCATGCCGCGGACGTCCCGCCACCTTTTCCGGCGCCCCCGCTGCTCCAGATTTTTCCTTCTTCGCCATTTTCTTCAGTTCCTTCCCACGGTTTCGGAGTGGTTACCGGTTCGTGAGCCACTTCATTTGTCGAGCACACCATCGCACTTGCTGCAAACCCGCACCCGCTGGTCACCCTTCTTGTCGTGTCCAATGCGTACCGGACGCTGACAGGAAGGACAGACCAGCATCACATTCGACAGCGACACCGAGCTTTCCTGCTCCGCCACGCCGCCTTTCACGTTGCGCTGCGGATTCGGCCGCACGTGTTTCTTCACCATCATCACGTGCTCCACCAGCACGCGTCCCCTGGCCGGGTCCACCCGCAGCACGCGCCCCTGCTTACCCTTGTCGCGCCCCGCGATCACTTTCACCTGATCGTTGCGCTTAATGTCCACTCGCCTGCGTGCCGTCTCTGTCGCCGTCTTCATCATTCATCAACCTTCATCCGCGCCTTACAACACCTCGGGCGCCAGGGAAACAATCTTCAAAAATTTCTTCTCGCGCAGTTCGCGCGCCACCGGACCAAACACGCGCGTCCCCACCGGCTCGCCGGCATCGTTGATCAGCACCGCCGCATTCTGGTCGAAGCGGATATAGGTACCGTCGCGGCGGCGATGCTCCTTGCGGGTGCGCACGATCACCGCCTTCACCACCACGCCCTTCTTGACCTGCCCATCGGGCGAGGCTTCCTTGACGCTGGCAGTCACCACATCCCCTAGTCCGGCGCGCAGCCCGGTATCGCCACCCAGCGGCAAAATCATCTGTAGCTTGCGGGCGCCGCTGTTGTCGGCGACTTCGAGCATGCTGCGCATCATTACGGCCATAGGTCCCTCTCCTGTCGGCTCCGCGCCAGCGCTTCAGCCTACGTTCGCCACTTCCGCCGGAATTTCCGGCGCCAGCTTCGACCGGCGCACGATGTCGAGCAGCCGCCAACGCTTCAGTTTGGACAGCGGCCGCGTTTCCTCGATCCGCACCTGATCGCCCAGTTGCGCCACCTTGTTCTCATCGTGGGCATAAAACTTGCTGCCCCGGGTGATGACGCGTCCGTAGAGTTTGTGCGAAAACTTGCGCGTTACCTCGACCACGATGGTCTTGGCCATCTTGGTGGAAACCACTTCGCCCACCACCACCTTGCGCTTGCCCACATGGTGCACCGCGGCCTGCCTGGTTGTTTCCGCCATGATCTATGTCCTCTCCGGCGTTCCCGCCGCCGCGCGCTCGCGCGCCAGCGTCTTCACGCGGGCAATGTCCTTGCGTAATCCGCGCATCTTTTTCAGGCTCTCCGTCTGTCCCATCTTCAGCTGGAACTTCAGCCGAAAGAGCTGGTCCATGAGCTCGCTCTCCTGGTGCCGCAACTCGGGCCCAGTCAGGTTGCGTAACTTGTCAATCGCCTTGATCTTGGTCGCCATTTTGTTTCCTAGTGCTGCACGCCTTGACGCGCCACAAATATCGTCCGCAGGGGCAGTTTGTGGGAGGCCAACCGCATCGCCTCCTGCGCATCCGCCCGCGAGACCCCTTCCATCTCGAACAAAATCCGGCCCGGCTTCACCACTGCCACCCAGTGGTCCGGCGCACCCTTCCCTTTACCCATACGGGTTTCAGCCGGCTTCTTGGTCACCGGCTTATCGGGAAACAGCCGGATCCAAACCTTGCCGCCGCGCTTGACAAAGCGGGTGATGGCCACCCGGCTGGCTTCGATCTGCCGGTCGGTGATCCAGCCTGGCTCCAGCGTCTTCAACCCGAAGTCGCCGAACGCCAACTCGCCCCCGGTCCACGCCTTGCCGCACATGCGCCCGCGCTGTTGCTTGCGGTACTTGACTTTCTTTGGCATCAACATATCGGTCTCTTTCGCACTCCGCTAGAACGCGCCTTGCGCCGCCCGCGGCTCCCGCTTTTTCGGTGGCAGAATTTCGCCACGATAAATCCAGCACTTCACGCCAATCACGCCATAGGTGGTGCGCGCCTCGGTGAAGCCGTAATCAATGTCCGCGCGCAGCGTGTGCAGCGGCAACCGCCCCTGCAGGTACCACTCCGAACGCGCGATTTCATTGCCGTTCAAACGTCCACTCACCCGCACCTTGATGCCTTTGCAGCCAAACCGCTGCGCCGAATCCACCGACTTGCGCATCGCCCGCCGGAACCCCACCCGCTTTTCCAACTGCAGCGCAATCGATTCCGAAACCAGCTGCGCATCCAGCTCCGGCTTGTGGACTTCCAGAATGTCCACATGCACCTCGCGGTTGGTGCGCTTCTGCATGTCCAACTTGAGCTTGTCAATCTCCGCGCCCTTGCGGCCGATGATGATGCCGGGGCGTGCCGTGCGGATAATGATGCGCAGCTTGTTGCCCGGACGCTCAATCTCGATCGAACTCACGCCCGCCGACTTCAGCTTCTCTTTCAACTCGATGCGCAGCCGCACATCCTCATGCAGCAACTTGTCGTAGTCCCGCTCCACAAACCAGCGCGACTTCCACGGCTTGGTATAGCCGAGGCGGAATCCGTAGGGGTGAACTTTTTGTCCCATCGTGTCTCCTCTGGTCCTACCGGGCTGCGCCCGCTTTCTTTTTTGTGGCCTTCTGGCGCGACTGCACTTTGCGCTTCGCTGGCGCTTTTGCCGCCACCGGCGCTTCCGCCGTAGTCACCATCGATCCCGACGCCTGGGTTTTGCGCTCGCCCAGCGTAATCTCGATATGCGCCATCCGCCGCTGATAACGGAAGGCCCGCCCCATGGGCGCCGGGCGAATGCGTTTCGCTCGCGGCCCATCGTTGGCCACCGCCCGCTGCACAATCAACTGGTCCACATCCACATCGAGCCCTTTTTCCTGGCTCAGATAGTTGGCGTTGTCCACCGCCGACTGCAGCAGTTTGCCAATCGTCTCCGCCACCCGTTTCTTGGTAAAGGCCAGTGTGCGCAGCGCATCCTCCGCCCGCTTGCCCTTGATCAACTCCAACACCAGGCGCGCTTTCTGCGGTGAAACTCGCTCGTACTTTACTTCCGCTCTGAATTCCATCGTCATCATCTCTCGTTACAGAGGTCGCAAACCAGCTTCTAGGCCTTCGGCGTGGCGGGTGCAGCCGGCGTGATCGCCCCCGGCCCTCCCGGAATCCCGGCCGGACGCGCCACCGTTTCCGTCGCCGCCCTCATGGAGTGGCCTTTGAACTGGCGCGTCGGACTGAACTCGCCCAGCTTGTGTCCCACCATGTTTTCGGTGACGTACACCGGAATAAACTTCCTGCCGTTGTGCACCGCGATGGTGTGGCCCACCATCTCCGGCACCACGGTCGAACGCCGTGACCAGGTGCGTAACACCTTTTTCTCATTGCGCGCGTTCATGCCTTCCACCCGCGTCATCAGGTGGCCATCCACAAACGCGCCCTTCTTGGTTGAACGTGCCATAAATTCCGCTCTCAGCTTCTAGCCGGCAGCTTGTACTGCCCGCTCTCGGTTCATTTCCTACTGCAACTCTCTTACTTCGGACGATTCACAATGAACTTGTCCGTACGCTTGCTGTTGCGTGTCTTATAGCCGCGCGTCGGCTGGCCCCATGGAGTCACCGGATGGCGACCGCCCGAGGTGCGGCCTTCGCCGCCGCCGTGCGGATGGTCGACCGGGTTCATGGACACGCCGCGATTGTGCGGTTTGCGCCCCAGCCAACGCTTGCGCCCCGCTTTGCCAATGGTCACATTCTCATGGTCGGTGTTTCCCACCTGCCCGATCGTCGCCATGCAGTCGAGCAACACCTTGCGCGTTTCGCCGGAAGGCAGCTTCACCAGGGCATAATCGCCCTCTTTCGCTACCAGCTGCGCCGAACCACCGGCCGAGCGCACCATCTGCGCCCCTTTCCCCGGCCTCAGCTCCAAACTGTGCACCGTCGTGCCCGGCGGAATGTTCCGCAACGGCAACGCATTGCCCACCAGAATGTCGGCTTCTGGCCCGCTCACCACCTGCTGCCCCACTTTCAATCCATTGGGCTGCAGAATGTAGCGTTTTTCACCGTCCACATAGCTGAGCAACGCGATGCGCGCCGAGCGGTTGGGGTCGTATTCGATCGAAACCACCTTCGCGGGAATGCCCGCCTTATCGCGCTTGAAATCAATCAGGCGCAGTTTGCGCTTGTGCCCACCGCCACGGAACCAGCTGGTGATGTCGCCCGAATTCCGCCGCCCACCCGTACGCTTCTTCGGTGCGGTCAGCGGTTTATGCGGACGGTCGGTGGTCAACTCTTCGTTGACCAGCGTGGTTTGGAAGCGCCGCGTCTCAGTCGTCGGTCGATATGTCTTAATGGCCATAAATCAGCTCTTAGCTCTTAGCTTTCCGCTCTCAGCTACAAGTTCTGGGCATACTCCGGCATCTTCTCGCCGGCCCGTAGCCGCACATACGCCTTTTTCCAGTCCGAACGGAAGCCGGCAAACTTGCCGCGCCGCCGCTCTTTGCCGGGAAAATTCGCCGTCCGCACCGAAGCCACTTTCACCTTGAAAATGTACTGCACCGCTTCGCGGATTTCCGTCTTGGTCGCCGCCGGCGCCACTTCAAACACCAGCGTGGACTGCGTTTCCTTCACCGACAGGCCCTTTTCCGTAATAATGGGCCGCCGCAAAATCTGATATGCGGATTTCATCAAGCCACCTCCGCATGGCGCTTGGGCGCCGAAGCCAGCAGCGTGGCCTGCAATTTTTCCAGCGCTGCCTGCGCAAATATCGCCCGCTCATAACGCAGCAGGTGATACGGATGCACTTCATGGCCACGCACCAGCTCCACTCCAGCCAGATTGCGCGTACTCAATTCCAGGTTGCGGTTCTCGGTCTTTGACGCTTCCACCAGCAACACGGTGGACTCCGCCTGCAGCCCATTCAGCACCTGACGGAACGTTTTCGTCTTCACTTCTTTGAGCTCGAAACCGGTCACCACCACCAGCTTGCCGTCGGCGAACTTGGCCGCCAGCGCCGAACGTAGCGCGCCCAACTGCTTCTTGCGCGGAAAGTCGTATTCATAGGAGCGCGGCTGCGGTCCGTGCGCCGTACCCCCATGCCGCCACAGAGGCGACCGGATGGAGCCGATACGCGCCCGTCCCGTGCCCTTCTGCTTCCACAACTTCTTGCCGGAACCGGACACCAGCTTGCGGTTCTTGGTGGCATGGGTACCCGCTCGCAGCCCGGCGCGGTAATGCCTCACCGCTTCCCAGAGCAGGTCCTCGTTCACCGCCCCGAATACCTCGTCGGCCAGGGTCATCGAACCCACCTTCTGGCCGCTCAGGTTGTGCACATCAATCGTCGCCATATGCTTTTCTCTGCCTACCCTAAATTGCTCAGCCCTTCTTGGCTGCGCGTTTCGCCGCCTTCAACGGATCCACGGTGGTTGTTCCGGCAAACCCGCGACGCTCTCTCGGTGGCTTCTTGGACTTCACAATCATCAGATATCCGTCGTTCGCTCCCGGCACGCTGCCTTCCAGCACCATCAGGTTCTCG
>JBGQDM010000152.1:0-5864 GCA_041495845.1 Terriglobia bacterium | reverse complement strand
TCCCGCAACACCAAGTTGATGTCCTTCACGTCGCTCCTTCGAATGGCCGGCTCCACGCCGCAGCCCATCCTTGCATTGACTCCTCACTGCATGCCGCGTGCCATGCCGGCAGCGGTACCACTTGTGGAACGGAAGAAAGTCCTGTGCTCGACGCAAGCCGCTGAAAGCGCTGGCGAAAACTGTTACCGTGTCGCCAACCTCCAACCTAATTGCGCTCTCGGATATCCACAGCGAACTCGCCGCCCGCCGTACGTCGCTATCCCAAACTGGAACTGCCGATCCAAAACGAGTTCGGCGTGTCACTGTCTGTTGATTTATTTCGCCACCTCATCATTAACCCCCACCCTCCGGGTCGACCTGCCCCGCCACGGCCGCCTTGGCTAACTCCGCTTCGGGAATGAGTGCCGCAGTCGGCCTTCTCTCGTGCAATCCGCACTCTGTTTTTTCTAGTCCTGCCCACCGTCCGGCGCGTGGTTCTTCTCCGGGGAGAACGGCGCGGGTGCAGTGCGTGCAGCCAATGCTGGGGTAGTGCTGATCGTGCAGCGGGTTGTACTCCAAGTGGTGGGCGCGGATGTAGTCCCAAACGTCGTCAGAACTCCAGTCGGCGAGAGGATTGACTTTGACGATGCTGAAACGCTGGTCCCACTCGATCTTCTGTGCGCTGGCCCGTGCCGGGGTCTGGTCGCGGCGGATGGCCGTCGCGTAGGCCTGCAACTCAGCGAGCTTCAAGCGCAGCGGTTCCACCTTCCGCATCTGGCAGCAGAGGTCGGGGTTGGTCTTCCATAGATGAGGGCCGTGCTGGCGGGTCTGCTCTTCGGGCGTCACGCCGGCGCGCACCCGCTCCACCCGGATGCGGTAACGTGCTTCGATCCGCTCCATCAAGGCGTAGGTCTCGGGAAAAAGAAAATCGGTATCCAGCGTGAAGACGCGAGAGTCGGGACGGATCTTCGCGGCCAAGTCGATCATCACCATGCCCTCGGCGCCGAAAGCAGAGGCGATCGCAAGGCCGGAACCAAATTCAGCAAAGGCCCAGCGCAACACCTCCTCGGCGCTCCACGCCTCCGCTTGCGGTTGCATCGTTGCTACGAGTTGTTGCATGGCGTCACTCCTTACATTCGCCGCTGATGGCATCCGATCGAAGCTCAGTCACCGCGGTCTTCAAGTTTTCCGTGGACGAATTAGTTTGCGGTGCGACAAGCCACCAGGGTGTCGGCGAGGAAAGCGCGGGCGGGCTGGGTTGCCACAAACTGGGCGACAGCACCGACCACCAGCAGTGCGGGGCTGGGAAGGGGTGCGGTGTAGGCAAGCCCGGCGACGGTGGTGGCGTGGATTTGTTGTTCCGCGGTAGTAGCGCGCGCAATCACCGCGCACGGGAGATCGTCTTCGATGCCAGCGGCGCGCAGCTTGGCGGCGATGGTGGCGTAGTCGCTTCCCGGCATGTAGAGCACGAGGGTCGCGCCGGACTGGACAAAAGGTCGCCAGTCCGCGGGAGCCGCGTCCGCCGCCGACTGGCCTGCAAGCAGAGTTACCGCCGAGGCAAAATGCCGGTGAGTGAGCGGAATTTGTGCTGCTGCCGCGGCGCCGAGGGCCGAAGTAACGCCGGGGACAATTTCCACTTCGATTCCGCTCCTGCGTAGCGCTTCCAGTTCTTCTCCGGCGCGCCCGAAGATAAGCGGATCACCGCCCTTCAGGCGCACCACCGTCAACCCAAGGCCCGCTTCTTTCACGAGCACGGCGTTGATCTCTGTCTGGGAGATACCCTCTCTCCCGGCGCGCTTGCCCACGGATTGGCGGCGAACTTGCGGCGGGATCAGCTCCAGAATCTCGTTGCTGACCAGTTCGTCGTAGAGCACAACATCGGCCTGGCCCAGCACCTTGAGTGCTTTCAACGTGAGCAGTTCGGGATCGCCAGGACCGGCACCGACGAGGTAAACCTTGCCGTTCATGACTGGCTCGTTGGGGCGAGATTTTGCCCGGTTCTGCGGGCGAAGGCCTCACGGCTGACGAGTTGATGCAGCAGGCCTTTGCGCTTTTCCGGGTCGCTCACACTGCGGAGGAGCTCCTGGCGCCGCTGGCCCAGCTCCTCCAGCCAGCGCTCGTATTCCGGGCCGTACTGCTGTTCCAAGTCGTGGCGCAGACGTTGCGCCAGCGCTGGGCTCTGACCAGCAGTGGAGATGGCAATCTGCAGCGCCCCGCGCTGCACCACCGCTGGGGAGTAGAAGTCGCAATATTCAGGATCATCCACGGCATTGCTCAGAATGCCGCGCGCGCGCGCTTCTTCTACCACGCGGTGATTGAGTTCGGCCGAAGGTGTGGCGGCAATCACCAGGAACATGCCTGCCAGGTCCGTACTCTTGAAATCACGCTGCCGCCACACGATTTGCCGCGCGCGTGCCCACTCTGCCACCCGGAGAGTTGCTACCGGCGCCACCACTTGCACCGCTCCTCCCGCCCGCAGCACGCTTTCGATCTTCGGTTCGCCCACACGTCCAGCACCGACCACCAAGACCGGACGCCCCGCCAACTTCAGAAATACTGGAAATAGGTTCATCGTCATCCCTCCACGCCATGCGGAGCAGGTTCTGCGGGCAGGTCGCGAAGGACCGCCAGCACCGCCTCTCCCGCCAGCATCGCTCGTAATTCCGCGTCACTATGTCTTGCGAAAAACTGCCGCAAGTTCTCGCCCGCCATGCGCTCCGCCAGGTACTGGCGCAGCAAGCGTTCGATGGCTTGCGGAACTTCCGTCGCCACGCAGCGGTATCCCACGGGCCGGGCAATAGATTGGTGAAGCCCCACGGCGCCGCCCACGCAGAAGTAGTAGGCATCCACCATCTGCCCGTCGATTTTGATTTTCTTGCCTTCCAGTCCGAGGTCAGCGATCCAATGCTGCCCGCAACTGTTGGGGCAGCCGGTGACGTGCAGCTTCAAATGCTGCTCGAATCCAGGCAGGCGCTCGTCGAGTTCTTCCACCAGCCAGCGCGCGAAGGTCTTCGTTTCCGTAATGGCCAGCTTGCAGAATTCCATGCCGGTGCACGCCACCACGCCGCGCGCAAAGGGAGAGCCGCCCACTTGCAAACCGGCGGTGGTCAAGGCGTCGGCCAGTACCGCGGCACGCTCGATGGACACGTTTGGAATCAGCAGATTCTGCATGTTCGTGGTGCGCAGTTCGCCCTCAGCGTGCCGGTCGGCGAGATCCGCCACGGTGCGCATTTGCGCCGCTGTCAGCCGTCCACGCACCACGGCCGCCCCTACGTACACCAATCCCGGCTGCTTTTGCGGATGAATCCCCACATGATCGCGATACACATCATTGGGCGCATCTTCTTCCACTGCTGACGCAAGCCGGAAACCGAGACGCGACTCGAGTTCGGCCAGGAATGTTTCCGCCGTCCAACCGTGACGTAGAAACAGGAACTTCAAGCGCGCTCGCTCACGGTTCTGGCGCAGCACCTCCGCGTCGCGGAAAAGTTCGGCCACACCGCGCACCACTGGCAGCACCTGGTTCCAGCCGACGAATGCGTTCAAACGCACGGCCAGATGCGGGTCAGTGGAGAGCCCTCCGCCCACGCGCAGCGAGAATCCAATTTCCTCGCGCCCTCCCACCTGCCGCCGCGCCGCCGTCAGCCCAACATCATTGATCTCCGGATACGAGCACCACACCCTGCAGCCCGTAATGGCAATCTTGAATTTGCGCGGCAAGTTGTAGAACTCGCCATGGCCTACGAAAAAGTCATTGACCTGCTGTACCAGCGGCGAGGCATCGCAGATTTCGTCGGCATCCACGCCGGCCAACGGGCAGCCGGTGAGATTGCGAGTGTCGTCGCCGCACGTGCCCCGCGTGGTCAAGCCGGCCTGCCACAACTGGTCGAGAACTTCCGGCAAGGACTCGATCGTGGTCCAGTGCAGTTGAAAATTTTGCCGCACCGTGAGATCTCCCACCCCGCGCGCATGCGCTTCTGTCACTGCGGCAATCGCGCGCATCTGCTGCGACGTCAACTTCCCGTTCGGAATCCGGATACGCACCATGAAGCAGGGAAGCGCTTTGCCTTCGCCTGCTTTGCCTCCCAGCACTCCCGCCCCGTCTCCCTGTGTGTAAACGCCCCACCAACGGAAGTATGTCCCCAACCACTCCGGCGGAATCGACCCGAACCCTTCGCGCGCAAACCGCCGGATGTCCTCCAGATGTTCCCAGGGGTTTTTCTCCCGCTTCAGCCGCTCCACGCGTTGTGCTTTGGTTTCTGGAATCTTGTCCGCCGTCTGCATCCTTCACCTCGCAACCTCTCCGCCCAAACAAAAAGCCCACCTGCTGTCTCCAGCAAGTGGGCCTGATCCTGGACTACCTAAAGTCTTCTAACTTCGATCAATGCTCCCAATTAGCCAGAGACGCACCTGTGCGCCGCAACAACAACACATACAACAGGCGTTCTGGCCAGCGAGGTTCATGGGTAGGTCGCTGAAAAAGTCTGCTGCGGCGGTTCTCACAACCGATCTACTCCGCAGCTTGCACCAGTAGATGAGAACCGGGGGTGCCAGGATTCAGGCAAGAAAAAAATTCTCTCGCCCGCAGGACGAAGGTGAAGTTCCCGATCCAGAGCCACAGAGGGAAATTCCGGGCGGGCCCGCAGCGAGCGGGCAGGCCCCTGGAGCCAATCTCGCGTGGCGCAGCCTGCTGGCGGCGACCGCCGCGATCATTTACTCTGACAGTCTTCATACCTGTCAGTTTCGGCCGAGGGGTCGCCCGTGAACGCTGCCGCGCTGCGAAAACTCTTGTACCAAGTCCGGAAAGGCACCGTCGCGCCCGACGAGGCGGTGCAGCGCCTGCGGCATCTGCCTTTCGAAGAACTGGGATTTGCCAAGGTGGACCACCACCGCGCCCTGCGGGTGGGCGTGCCCGAAGTCATCTTCGGCGAGGGCAAGTCGCCGGCGCAAGTCGCTACTGTTTTTCAGCGGTTGGCACGGCACGGAAGCAATGTGCTGGCCACCCGCATCAACGAAAAACAGTTTGCCGCGATTCGCAAGAAGGTCCGCGGCGCGGAATATCACGAACTGGCACGTGCCGCCGTGCTGCATCGTGACCACACGAAAATTGGCAAAGGCACGATCGTCGTCGTTTCCGCGGGCACCAGCGATGTTTCCGTGGCCGAGGAAGCCGTGGTCACCGCCGAAATCATGGGCAATGAAGTGAGGCACGTGTATGACGTGGGCGTGGCCGGCATTCACCGCCTGCTGGCCCATCGCGACGTGTTGACGGGCGCGAGTGTGCTGATCGTATGCGCGGGCATGGAAGGGGCGCTACCCAGCGTGGTCGGTGGGCTGGTCGGCGTACCGGTGATCGCCGTGCCCACCAGCGTGGGGTACGGCGCCGCGTTCCGCGGGCTGGCCGCGCTGCTCGCGATGTTGAATTCCTGCGCTTCCAACGTCAGTGTTGTGAATATTGACAACGGTTTTGGCGCGGGCTACGTGGCCGCGTTGATCAATCGGCGGTAACCTCTCCTTTTCCGGGAATTTCCACAGACCCTGCGCCTCGGGCAATCCACCCCGCCAAATCGTTTCTTTACACACTGTTTTTCGTCCCCGTGTGCGTGGCTTCGGTCATGGCTGAATGTGGTTTCAACACATTGTGTGGCCTTTGCGCGAGTTTTCCACGTCAAAGTAGGCAAGCACGCGACTCTAGGAGGTGCGGTTGTGACGTTGTCAGTGGAAATGCGAAGCCAGTTGCCGGAAGCGGTGGGTCCACAGGCCCCGACCAGCCACGCGGAAGAGGTGGTGCGGGCGGCCTGCCAGGAATTGCAGGTGTTGCGCAAGCAACGCGCCGACATCATGAAGCGAATCAGCACGGTGAAGCAGACCATCGTTGGCCTGGC
>JBGQDM010000151.1:0-5921 GCA_041495845.1 Terriglobia bacterium | reverse complement strand
TCGTGCCAGTTCTCGATGATGGCGCAGCCCTTCAGGATTTTCTCGATGCGATTGGTGCCAGCCGGGCTGCCGTCGTGCGAGTCAACTACTTCCCAGTCGCCCAGCCAGAAATCCAGCTTGTGATACGCGGCTTCGCTCTCACACGCGGGAGGGAGCGCTGGTTTGGCCTGCCGGGCACTCTGGGCGGGCAATGCCAAAGCGCTACACAGTAACACCAAGCGAAAGATGTTGTGTGCTGTCTTCGCGAGCATCGTGCATAACCTCCGTGCAGTAGACGCCGCGGCGTGCAAATGGTCACCTGGTCTTGCCAGTGTGGGAGGGCCGAAAGGCAACAGTTAAAGCACCGAATGCATCACATGGACATCAGAGACTTGTGAGGTGTTTGGTGCGAAAACGAATTACGGTACTCTTGCTCTTATTGACCGCCAGCGCGGCCTTCGCCAAGGCGTGGGGCTCGCTCGGCGTAGTGCGCAATGCGCGCTATATCTACGTAACTAGCTTTGACGGCGACCAGTTTTCCCCCGAAATCCTGTCCGAAGACCGCGAGGCCATCAGTTCGGTGCAGGACGCCATCCACAAATCAGGCATGTTTGCTCTGGTCTACCGGCGCAGTGATGCCGACGTGGTATTGACGGTGATGAGCCGCCCCTCTGAGGACGTGCTGGCCGTATACGATGGCCACCGCCCGGGCGGAAACTACCTGTGGCGAGTGATGCGCCGCAACGGACTACAACGCGACGAAACCCCGCTGGTAAAAGAGTTTCTCGACCAGATGAGCGAGATCAAGAAGTAGGGGCGAACCTGGCTTGGCCACGGATTTCGCGGATTTCAACGGACCAGAAAAACGCAATACGGATTGAGAAAAACCAAAAACAATCCGTGTGAATCCGCACCATCCGTGGCGCTTGGTTTTCGCGGGGTTCTCTAGGTCTTGCCCAGGCCTCGCGTAAACTCCACCAGCGCCCGCACGGCGATGCCGGAAGGTCCTTTGGCGATCCACGGCTTGGCTTCTTCCATCCACGCGGTGCCTGCGATGTCGAGATGGATCCAGGGCGTGTCTTCGGCAAACTCCTTGAGGAACATGGCGGCGGAGATGGCCCCGCCCCAGCGCCCACCGGAGTTGACCATGTCGGCGATCCCGGAACGAATGATTTCTTTGTACTCGTCGTCGAGGGGCAGCCGCCACATTTTCTCGCCGGAGCGATCGAGCGCGGTACGAAACTGCTGGTACATGGTCTCGTCGCTGGCGAAGATGGCCGCATTGATCATGCCGAGCGCGACCACGCATGCGCCGGTCAGCGTGGCGGCATCGACGAGGTGAGTGCAGCCGAGCTGTTTGGCATAGTGCAGACCGTCAGCCAGGACTAACCGTCCCTCAGCGTCGGTATTGATGATTTCGATGGATTTGCCCGACATCGCGATCTGCACATCACCGGGTTTCTGTGCTTTGCCCGAAGGCATGTTTTCGGAGGCGCAGACGATGCAGGTCACTCTCACTTTCGGTTGCAGCAGGGCAATGGCGCGCATCGCGCCGAGCATGGCCGCACCGCCCGCCATGTCGTACTTCATTTTCTCCATGCCATCCGCAGGTTTGATGGAAATGCCGCCGGTGTCAAACGTAATCCCTTTGCCCACCAGGCCCAGAACCGGCTTCTCCGGTGCGCCCGCCGGCTCGTAGCGGAGCACGATCAGTGCCGGCGGTTCGTCCGAACCTTGGGACACGCTCCAGAACGCGCCCATCTTGAGTTCTTTGATCTTGTCTGCGCCGAAGACCTCACACTTCAATCCCACTTCTGCCGCCATCTTCCGCGCGCGCTCGCCGAGAATTGTCGGCGTCATGCGGTTGGAAGGCTCATTGACCAGTTCCCGGGTGAAATTTTGCGACTCGCCCACAATGCGGCCGGCTTCCAGCGCTTGCTGTAACTTGCCCTGGTCGCCGCGTGCTACCACGGTGAACGCTTCCAGGCTCTGGTCTTTGCGGTCACTTTTGTAAGTGTCAGGATCGAAGTCCGCCACGAACACGCCTTCGACCACTGCCCGCACCGCAGCTTCTCCATCGCTTCCGTCACTTCCGTTACCGATTCCGTTCTCGGGGACGGCAAACGCAAAGCCGCGAATGTTCCGGTCTTTGACGAAACGTGCGGCGGCGCCAGCCACGCGGCGGAGTTCAAAAGCAGAAAAAGTCTTCGCCTTCCCGCCACCGACCAGCAGCAAGCGCTTTGCCTTGAGTTTTGCTGGGGCATGCAGCAGGGTGGTCTCAAAGGCGCGTCCCGTGACTTCTGCGCTCGCTAGAACGGACGCGACGGCTTCGCGGACAGCGGCGTCGGAACACTCCACCGTCACCTGCGGTTTGTCCTTCTCGCCACGGTCCAGGATGACGATGGCAAGGCATTCGGTTTCGATTTGCGAGGGAGCGGTCAGCAGCAGATTAGTTTTCATAGGGGTGAATTTCCAGTATCAGCGGGAAAGCACACATCGCGCAAGGCGGAGGCCTCACTCTGGACAACCGGTGGGGAGTGTCCTTGGCTCCGGCGGCTTTGCGGCCTCCCGTTCGGCTGCTTGTGCTAGCTTTTATAGTTCGCGGGAGATTCCGTCATGAAGGCAGCTCGCATCCACCAATTCGGTGGCCCTGAGGTTCTCACCTACGAGGAAGTGGCTGATCCCCAGCCGCGTAAGGACCAGGTACTGGTGCGTGTCCGCGCTTGCGCCCTGAACCATCTTGATCTTTGGGTGCGCAAAGGACTGCCGGGCGTCACCCTGCCGCACATCCTGGGCAGCGATATCGCGGGCGAAGTGGTCAGCGCTGGGGAATACGTCAGCGGATTTCGCGCCGGCCAGCGCGTTTTGCTGGCGCCGATGCATTTCTGCGGCCGGTGTCCGGCCTGCGCTGACGGGCGCCAGAACCAGTGCCGCGAGTTCACGGTGCTGGGCAACGCGGTGGACGGTGGCAACTGCGAGTTAATCGCGGTGCCGGCTGCGAATGTCATCCCGATTCCCGATCAGCTTACCTTTGACCAGGCGGCCAGCGTGCCGCTGGTGTTCCTAACGGCGTGGCACATGCTGGTCGGGCGCGCGGCGATTCGCCCCGGACAGACCGTGCTGGTTCTCGGCGCCAATTCCGGCGTCGGTATTGCTGCCATTCAAATTGCCAAACTATTTCATGCCCGCGTGATTGCCACGGCCGGCGATGAGCGGAAGATGCAAAAGGGCAGGGAACTCGGCGCTGATTTCGTGATCAATCATTACCAGCAGAAAATCTCGCAGGAAGTTCGTCGAATCACGGCGGGTGAGGGTGTGGACATTGTCATTGAGCACGTCGGCGCCGCTACCTGGGAGGAAAGCCTGAAGTCCATGAAGGCCGGCGCCACGCTGGTGACCTGCGGCGCCACCTCCGGACCGGAGGTAAAGTTCGATCTGCGCTTTCTCTTTGCGCGCCATCTCGCATTTCTCGGCTCCTACATGGGCACGCTTGGCGAGTTGCACGAAGTGCTGGGTCATGTGTTTGCCGGGCGCCTGAAGCCCGTCGTCGACCGCGCTTTCGCGCTGCAGGAGGTTCGTGCCGCCCACGAATACATGGAGAAGAGCCAGATGTTCGGGAAGATTGTGCTTAATCCATAAAGACTGAACCGCAGAGAACGCTGAGGACGCAGAGAATTGCAGCAGGGGATTGCAGAAGTCAGATTGCAGATTGCAGAAGTAAGACCTTGGGCCCCTTGCAACTCAGGCCACTCGGTACGGGTTCTCAATCCGACATTTCGTCAATTTGGGTCTCCCTCTGCAAGCCGACTTCTGCAATTCTCTGCGTCCTCAGCGTTCTCTGCGGTCCGCCGCATTTTGATAGAATGGAGCCCATGAGCCGGGAAGTCAGTTTCGGCAACTACGTCGTCAACGAAGACGGCAAGAAAACGGTGAAGGAGCTCACATTCGGTGACGCTCAGCCGGACGGCATTGTCATGACGTCGCTCGACGCGGTGGCCAACTGGATGCGTAAGAATTCGGTGTGGCCCATGACGTTTGGCTTGGCTTGCTGCGCTATCGAGATGATGGCCATGGGCGCGTCGCGGTTCGATATCGCGCGCTTTGGCGCCGAAGTGTTTCGCCCTTCACCGCGCCAGTCCGACCTGATGATCATTGCCGGCCGCGTGTCCAATAAGATGGCGCCCGTGATCCGCCAGCTCTGGGAACAGATGCCGGAGCCAAAATGGGTCATCTCCATGGGCGCGTGCGCCACGTCCGGCGGCGTCTTCCAGAACTACGCGATCGTGCAGGGTGTGAACCAGGTGATCCCGGTTGACATCTATGTGCCCGGCTGTCCGCCGCGGCCGGAGCAACTCATCTACGCCATCACCTTGCTACAGGAAAAGATCCAGAAAGAACGCGGCAGCGTCAAGAGAGCCTTAAACCTGGCGTAGCTGCCAACCAGAGGTCTTGTCATCGCTGCCATGAAACGCGGAGACAGCATTCTCGCGCAGGCCCCGTGCCGTGCCGATCTTGCTGGCGGCACCATGGATCTGTGGCCGCTCTACCTGTTCCACCCCGGCGCGTTGACCCTCAACTTTGCGCTTGAGATTCAGACCAGTTGCCGCATCCGGCCGCTGCCCGGAAAACAGATCCATCTGCGCTCGCTCGACACCGGACGGAAAGAGCGTTTCGCCAGCCTGGATGCGTTGCGTCGTGCTCGCAGCTACCGGCATCCGATCGCAGCGCAACTGGTGAATTTCTTTGGCCCGGAGCATGGACTGCTTCTCGAAACCAACTCCGAATCGCCGGCGGGCGCGGGCATTTCCGGTTCGTCGGCGCTCATGATCGCAACTACAGCAGCGCTGGCCCGCCTGACCGGCCGCCGTCTGACGCTGGAGCAAATGCGCGCGCTCGCCCAGAACGTGGAGACCCACATCATCCGCGTGCCCACCGGCTGTCAGGACTATTACCCTGCGCTTTACGGAGGAGTCAGCGCCATCCATCTTGCTCCGGATGGGATTCGCCGCGAAGCCATCGCCGTCGACCCGGCACAAATTGAAGCCCGTTTCGTGCTTGCCTACACGGGCGTGCCCCGGCAGTCCGGCATCAACAACTGGGAAGTTTTCAAGGCGCACATTAACGGCGATGTTCGGGTTTTCCGTAATTTCGAGAAGATCGCGAGCATCGCTCGCGACATGCATGCGGCCCTGCGTGGCGCTCGTTGGGATGCCGTGGCCAAGCTTCTCCACCAGGAGTGGAAGCTCCGTCGCACTAATGCGCCGGGCATTAGCACCCCGTTGATTGACAAGCTGATTGCAGCGGCGCGCCGGAACGGTTGCCTGGCAGCCAAGGTGTGTGGTGCGGGCGGCGGCGGCTGCGTCCTGTTTCTGGTTCAGCCGGACGCACGCGATCGCGTTGCCAAGTCCATTCGCGAAAATGGTGGCCAGGTGCTGCCGCTGCGTGTAGCCCGCCGGGGCCTTGCTTTGCGCACCGTCCGGGACCTTGACCTGCGGGAAAACTGAGCCCGGTTCCACCAAACGGAGCTATAATCGCAGACACTGGGTATGCCCGCCATGAAGTGCCGCGTTTTCACCCTCGTCGTTTTCTCCTTCCTGGTTCTGCGTGGTGTGGGCCGCGCCAATGAAGTCGCCAAGCCGGCGCACATTTCCAAAGAGACTCGGATGACCGTCGTGCGTGCGCTCAACGCCGAACTGGTCTACATCCGCACGCCGTTTCCCATGGGCGAAAAAGGCTTGCACTTGCGCAAGGGCGAACTCTCTCCCAATGGCAAGGAGATGGAAACGCTGCTCTACGCGTTCGGTCCGGCGGCCAAACCCGGCGACCGAGCGCGCATCAGCAACGTCGTGATTCGGGACAAGAGCATCATTTTTGAGATCAACGGCGGCCCGGTTAAGAAGAAGAAGTGGTATCAGCGTGTCACGGTGGGCGGCTCCGGCGGC
>JBGQDM010000150.1:0-5992 GCA_041495845.1 Terriglobia bacterium | reverse complement strand
CCGGCTCAGCGATTTGCTCCGCATCACGCTCGACCAGCAGGCGCGCCAGGAAGTCCCGCTCAAGGATGAAGCCGACTTTATCGGCCAATACCTGGCCATTGAGCAGGTACGTTTTGCCGACCGGCTGACGGTGGAAATGCAGCTGGCGCCGGAAACACTCGACGCGCTCGTCCCCAACATGGTTTTGCAACCGTTGGTAGAAAACGCGCTGCGTCACGGCATTGGACGTCAAGCGGCCCAGGGACATATTCTCGTCGCCGCCCACCGCGAAGGGGACGTTCTCTGTCTGCGGGTTCAGAACGACGGACCCAGCCTGCGCCCGCGGGCGGTCAAAGCGGGCACCGGTCTGGGCCTGGCCAACACGCGCTCGCGCCTGCAACAACTCTATGGCGACCAAGCCAACTTCTCGCTGCAAGACCGTTCGGAAGGTGGCGCCGACGCCTGTGTCCGCATTCCATTCCACACGACGGAAGCGGCGGCCGACAACGAATCTGAGGCCGACTCCCTCGCCGCGATCGACAAAGACGCAGCCCAGAGCCTGGCGTAGAACCTCTTGAACTTCTTACGAATTTGTCATCCTGAGCGCAGCGAAGGATCGATGCAACTTGTCGGGAAGCGCCAGAATGCCTCGTTGCACGCACCGCCACAATTGACTTTGATCCGTGAACATCCGTGCAATCCGTGGCTGGCCTGGGGCTCGCGGTGATGGCAGAAAAGAAATCGGGCGGCTGCTCACGCAGCCGCCCGAAGGTTGTACGCTCCACTTCTGCTAGAAGGTCAGCTTGGCTGCCATCTGCAGTTGACGGGCGCCCGTGGTGCCATCGGGGCGACCGACAGTGGAGGTAATGACGCCGAACAGCCCGGAATTAAGGCCGTTCCCCAAGCCTCCGTCCCCTTCGCCCGGCGTTGTGAAATTCGGGCGGTTAAACAGGTTGTAGACTTCGAGGCGGGTTTCCACGGCTCGCCGCTCCGTCAACTTGGTCTTCTTCGACAGGGAAAAGTCCGAGTTGAAGAAGTTCGGCCCATGAAACAAGTTGCGTCCCACGTTCCCGGCTCGATCGAAGGGTGGATTGGAGAAGGCCCCGGGGTTGGTGAAGAAAATCTTGGTCCCCGGCTGGAATGTTGTGCCTTCCGGCGTCGGCCCGAAAGGATTTCCAGTTACGTCCGTGCGGCCCACGCGACCCACGCGCTGGCTGTCAACCTGGCCAATGATGTCGAAGGCCCTGCCAGACTGCATGGTGACAACCCCAGAGAACTCGAAACCCTCCAGGATGCGCCCGATCACACCACTGCTGGCATAGGACTTGCCTCGGCCAAAGGGCAATTCCCAAATGTAGTTGATGACCGCCACGTGTCGGATGTCGTGGTCCGAGTTGCCCCGGTCTTGGGCCGGGTTCAGCGGGTTGCGAGCAAACGCAACCCCTGCACCACCCGGCACGATGGGATCGTTGGAATCGTCAATCGCGTGCGACCAGGTATAGGCGCCCTGCACTTGCAGCCCGTGCTGCAAGCGTTTCGTAAGCTTCACTTGCAGCGAATTGTAGTTGGCGTTGGCATCCGAAGTCACTAACACAGCAGAGCCGGAAACACTGCGGCCGATGGCATTATGCGCCACCGCATTGAACGGCAGCCTGCCGGACTCGAAGCCAGAATACAGATTTCCCGCTCCGCTAACCTGATCGGCAACTTGGGCATCCACAGCAGCCTGTCCGCTAAAGCACACTCTCTGTTGTCCGTTGATGTTCGTAAACGGAGTCACACCATCGCAAGCAGCTAACAAAGCGGCCACCAGAGCGGGTTGTGGCGGGTTTGGATCCACATCCCGGAAAATGTGGTGACCCTGGTTTGCAACGTAGGCGACATCGGCTACGATCTGCCACGGCAGTTCGCGCTGCACGCCCAGGTACCAGCTGTTCACGAGGGAGTTGCGGAAATTTCTGGCAAAGATGAGCGGGAATTGCAACGCGCCATCTGCAATGCTCGGGTCGAACGGCTGATTCGGCGGCTGGGCCGGGAAAAAGCCGCTGTCAAACAGTACGTTGTTCAGCGTGTCAAACGGCTGGGAGGCATACGTCGCCTAGAATGGCGGGTTGCCGCGCGAATTGCCGAACAGGTTGCCGAAATTGCGGTCGTGGAAAATCCCGAACGACGCCCGGACTGCCGTCTTGCCGTCATTCCACGGATCCCACGAGAAGCCGACCCGAGGCTCGATGTTGGAGAAGTCGTTGTTGTAGAACAACCGCCCGGTGCCCGGACCGGCAGTCTGGAACACCACTGGGGCGGACTTCGGATCGGTGTATAAGTTCGACATCACACCGTTCTTCTCATAGGGCACGCTGTTGAACTGGTAGCGCAGCCCCAGATTTAGGGTAAAGTTCCGGCGCACCTTCCAGCTATCCTGGCCGTAGAAGCCGTACTCATGCTGGATGTAGAGCTTGGAATCGTCGCCGCGGCGAGTCTGGTCTTTATTGAAGAATTGCGCTTGCGTATCGCCCACCACCAGCCCATACCACGCGCTAGCAGCATCGCTCAGCGTGGTAAAGTTCACGGTGCTCGGATCCAGCGTGTCCCCGGGATTGTCTGCCGTAACCGTGTTACCGCCGCCGATTACGTCAAAGCCGCCAAAGCTCGTTCCGGTGGTGGAATTAATCTGCCGCCGTTGCGTAAAGTTGCTGGCACCGCGTTCGTGAATGTAGCGGAATTCTGCGCCGAACTTCCAGGTGTGGGCCCCTTTCACCCAGGTGAGAGTGTCCGCGTAGCTGGTTGTACCCGTGCTACGCCCCTGTCCGTCCGCCAGCAGAGCCCCGCGGCCGCAGGCAAAGCTACTGAACGGCCCCATGACAAATTCTGAACCATGACCAAACTGATCTAAGGGGTAGGGATTGTTCAGGACATCAAGGCCGGTACAGGCAAAGTCCGCGTTGATGTGGTTCCAGTTGAAGCTGAAGCTGTTGATCAGAGTGGAATGGAAAGTCGATGCGAGATTGGCCGCCAGCCCCTTGCCGATACTGGTGGCTGCGGTGCTCCCCACATTGTTCGGCAGGGTCGCGTCAAAGAACGGGCTCGGGTCGCTGGACGGGTCGTACCCGAAGCGTTATGTTTAGAACTTCCTGCTCGGTAAAGCGGTGGTCGATTTTCGCCGTCGCCTGATAGCTACGGGTGTTCGACGAATCCGGGAAGAACACCAACCCACTCATCCCGTCTCCGCTCAGGGTCTGTGCCGCTGGGTACAGGGCGAAGACCTTCGCCATGATCGGATCCAGGTCCGGAGAAGCCCCAGAACCGAAAACATCACCCGCGAAGAACTGGTTTTGTGCCGAGCCCGGTGTCAGATCCACATTTACGCTCACGGGAATCGTCCGTGGGTTGTTGGGATCGGTTGTGTCTTGTCCGAACCCGTGCCAGGTGAACTTGCCGGTCAAAAATTGGGCCGTAGGTACGACCGCATTCTGAGTCTGCGCGGTGGGAAACCGCTGGAACTCCTGGTTGAAGAAGAAGAACGTCTTGTTCTTCCAGATCGGGCCGCCTACGGAGTAACCAAACTGATTGCGCACGTAAGGGTTCTGCGGACCTGCGTTCGGCCCCGTCGTTGGATTGAACCAGTCGCGCGCGCCACCGATCTTGTTGTAGCGACCGAAGAAGTAGGCGTCGAAGTGGATTTTGTTGGTTCCACTCTTGGTAACAGCGCCTACGATGGCTCCGGTATTGCGCCCATACTCGGCATTAAAGTTGTTGGTGATGATGCGGAATTCTTCGGCGCCTCCGGGTTGATGCTGAGTACTTGACTCCCGCCTCCGCCCGGCACCGAGGTGTCGTTATTGTCCACCCCGTCAAGCAGAAAGTTGTTGTTGCGGTCGCGTGACCCGTTGACGTTGAATCCGCCGTTGCCGTTGCTCTGTTGCGTGCCTGGCGAGAGCAAGATCAACTCGTACGGGTTCCGCGTGATCAGCGGCAGAGCTTTCAGTCGCTGGCTGTCAACCAGGTTGCTGACTTGCGAACTTTCGGTCTCCACCGGTGCCGAAATCTCCGTGTTCACCGTAACCGTATCCTGGGCACTCCCCACCTGGAACTGTGCGTTCAGCGGCAGCACCTGCGACACGCTGACGACGACGTTGCCGAACTTCGCCGAACGGAACCCCTGTTTTTCGAAGGTCACCGCGTAGGATCCGACCGGAAGACTGGAAATTGTATAGTTGCCGGTTCCATTGGTCTCGGTGCTGCTCACGGCGGCCGTGGCCGTGTTCGTTGCCTTCACGCTGGCACCCTGCACCACCGCGCCCGTCGCGTCCGTTACCGTGCCCGTGATGGATCCCGTTTGCCCCAGCATCGCCGCCGGCACGAGCAAGAACAGTGTCAACAACAGCTTGTTCCAAAAGCTCATGACAATAACTCCTTGTTGCACGTTCTTGATGGGGAAAAAGTGCAACGCGAATTACTAAGCACTATTGCTGCCACTTCGATTGCGGGACGAAGCGCACTTGCGAAGTGACGGAATGCTGTGCTGGCTCCGCACAGATAGTCGCGCTGGGCAGCGCAATATGTTTTTCGGGAGGTGATCTCTGAGAAATAAGACGCGTCGCGCTTCGAAAAATATAACGAGACGCGGTGTGCTTGTATCGCCTGTCTACTTCTCCAGCAGCTTTTGTACTCGAGCGCGATAGGTGCGACTGAGCGTCAGCTTTCTTCCATCACGCAACAACACTTGATATTCGCCGCCGAACCACGGTTGGAGTTCTTTGATGCGCTCGATGTTGACGATGGTCGAACGATGGGTGCGCAAGAAACGCTCGGGATCAAGCCGCGCTTCCAGGTTGAGCATAGTGTCGCGGATCAAGTGCTTTTCCTTGCCCATGTGCAGAACCAGATAGTTACCCGCCGCTTCGACGTAATCAATCTCCCCCGTCTTCACAAACAGCACGCGGCCGCCGGTCTTGATCACCAGCCGGTCGGAAAATTTATTCGGCTGCTGCGTTTGCCGGAGCAGCTCAGCCAGGCGCTCGGCAGAAAGCGCGGCGTTCCCATGACGGATTTGTTCTTTGGCGCGTTGCAACGCCTGGCGGAAGCGGTCTTCGCTGAAGGGCTTCAGCAGATAGTCCATCGCCTGGCTGTCGAAGGCGCGGAGGGCGTATTTGTCATGGGCGGTAACAAAGATGACAGCCGGCATTTTCTCGCCGCGAATGCCTTCGAGAAAGGCAAAGCCGTCGGCTTCCGGCATCTGCACATCGAGAAAAACCAGGTCCGGCTTGTGCTCCAAAGCGGCAGCCACTGCAGCTTCGCTGGTGGAACATTCGCCCACCACTTCAATCTCGGCATCGTCCTGCAACAGATCGCGGACTCGCTTGCGCGCCAGCGGCTCGTCATCCACGATCAAGACGCGGACAGCCATCGACACCCCTCCCTCCGAGCCTGGCCCTATTAGACGGTGGGATGGGGAAAACGTTTGCGAAGAGATGTCCATGATGTCTGGCGGGTTGCCTGCGATCACGCGCTATCGTCGTCCGCGCGCACCGTGCCGCCCACGCGACAACGACCGTCGGTCTATTCGACGGCGGAACTCTCCGCCGCCCATTGCCAGGCTCTCTTCCCATCGGCCAGCACCACGCTCTGTGCTTCGCCATAGTCTACCAGCCGGTTCAGGATGGTGGTGACCGTCGCGATGGGATCTTTGTGCTGATCGAGTGAGAGACCTTGTGCCCGCAGCCGTTCGCGGACCTGGTGCGAACGCAGCGAAGTCTGGGACTGCATCAGCGCCATGCGGCAGGCATTCGTCAGGCCCACTTGGCGGCCCCGCGTTTTTCGCGAACTCATGCCCAACACGTCTTCGGGCGTAATCAGGCCGTCAAAAAGCGCGGCCAGGCCAACGATGGTCTGCTTCACCGTGCTGATTCGCTTCATGATGTCGGCGCGTTGCTTGCGCAACACCTGCAATTCCTGGCAGGCCGCCCGCACCACCTCTTCCGCGTGGCTGGTCGGGGCCTGTGGACCCACCGCT
>JBGQDM010000149.1:0-6074 GCA_041495845.1 Terriglobia bacterium | reverse complement strand
CGGGTCGTACTCGCCAAATTCACTGAGCAAGTCGAACGCCGGGCCGGTGAAGCGGGCGTCGAGGCGGCCGGTGATGAGGCCGCGAGAACGCTGCAGTTCCTGCATGTATTGAGCAAGGCTGACGCGCAGGTTGGCCTTGACGAGGTAGTCCTCGCTGAGGCCGGTGAAGCGGGAAAGCTTGCGAGCGGTGTCGGCTTTCTGTGCCGCCGAGAGGTTGCGGCCTTTCATCAGCGCATCGGCGTATTCGGTGGACGCGAAGTGACGGGCCTCCTGCAAGAACGGTTCGAGGCTGGCGGGACGATCGGGGATCAGGTTGTGCATCCAGGCAGTGGCGGCGTAACTGGGAAGGTAGAGAATGTAGGGGGTGTCCACGCCGGTGAGGAACGAGATGCTGCCGAGATCGAGCACGTTGGAGATGAGGACGATCCCGTTGAGGTAGATGCCGTTCTTGGATTGCAGATAGTTGGCCAGGGCAGCGGAACGAAAGGTGCCGTAGCTTTCGCCGATGAGAAATTTGGGTGAGTTCCAGCGATTGTTGCGGTTGATGTAGGTCTGGACAAACTGCGCTAGCGACTTGACGTCCTGGTCAACGCCCCAGAAGTCTTTGTCCTGAGCTTTGCCGGCGGCGTGGCTGAAGCCGGTGCCGACCGGGTCGACAAATACGAGGTCAGTCTTGTCGAGCAGGGTCTCGTTGTTGTCCACCAGTTTGAATGGGGGAACAGTACCGGCGCCGACATCCACGGAAGCAACGCGGCGCGGTCCGAATGCTCCCATGTGCAGCCACATGGAGGCGGATCCGGGACCGCCGTTATAGACGAAAGAAAGCGGCCGCTGCGAGGCGTCTTTGGCGTCCGTGCGCGTGTAGGCGGTGTAGTAGACGAGCGCCGTGGGCTCGTCCTTCTCGTTCTTCAGCAGAATGGTCCCGGCAGTCGCCTTATAGGGGATGGTCTGGGCACCCAGCTTCAGCGTGTGGTCGGTGACGGAGGACTCTTCTTTCGGCTTTTCAGCGGGAGCGGCGGCGGCATCGGGTTTGTCGGCCGACTTGGCGTCCTTTTCCTGCGCCGGCAACGCGAGCGCAAAGGCGCAGATTGCAACTGCGCACAGAACCAGATTTCTGATTCCATCCATATATGGTCTCCTTGACGGATACTTGCCCCGGGGCGGAGCTGGGCGACAACAGCAGAACAGACGGGTGGAGAGGGGTTCGGTTAGCAGAGTCCACGGAAGGTGCCAAGAAAATCTTAAAACGCAGAGATCGCAGGGGAAGGCGCAGAGAACGCGGAGAAGAGAAAGCCCAGCTTGCAGTGGTCATAGCAGAAGGCTCGCGGCATCTTTAGCTATTCGAGGACGTTCTTGCTCTCGGCGAAGCTATGAGCGGCTTTGGCGAAGCCGAGGACGAGCGGATGCGGCTTCGCAGCAGTTGAGGAAAGCTGCGGCTGATAGAGCGTGGCGATAAAGAACTGGTGCACCGGCGACTCGATGGCGCGGATTTCGCCTTGAGGGCCGCGCGCCACGATGGGCAGGCCCGCTTCGATGGGAGCCCAGTCGTAGTCGGGGTTCAGTTCGTAATTGCAGAAAAATTCTTCCTCGACTTCATCCCGCCCATAAAAGCTCTGAAGAAACGATCCCGGGCGCAAGCGGATTTCCGCTACTTTGCCGGAAAGCTTGGGTGCATTCTTGGCGCGGTTGGGGACGGCGCAAGCTACCGGAAAGATGATGGGGCTCTTGCAATTGGGGTCGTTTTCCGCGGTGTCGGCGTCAGGGATACCCAGGACGTTGCGGGCAACTTCGATGAGCGTGTACTGGAAGCCGCCACAGGTGGCGAGGAAGGGCCAGTCTTCGGTCCGCGCAAACTGGATGGCGCGGAGCATCCCCGTCATGCTGGCGTAGGGACTGCCGGGAGCAGCCCAGAGCGCGTCGAATTCACCCAGAATTCTCTCGGCGCGGTCCACGGCGGCGATTTCAGGAGTGCCAATCCACACCGTTTCTACGGCGATGCCGAGGCGAGCGGCGGCGTGATCCAGCGACAATGCGATGGTGCGGTGGCCGGGAAAGGCGGGGTTGAAATCGCCAATCACGCCAACGCGAACCGGTGGACAGCTCACGGAAAAGATTGTACCGGGGCGGGCGTGAGAAAGGGTGACGGGAGTGGTTCCCAGCTGCCCAGCTCCTGCCTCCGTCTGCGCCGCAGGCGGCAACTTATCGGGTGACGGCCTGTTCTTTCAATATCTCCTCGACCGTGGCCATGGCCACTTCGATCTCCTGATCGGTGTTGTAGAAGTGGGGGGAGAAGCGAACGCCGGCTTTGGGGCGGTAATCCACCAGCACGTCGCGTTTGAGCAACTCCCGGCAGACTTCAGCGGCGTTGGGCATATCGATGGAGACGGTGCCGCCGCGCTGCTCGGGATTGCGCGGTGAATTCACCCGCCAACCGTGCTCGTCAGCGAGTTTGATCAGCAGCGCCGTCTGATGCTTCGACTTTTCGCGGATGCTGGCAACACCGGCCTCGCGAATGATGCGCAGACCAGGGCGGGCAGCTTCGAGCGCCGGAACGTTGAGCGTGCCGGTCATAAACCGGTACGAAGCCGTGGTGTAGCGAATGGGGCCGATCTCGAAGGCGAAGGGCTGCTCGTGGGCGTGCCAGCCGGTGAAAGCAGGTTCAAGCTTCGGGGCGAGATCGGGACGAACGTAGAGGTAGGCGGTACCGGCGCCACCGCACAGCCATTTCAGCACGCCGCCGCAACCGAAATCAGCATTGAGTGCCTGAATGTCCACGGGCACGGTGCCGAGCGACTGGAAGGTATCGAGCACGACCATAGCGCCGACGCGGTGGGCCTTCTCGATGATGGCCTTTGCATCCTGAATAAAGGCGCTGCGGAAAATGACGTGCGAGATGGGGACGAGGAGAGTTTCTTCGTCAATGGCGGCGAGCAGGCGTTCCGTAGGCACGTGGATGCCGTCTTGGCACGGCACCATGTGCACGTGGGCGCCATAACGGCGCTGGGCTTCCCAGAAATACATGACCGAAGGGAAGTTGAGGTCGTCGTAAACAATCTTGTTGCGCTTGCCGGAAAAATCGAAACAAGAAGCAATGATGGCCTGGCAGGTAGTTACGTTCTGATGGCAGGTGACGGAACCTGGGGGCGCATTCATCAGCCCGCCGATCTCGTCGCTAACCTGTTCGGCCAGCATCCACCATTGTTCTTCCCAAGCGCGAACGCCGCGCGTGGCCCAGGTTTCGGCGTAGCGGTGCATGGCGTCATCCACCTGGCGGGGCATGGCGCCGAGCGAATTGGAAATCATGTAAGTGGTGGTGGAAAGGATCGGGAAGTCGGGACGATAGCGGAGCAAGGCATCCGGCATGGGGAATATTCTACCGCTCAACCGGGGCGGTAGAGGTTGTGCTTACGAATATAGTCGGCGACGGCGGGGTCAAGAAGCTTGCCGAGAGGGCGGCCCGCGGCGGCTGCCTGGCGGGCGGCGGTGGCGGAGGCGTTGTTGTTCACACTGTCGAGCAAATGGACGCGGACGCCCGGGAGAATGAGATCACCCGTCGCACGCTGACGCTGGAAAGGGGCCGTAACCTTCTGCGCTGGGCGCAGTTTCTCCGGAAGGGCAGCGGCGACGTCGGCCAACGAGTGACCCGGGCGACTGGCAACAATAAAGGCACATTCCGCGAAGAGCGCCGTGGACTCGTGCCACTTGGCGATGTCGAGGAAGGCGTCAATTCCCATGAGAAAAAAAAGCTCATCGGCCTTCTTCAGCGTGAAGCGCAGGCGGCGCAGGGTTTCGACGGTGTAGCTGGGGCGAGACTCGGGAGCGTTTCCCGGCGCCTCGAGCAAGGATGGCAACCAGGACTTTTCCGCCGCCGTGGCCAGGCAGATCATGGCATAGCGGTGCAGAAACGGCGTGATGGGGCGCTTTTGCTTGTGGGGCGGAATGTGGGCCGGGACAAAATGCAGGCGGGCCAGTTGGAACTTCTCTTGTGCGGCGCGTGCGAGCGCGGTGTGGCCGCGATGGACGGGATCGAAGGTGCCGCCGAAAACGCCAATCTTCATGGGCCTCTAGTTTGGGTGTTGAGGTCGGTCGGAGGCAAGGGGGAAGTGGGGGCCTCCCAACTTCTCGCGGGCGAGGGCCCTTCGCTTCGCTCAAGGGCAGGCTGCCCGCGCCACACAGTCGTCGCCGTCGCCGCGCGTGCTTGAGGCAAGGTGGCCACTGTCCTTCCGCACAAGGGCCAATTGCCGCCTCTGGAGTGTACTAGCGTAACTGGTGCTGTTTCAGTTGCAGAACTAGAGTCAGTGCATGAGAGTACGCCTCCCCCTGCGGACTCGACTGGTCCCTCCTTCCAGTGCGCCAGCGCTGCGGTACTTTGTCGCCGTCTTAAGCACCACCCTGGCGCTGATTCCCGCCCTGCTTTTTTCCGACGTCTTTGAGAGCCGTCTGCTGGTGTTTGCCGTCGCCGTGATGGTGAGCGCCTGGTATGGCGGCTGGAAGCCCGGGCTGGTGGCGACCGCGTTTGCGTTGACGCTAAGCGCATGGTTCTCCCTGCATGGGACCCAGACCACCAGCGAATACCAGCGGTCGGTAATCCACCTGGCACTGTTTGCCTTTGTGGCCTTGCTTATCTGCTGGTTCAACGCGGCGCTACGATCGGCCCAGGAAGGCTTGCGGCAGTCGGAAATTAATTTCCGCTCGCTGGTCACCAACGCCCCATACGGCATCTGTCGTGTGGAAACCAATGGGCGATTGCTGGATGTGAATCCCGCTCTGGTGGCGCTGCTCGGATGCGAATCACCCAGTGAAGTGGTGGGTCGAAACCTGGCGAATTTTTACCGCGAAGCCAAGCCGTGGACGGAACTGACAGAACATTTCCGGACGGGACGGGACTTCCACGGACTGGTCGCGGAGTGGACGAAGACGGACGGGTCGGTGGCGGCGGTGCGGCTCTCCGGACGCGGCATTCGGGAGAAAGAGCAGGAGGCGCAGACTTTCGAAATCTTTGCCGAGGACGTGACCGAGCGGCGGGCGCTCGAACAGCAACTGCGGCAGTCGCAAAAGATGGAAGCGATCGGACGCCTGGCGGGCGGAATCGCGCACGACTTCAACAACCTGCTGATGGTGATTTCCGGGTACGCCGAACTCCTGCTGGAGCGCGCGGGAAGCGATGAAGCCTTGCGCGAGCCGGCGAGAGAGATCGGTACCGCCGCCGGTCGCGCCACTTCCTTGACCCGGCAGTTGCTGGCCTTCAGCCGCAAACAGATGCTCGATCCGCGAGTGCTCGACCTGAACGGCGTGGTCACGGAAAACCTGAAGATGCTGACGCGGCTCATCGGCGAAGACATTGAACTGATCATGGTGCCGGGGACGGGCGTGCCCATGGTGAAGGCAGACCCGGGACAGATCGAGCAGGTGATTCTGAACCTGGCGGTGAATGCGCGTGACGCCATGCCTCGGGGCGGCAAGCTCACCATTGAAACTGCGGACATGACGCTGGATGAAAGCTACGCGCGTTTTCATCCGCCGGTGCAGCCGGGCGAATACGCGATGCTGGCCATCAGCGACACGGGCCAGGGAATGGATGCAGACACGCAGTCGCACATCTTTGAGCCGTTCTTCACCACCAAAGGCCCCAAAGGGACGGGGCTCGGGCTCTCCACTGTCTACGGCATCATCAAGCAGAGTGGCGGCTACATCTGGGTCTACAGCGAGTTGGGGCAGGGGACGACCTTCAAAATCTATCTGCCGCGCGTGCCCGCCACCAGTGCGGCGGCAGTCGCGTTGCCGGAACGAACGGCGCTGCCGGCACCGGTGTCGGAAACCATTCTAGTGGTGGAAGATGAAGCCAACCTGCGGCGGCTGGCGCGGGACTATTTGCGGCGGCAGGGCTACACAGTTCTGGAGGCGGGCGACGGCGCCAGCGCCATTGCCGAAGCGGCGGTGTATCGCGGGCCCATTCATCTGCTGCTTACCGACGTCATTATGCCCGGCATGAACGGGCGCGAGCTGGCGCAGCGGGTCGGCGCCATGCGGCCGGGAATCAAGGTCCTGTACATGTCCGGGTATACCGAAAATGT
>JBGQDM010000148.1:0-6119 GCA_041495845.1 Terriglobia bacterium | reverse complement strand
GCGGCCGAGGACACATCCAGCGCCACGATTAATCGTTCTTGCAATCCCTCGTGCAATCGCTCTCGCGAATCGGGCATCGTTTGGATTTTAGAGATTAACCGGAGAGGAAGCTACTCCCGGAGCATGGCGACCGTTTGGGGCGGCACCAGTTCCAGTCTCACCCGCTGCACTCCCGTGGCACGCATCTCCAGCATGCGGGCTGCCCGGTAGGAGAGGTCGATGATGCGGCCGGGTACGACTGGACCCCGGTCGTTGATCCGTACCACCACGCTGCGCCCGTTGCGCAGACTGGTCACCCGCACCCAGGTGTTCATGGGCAGAAAAGGATGGGCGGCGGTCATATCGAACATGTCGTAGGGTTCACCGCTGGCCGTGGCTTTACCGTGGAAATCGCTGCCATACCACGACGCCGGGCCCACCTGGTACATCTTGGGGCCTTTCGTCGCGACGGACATGGAAGCCAGAACCGGTGCTCGCTGCACCTTGGGCCGTACGGCTGCCCCTTCCGGCTTTGCTGCTGCCCCCAGGCTGGCTACCGAAATTACCACCGCCAGCACGTGGGCCATACGTCTTCGCATGCAGGAAACCTCTCGCTCTGCAAATTTGACTTCCTAGATAGTCTTGAGTTGATTTCTGAAATGGTAAATGCCCGTCCGGGCGGATGTCAACCCTGGGCGGTAATCACCTAGTACATTACTTTCAATGCAACACACGATAAGATAGTATGTAATACATGATATAAGTACTGTAATATATTGATTATAAATATTATAGCTTTACATGCTCCGATTCTCCCCGGTCGCGCTGACTGCCTCTAACTATATATAAGTATTAGACTTAAGCAGAATATTAGCGAAACTCTATATGGATCAACGCTTTACGCTGGTCCCCTCGCGCTCGGATCGTGCAGTAATAACTACCTGGTAACTACACCCCACCGCGCTTCTGGACGGATTCCGGGTGACTCCAGTACCCAAGCCCCCGAGAACTCGGTATCCACGCCGGGCAGCTTTTGTTTACATTCAGGCTTAGGATGGGCATCGTGCCACCCGTCGTCCTCACCATCGCGGGCTTTGATCCCTCTTCCGGGGCGGGGATTACCGCCGACATCAAGACCATCGCCGCCCACGGCTGCTACGGCGTGGCCTGCATTACCGCCATGACAGTGCAGTCCACCGCCGGCGTGGCTCGGGTGGAGGCACTTCCTCCTAACCTCATTGCGGACACGCTCGCCGAGCTGGCTGGCGACCTGGATATTGCCGCCGTCCGCATTGGCATGCTGGGCACGGGCAAGGTGGCCGCCGCCGTGGTCCGCTTTCTCCGCGATCGCCCACTGCCCAACATTGTTCTCGATCCCATTCTGAAGTCCTCATCCGGCATGGACCTGCTCGACCGCGAAGGCGTCAAGCTCCTGGCCCGGGACCTCCTACCCCTGGCCCGCGTGCTCACCCCAAACGTGGACGAGGCCGCCGTGCTCAGCGGACTGCCGGTCACCAACGTCGCCCAGATGCAACTCGCGGCGGTGCAGCTGCACACCATGGGGGCGGCCAATGTTGTGATTACCGGGGGACATCTGGAGAAAGCCGTGGACCTGCTCGGCTTCACCACGCCGGCCGGTGATTTTCAGTTCGAGACCTTTTCAGCCGATCGCCAGAAGTCCTCGTCTACCCACGGCACGGGCTGTGCCTTTGCCACCGCGCTTGCCTCCCAACTGGCGCTGGGTCGCGATGTTCCTGAAGCCGTGTTGCTGGCGAAAGCCTACGTTTCGGCCGCGATTGCTCAGGCGCACCCGCTCGGACGCGGCATCGGGCCGGTGCATCATCTCTACCGGATGCACGAACAGCAACGCCGACCCGCGGCGTCAAACGAGCCGGAAACCAGGCATTGAATGCTGGGGAGATGAAAGTGAAAGAATGGAAAACCGGTAAAAGCCGTAATACTGGTTAACGCGTTCGCCGCTTCAGCAGCAATCCAGCTACAAACGCCGCCGTCGCCGCCAACAACCACTGGATCCGCCACAGTTGGACGGCCTGCCAATCTGCTAAAGTCTGGGCGCTGAGAACCAGCCCCACGCCCAAGGCGCAGAGCAGGCAGCCGATTCCGGCCATGAACGCGATAAACGCCGCGGTCGAGACTCCCACCCACTGCTGCATCTGCTGGAATTCGAAGTAGCTGGTCCAGCCGTGGGGGCGGGCGGGAGCGGGGCGTGAGACGCCGCAGATGTGGCAGAAACTGGCTCCCGGCACAAATTCGCTGGCGCACTGCGAACAAGCTGCCGGCACCTGGACCGGACTCGACGGGGGACCCTCGCCGACGGGAGCTTCCCAGACCCGGGTTTCAGCGTGCTGAACCACCTCAGACATGTCGCGGAGCTCCTTAACTTCCTCATTCGCACGCGGATCGCCAAAATGCGTTTCCGGCTAAGCGATTGTTAAGGCGAGGCTTAGGTTGCGGCCCTGGTTCCTGTGCCCGGCAACTTTTTCCGGAAACAGGAATTTTCGCCGCCCGCCACCTCTACCCTCACTTGATTCTGACGGTTCCGCGCCGCTCGGGAAGTGCTTTCCGTGGTACCCCGCCCGCATCAGATACACTGGTGCCCATAGTTCCCGCGATGACTTCCGCGCTGATCTACCTGCAAGTGCTGTTCCTGCTACTGGCTGCCGCGGGCAGTCCTGCGCTCGGCCAATCCCTCAGTTCCGGCCGCCTCACCGATCCTCTGACGCAGCGCGGGCAGGATTGCTTCTACAACATGGATTACGACTGCGCGATCCGCAACTTTGAGCAGGTGGCCCAGCAGCATCCCGAGCATCCCGGCGCTCTCAATCACCTGGCCACCGCGGTGCTGATCCGTGAGCTCTACCGCATGGGCGCGATGAACACCGGCGACTACGCCAACGACAGTTTTATCGGCAGGCCCCGGCGTCCAGCGGCGAATGAAACCCGCCAGCGCGTTCGTGAACTGCTGGACAAAGCGAACCAGTTGGAAGAGCGCGCGCTCGACGCCAACGAACGCGATGTGAACGCGCTCTACGCTCGCGGGGTCACTCGCGCCATGCGTGCGAGTTACACCGGCCTGCTGGAACGCTCGTGGTTTGCCGCGTTGCGGGCAGCGGTGGGCTCGCGCCACGACCACGAGCGCGTGCTCGAACTCGATCCCAACTTCGCCGACGCCAAAATGGTGGTGGGCACGCACGACTACGTGGTTGGCAGCCTGCCGTGGGCGGTGAAGGTGGCCGCGTCGGTCGTGGGATTTAGTGGCAACAAAGAAAGAGGAATTGAGGAGTTGCGCGCGGCAGCCAAGGGTGGCGGCGAGGCCGCCATGGATGCGAAGATCCTGCTGGTGCTTTTCCTGCGCCGCGAGGGACGCTTCGATCAGGCACTAGCTGAGGTTCGTGGCATCTTGCCGCGTTATCCGCAAAACGTGCTCCTGGCGCTGGAAGAGGGCAACCTGCTGCGCGCCGCCAAACGCGATGCGGAGGCGGAAGCCGCCTATCGCCACATCTGGGACGCGGGCCGCGCCGGCAAGTACGCGCCCGTGCACTACGAGTTGGCCGCGGTCAGCCTGGGCGATCTGCGGCGCAGCCGGCACGACCACGCCGGCGCGCTCGGCGCCTACAGTTTGGTCAACGAGCTGGCCTCCGCTGACCCCGACGTGAAACAACAAGCCAACCTCGGCGCCGGCGAAATGCTCGACTTGCTCAGCAAACGAGACGAAGCGGTGAAGCGCTACCAGGCTGCCATCGCGGTGGACAGCGCGACCACCTTTGCCGAGACGGCGCGGGAGCGCCTGGGGAGCGCGTACCGCGAGTAGGCGTCCCGGAACATTTTGCGGCGGTGCGCCGTATCATTAGGAGGAGGCCAACCATGTTCTGCAACCACTGCGGTCGCGGCATTCCAACAGACGCGCGGCTCTGCCCTTATTGCGGCAACTGGGTCGGCACCGTGCCGGTAAGACGGCGCCTGGTGCGGCCACAACACGGACGCATGCTGGCCGGCGTCTGTGCCGGCGTCGCCGCTCATTTCGATATGGACGTGAGTCTAGTGCGGGTGCTCTGGGTGCTGATCTCTGTTTTCACCGGGGTCGGACTGCTGGCTTACCCGATCGCATGGATCGTAATTCCGGAAGAGCTGCCGGCACTGCCGTCTGCCCCGGCGCAAGCCACGAACCAGGTGGCCAGTTCCTGAAGTTCTTCCCGCGCCCTGACGAGCACGGGCATCTCGGCCCAATCCGTAGCGGCTCAGCCGGAAAGCTCACAGAACTGCCGCAGTAACAGCCCGACGGCTGCCGACTGCTCGAAGACAGCGTAGTGTCCCGCCTGCGGCACCACCCGCAATTGCGCGCCCTGGATTTGCTGCCGCAGAAGTTTAAGATCGGCGACCGGCGTGGTGACATCTTCATCCCCGGCAATCAGCAGCGTGGGCACGGTGATGGTTTTCGCCGTGGCGATCGAATCCGGGCGTGCCGCCATGCCGCGCTGCACACTGGCTACACCCTCCGGCGACATCGCCTGCATCATCTGCCGCGCATCCTCAACCAGGTCGGGACGGTTGGTACGTGTGGTGGCGCCGATCAGTTTGGGGAGCGCGTCTTCCAGAAACGGCGTGGTGCCGCGGCGCAACACGTCTTCCGCCACTGCGAGCCGTGTCGCTCGGCCTTCGGCGGTGTCCGCCTGAGCTTTGGTATTGCAGAGCACGAGGGCGGCGATGCGGCCGCGAAACTGCCGCCAGCATTCAAACAAGATGTAGCCGCCAATGGACGAGCCCACGAACACGGCACGACCCACATCCTCGTGCTGGCAGATGCGCGCCAGGTCGGCGGCATGCTTCTCCATGGTGGCGGGGCCATCGCCGGTTTCCGATTCGCCGTGTCCGCGCAGATCGGGAAGAATGACGCGGTAACGCTGCGCCAAGCGTTGTGCCGCCGGCAGCCAGATGCCATGATGCGCGGGAAACGGGTGCAGGAGGACCACGGGCGCACCATCACCCAGAACTTCGTAGGCAATCTCCGCGTCGTTGCTGCGAATCCGGCGCATGCGCAGTCCAGTCTACCCGAGGACCTTCAGTCGTCCCTCCGGGACTTGCTCGGTGTTGCCACGTTTCCCGGCGCTGAAGCGCCGGGCTATTATCAGACGCCCCTCCGGGGCTGGGATGACAGGAGTTTTCGGGACAGCATCCTCGAACGCCGTGACGCGGAACACACTGCGGGTGCGTCTCGCTTTGCTACAATGCGCGCCATGGTGGAAACATTTCTCGTCGCGCCCAAAACGCTGGTGACCGCCAAAGGCGACGGCCCGGCGGTGGACATCACCGCCGCCGCTCATCGCGTGTTTCTGCTCACGCTCGAGATCACGAGCGTGATCGAGCAGCAATCGCTCGACGTCAGCGTCTACGGCTCGACTGACGGCGAGACCTGGACCGCGAAACCGCTGGTGGCGTTTCCGCAGAAGTTCTATCGCGGTCAGCACCCGTTGCTGCTCGACCTCACGCGGCAGGCCGACATTCGTAAGATTCGCGCGCATTGGGAAGTGTCGCGCTGGGGCCGCGGCGACCTCACGCCGCGCTTTGAATTCGAGATCAAGCTCCGGGAAGTTGCTCCCGACGTGCTGGCGGCAACGCAGGCCGGGTTTGAAGCCATGGTCTGAAGAATGAGCTGGTGTGGGGACGGCCGCCCGGGCGGAGCGGCGCTCCGCAACCTCCGCCCGACGAATCGAATACACTATCCGTTTGACCACCACGACACCCTCGAAAACAGTTGTCATCCGGCCCGCGCGCGGCGTGCAGGGCATGGTGCGTCTGCCCGGCGACAAGAGCATTTCCCACCGCTACGCCATGTTGGGGGCGCTGGCGGAAGGTGAAACGCGGCTGGAGAATTTTTCTACCGGTGAAGATTGCGCCAGCACATTGCGCTGTCTGCACGAGCTGGGATGCCAATGGGAACGCAGCCAGCAGGGAAGAGTGCAGACCGTGGTGCTGCGCGGCGGCCGGCTGCGCGCACCGGAGCACGCCCTCGATTGCGGAAACTCTGGCTCCACCATGCGCATGCTGGCCGGAATTCTGGCAGGCCAGGCGTTTGCGAGCGAGCTGACGGGTGATGCTTCGCTCTCGCGCCGTCCCATGGG
>JBGQDM010000147.1:0-6284 GCA_041495845.1 Terriglobia bacterium | reverse complement strand
CCTATTTCGACCGGAGGCAGCTGCTCATAGAACGGCTTCATGGATGGATGAAATCAGGATAGCAGCCGGGCGTTTGCGGCTGCTAGTTGCGGGTGAGGGACGGGCGGCGCGGTGCCGTTGTATGCGGACGAAAACCGAGTACAGAAATCCTTCGCTCTGCTCAGGATGACAGATTCAACCTACGCCTTGCGCTTCAACACTTCGAGAGCGCGACGCAGCTGTTCGTCGGTCGGTGGCTGTGTTTTCTTCTGCTCTTCGGAGGTGGAGGTCGCATCGTCGTCCGGTAGCGGTGCATCGTCGTCACCGTCCGTTACTGCCACGTTGGGCGTGACGGCCGTGTCTTGAATCGCCTTGCCCGCAGGGGAGTAATACTTGGCGATGGAGAGGATGAGGGCGGAACCGTCGGCCATCTCAATGACCTTCTGCACCGAGCCGTCGCCGAAGGTCTTGTCGCCGACCACATCGGCGCGAGCGTTGTCCAGGAGCGCGGCGGCCACCACTTCAGCGGGACCGGCGGTGCTGCGGTTCACCAGGACGGCCAGGGGCAGCTTCGTGATCTGCTTCTGCGGGTCGGCGTTAAAGGATTCGCGCGGATATTTCTGGCCTTGCAGGTAAGCGATCATGCCGTGGTCGAGAAAGAGGTTGGCCGTGGCCACACCTTCAGACTCGTCGCCGTCGGCGCAGTTGCGCAGGTCGAGCACCAGCTTCTTGGTTCCGGCGGAGCGTTGCAGGGTGCGGACCAAACCCGCGATCTCCTGGCTCTTCCCCTTGGTGAACGAATCAACCTTGATGTAGCCGACGCCGTCTTCCAAAGTTTTGTCGCTGGCGGCGGGCGGGTTGACGACGTCTCGGGTAATCACAATCTTTTGCGGCTCGGCGCGGCGGGCGCGAACCACCGAAACGGTGACGTTGGAACCGGGCTGGCCATTGAGCAGAAAACGAATTTCGGCAAGCGACATTTCCCGCGTCGTACGGCCTTCAATGGCCTCGAAAATGTCGGTGTTCTGTACTCCCGCCTTGTCCGCCGGGCCACCCGGCAGCACGGCCACCACGGCGGCGTATCCGAAGCGTTTTGAGACGGCAGCGCCGATCGTGCCTTTGTCCTGCGCGGTGTGCGCTTTGTACTCCTTGTATTCGCGGGGGCTCAAATAGCTGGAGTTGGAATCGAGCGATTCGAGCAAGCCATGGAGCGCGCCGCTGGTCACTTCCGGAATATTGGGGTCCTCGACGTACTCGCTGCGCACCCGCGAAAGCACTTCACTGTAGACCTGAAGCTGGCGGTAAGCGCCGTCGCCGGAAGAGGCGCGGACGCCCAGGCCTCCCAGGGACATGACGACTACGATGAGCAGCGAAGCAGCGAGGACAGCGATCTTGATCTTATTGGACATCGGGTTTGGACTCGAAGGTAAAGTCAACTCCAGCGGTGATTTCTGTCATTATACGCGTATTCCTGCAGTCCCATTGGGCAGAAGAAACACCAGAGTACCCCTCCCCTAACGATGGGCGGCAGGTCAGGGCAGCAGACCGTAGACATCAAGGTGGGTCTGTGTTCCCACGTAGACCCTTCCGTTGGCAACGGTGGGGACGGTGAATTTGACCGGCAGGTGTGCCTGATCGCGGTTGTTGGGGGCAAGTTTGCTGGAGTAAAACACTGTGGAGAGGCTGTTGGCGTCCACGGCGTAGAGCACTGCCGGAACCGAAGTATTGAAGCCGCTGTTGTCAAGGAACCACACGACCGCGTTAGAAGCGGAAGGAGAGGCCGAGGAAATGGCCACTGTAGTTCCGGGGAACCCGACGTTGAATGTGGTGTTGCTGGTGAGATTCAGCGCGGGCATTCCGGAGCCATCCACCAGCAGCTTGTATTGTTGCACTGAGTCGGTGCGCGGGCCCAGATAGACATTCCCGTTCCAGTAGGAAGGGGTGGAGAAATTGCGGTTGGCAAGCGGGATACTTTGCAGCACGTGGTCCGCGGTCGGGTCATACTGGCCCATGTTGTCGCGATCCATGAGGTAGAGCTTGCTGTTCTTGCCGGCGCCAACCATCAAGTGCGGGTGAAGGCCGGGCTGATCGGGCAAGATCAACGTTCCGGCTGAACCAACGTCCAGGTTGCCGGTATCGGCGGTGGCCTGGTCCTGGGGTGTGAAGAAATCGGCAACGTTCAGGGTGCCGGAGCCGGGGGCAGCGCGGACAAAGGAGTCGCCATAGTCCGGGCCGCCGGTGTCGGCATTGAAGGTACCGTCTCCGGTGGTGAAGTAGATGTTCTGGTTGCTGTCCACGGCCAGGCCGGAGCCGGACATCCAGATGCCAGCACCCTCGCCGGCGCCTGCGCCACCCACATTCTTGTCGGGAGAGAGCACGGTCACGCTTGTCTGCGTCAGCGTATTGGCGTCATAACCAAAAACCCAGCCATGATAGGGCTCCTTGTCACAGTGCGAGCCGAAGCCGAAGTAGATGCTCCCACCCGCCTCGATCAGCGCGGTGCGAGTCTTATGCAGCAGCGGACTGAAGGCAAGCTGGCCGCCGACGCTGCCGACTCCAGTCCCAGGCACAGTGGCCTGAATTTCTACGGGCGCGTGGCGGAGGGCCCCGGTACCCGCGTCCACCGCGTAGAGCCGGTGATGATAAGTGGGGTTGAGCGGGTCGGCCTGGTTCTTGATGGAGGCGACGAGATAGAGCGTGCCGTTGGCCGGATCCAGAAGCGGCGTGGGGAGAATGCCGATTTGCGGGACAACCTCGATGCACGCGCTACCGATGTCCGTTGTGGGAATTGGGACTTCGTTGGCGCCGAGGAAACTCGCCTGCCACAGGACCTGACAGGCAGGGCTGTCGGCGTCGAAGGCGTAGAGGGTGTCGTTCTGAGTGGCAACGAAGACGACATTGCGCGTGCCCCGGCCGGCGACATTGAGGCCGGCGTAATAGAGCGGTTGCGCATACACGTAACCGTCAACCGGACAAGAAAAGAGCTTGCCGAAGTTAGCGGTCGTGAGATTTGCAGCCGCCAGCGCCGGTTCCTGCAGGTTCTGGCCGGTGTGCTGGTAGTCGTTCTTGTAGGTAAAAACGCCAGCCAAACTGGTGATGTAGGCCGTTGACGAGGCGCTCTTGCTGGGATCTGCTTGACTGGTGGCGGTGACGGTGTGGGTACCGGCGGAGCCGGAAGTGGGTGAATAGTTTCCGCTGCCGTCAATCGTGCCGACGGCGTTGTTGCCGCCCGCGACACCGTCCACTGACCAGGTCACTTTGATGTTGGAAGTGTTCTGCACCGACGCGGAAAAAGTCTGCGGCTGCGTGGCGGTGAGCGAGGTCCATCGCGGCGCGATGGAAACCGTCACGTTTCCACCCGGGGTAACGTTGATGGCGGCGCCGCTGTTGATGGCGCCGGAAGCAGCAGTAATCGTGGTACTGCCGATGCCTGCGCTGGTAGCAATGCCTTTCTGTCCCCCGCTGTTGCTGACGGTGGCAATGTCAACATTCGTCGAGTCCCAACTCACGGACTGCGTCATGTCCTGCGTCGAGTTGTCGGTGAATGTTCCCGTCGCGCTGAAGGACAACTGGCTGCCGAGAGGCACTGAGCCCGGAGAGGGTGAGATGGCTAGCGCCCGCAGCGCGGCCGATCCCACGGTGAGTCCGGTGTCCGCCTGCACTGTACCGGAGAGTCCTGCCGCCTGTGCCGTGATCGAAGTCTGGCCCACCGCCAGGGATTGGGCCAGCCCGGAAGGCTGGATTGTGGCCACGGAAGTTGCGGTAGAGGACCACGTGACGGAATTCGTCAGGTCGCGGCTCGTCCCGTCCGTGAAGCTGCCGCTGGCCGTGAACTGCTGGGAAAGGCCCTTGGCAATGGCAGGATCGGCTGGCGCAATCGCGAGCGACGTCAATGCGGCAGCGGCGACCTGGAACGCGACCGCCGGCGAATTGACGCCTGAGAGCTGAGCGGAAATATTGGTCGAGCCCTGGGCCTTCGTCTGCAGCAGTCCCGTCGCGCCAATCGTCGCCACCGCCGGATTGGAAGAACTCCAGGAAACGGACGCGGTTAAGTCCTGCGTTGTACTGTCAGAAAATGTAGCTGTCGCCGTGAACTGAGCGCTGAGCCCGAGCGGAATGGATGCGTTGACGGTATTTACCGCCAGCGCCGTGAGCACGGCGGGCGTCACGGTAATGCTGGCCGAACCCTGGGCTGCTCGAAATGTTGCAGTGATGGTGGCAGTGCCGGTGCCAGAAGTGTTGAGCTGTCCGGAAGTCGAGATGGTCGCCACGGCAGGATTTGAAGACGCCCAGGTGACGGCCGTGGTGAGATTCTGGGACGTCATGTCGCTGAAGTGCCCGGTCGCTTGCAGCGGCTGCCCCAGCCCTTTGGCCAGCGAGAGAGAGGAAGGAGTGATGGTAATGGACTGCAAGATAGCCGTCGGGGGGCTGCTGCTGGCGCTGCCCCCTCCGCATCCCGTCCACAGAGACACGGATGCAACCAGGGCGCAAACGTACCAAAGACGGCGGGAGTGGGCTCGGAGCATCGTGGTTTTTCCGCTATCGGGGGACAAGCGGCAGGCGCAGAGGATAAAATAAGTATGCCGAAACCTGCGCAAGACACAAATAAGCCTTTGGTAAGTGTGACTTTCTTCTTTGGATGATGTGAAAATTCTTGCATAGCGGCCAATCGGCCACAGGCTGCGACGCAAACCTCGTTGCCAGCGCTAATGAAAATCGTGGGATTGGGTGGCCGCCTGGGTAACCACGAGCGGAGCCACACGGCGGGCCTTGACCGAAATCACGTTGTCCTGGTTTTGCAGGCGGCCTTCCATCAGCAGGAATTTTTCGCGCACCACGATCATCCGGTTTTGCTCGTAGACATCGGGTTGGATAATGACGTTGGCGATGCCAGTTTCGTCTTCGAGGCTGAGAAAAATGAAGCCGCGAGCGGTGCCGGGGCGCTGACGGGCGATCACGCAGCCGGCGATGCGGACGTTTTCTCCGTCGCGGAAATCAGGCAGGTCGCAAGCGCGCCGCACCTGCATGGCATCCAGCTGCGAGCGCACGTAACGCATGGGATGCGGGCCCACCGTCAGGCCAGTGCCGGAGAAATCAGCCACGAGGCGTTCTTCGTGGCTCATGGCGGCCAGCGGTGAATCGGTTTCCCCGTCCAGATCTTTGAGCAGCGGACCGGCTGGACGCCCGGCACGTTCCACCTGCCAGAGCGCGGTGCGGCGGTGAACTTTCTCGCCCAACGCATTCAGCGCACCGATTTCCGCGAGCGTAACCAGCTCTGGTTTGCGCAATTCTGGAACGCGGCGCGCGAGATCGTCAATGTTGCGGAAAGCACCGCGGGCACGCTCACGCGCGATGGCGCGTGCGGCTTCTTCCCGCAAGCCACGCACGTAGCACAATCCGAGACGCAGGCTAAGCGGGTCGATTTTGCTGACGCCCGGCTCCAGCGTGCAGCGCCAGTCCGAACACAATACATCCACCGGCGCGATCCTGAGTCCGTGGCGCTGCGCATCTTTCACAATGGTGGCCGTGCTGTAGAAACCCATGGGCTGGTTGTTAAGCAGGGCGGCGGTGAAAGCAGCGAGGTAATGACACTTGAGATAAGCGCTGGCATAAGCGATCAGCGCAAAGCTGGCGGCGTGCGACTCCGGAAAACCATAGAGTGCGAATGACGTGATCTGGGTGATGATTTCCTCCTGCGCGGCGGGGGCGATGCCGTTTTGCCGCATGCCAAGGCGGAGTTTGGTTTCGATCTCGCGCATACGCTCGGCCGAACGCTTGAACCCCATGGCGCGGCGCAGATCTTCGGCCTCGCCGCCGGTGAAGTTGGCGGCGATCATGGCAATGCGCAACAGTTGTTCCTGAAATAGCGGTACCCCCAGCGTGCGTTGCAGCACCGGCTCGAGGGAAGGATGCGGATAGCAGACCGGCTCCCGCCCCTGCCGGCGCCGCATGTAGGGGTGCATCATCTTCCCCACGATCGGCCCGGGGCGGATGATAGCCACTTGCACCACCAAGTCATAAAATTTTGCCGGAGAATTGCGCGGCAGCGAAGACATCTGGGCACGACTCTCCACCTGAAACATGCCTACCGTGTCGGCCCGCTGCAGCGCCTGATAGACGGCAGGATCATCAGGCGGCAGTTGGGCCAAGTCGAGCGGCTCGCCGTAATGTTCCGGCACCAGCTTTTCGCAATCCTCGAGCACGGCCATCATGCCCAGGCCGAGCAAGTCCACTTTGATGATGCCTAAATCGGCGCAATCTTCTTTGTCCCACTGCACCACGACGCGGCCGGGCATGGAGGCGGG
>JBGQDM010000146.1:0-6318 GCA_041495845.1 Terriglobia bacterium | reverse complement strand
GCGGGCGGCGCGCACCGGGTTCCGCAGGCGCTCAACGCAGCCGACACCACCTGCGCGCAAAGTTGCGCCTTCCATGATGAGCGCGTCGAGCTGGACTTTGCCCTCGCGATTGAGAAAACTGCCGCGTCCCGCGTCGAAGGTTTCGTCGTCTTCGAGCGTAGCTACCGCTTCTTCTACCGCGTCGAGTGCAGCGCCACCGCAATCGAGAACTTTCCATCCGGCAGCAATCGCGTTGCGCACACCGTCCTTGTGCGCCTCCACCATGTCGTCGGGGATGGCCCAGGCGCCACCGTGCACTACCAGCAAAGGTCGTTCAGACAAGCGGGTCCGTCCTGTGTAGTTAAGGTGCGGAAACGAGGGATAGTCTAGCAGGCTGGTGGCAGTTTGAGATTTGCTGGCGTTACGAGCAAAATCTTAGGCTAAGATCGTCCTCGCCATGTTGATGAATCGCCGTGAACTACTTACCGGGATGACCTTGGCTTCGGTCGGCGCTACTCTCCCCAGCTTTTGTTTTTCGCAGACGCCTTCCTCCGACTTGCGTGTTAACGCCAGCCGCCTGCGCGAGGGTCTGGAAGGGCTCAGCCTCTTCGGCCGTTCATCCGGCGGCACGTTCGCGGATGGTGTCAGCCGCGTCGCTTTCTCGGATGCGGATGTGGCCGGCCGGAATTACGTGATGCAGCGAATGCGGGCGTCCGGAATGGAGCCACAGGTCGATGCCGCGGGAAGTATCTTCGGGTCGCGAGCTGGGTCAGAGCCAGGCTTGAAACCAATTCTCTTTGGCTCGCATATCGACTCCGTACCCAGTGGCGGCAACTTTGACGGTGATTTGGGCTCGATGGCCGCGATCGAAGTCATGCATACATTGCAGGAACGCGGCGTTACCACCCGTCATCCGCTGCGGATGGTGATCTGGCCGAATGAGGAAGGCGGCTTTACCGGCAGTGGTGCTGCAGTCGGTGAGTTGGGGCCTGGCGAGTTCACTCGCGTATATAACGGAATCTCGATGCCGGACGGCGTCCGCAAACTTGGGGGTGACCCAAAACGGCTGGCCGAGGCGCGTCTTCTTCCCGGCGACCTCCGCTGCTATCTCGAACTGCACATCGAACAGGGTGGCGTTCTCGATCGGGCCAAAGTGCCGATCGGTGTGGTGGAAGGAATTGTCAGCATCGACGAGTATGCGGTAGAAATTCGCGGTTTTGCGAACCATGCTGGGACCACTCCGATGAGCGAACGCCACAATGCACTACTGGCCGCAGCCAAGTTGGTGGAAGCGGTGCAGACTGTGGTCATGCAAGAGCCTGGGCGGCAGGTGGGCACGGTGGGGAAGCTGGAGGTTTTTCCCAATGCCCCGAATGTCGTGCCCGGCCTGGTAAAACACACCATTGAGTTGCGCGACCTGTCGGCGGAAAAGATCGCACGCCTGGGTGCCGAGATTGAGAAACGCGCGCAGGCAATCGCGAACGAGACTGGAACCGAGATCATAATGGAAAGAGTGGAGCACGCTCCGCCAGCGGTTGCGGACCCGAAAATTCAGGACAACATCGAAGCGGCCGCGACGGAACTCGGGTTCAAGACCATGCGCTTGCCCAGCGGCGCTGGTCACGACGCCCAGATGCTGGCGAAGATCAGCCCCATCGGGATGATCTTCGTCCCCAGCAGCAACGGCATCAGCCATTCTCCCAGGGAATCCACCCCTTGGCAGGATTGTGCCAATGGCGCCAACGTTTTGTTGCACACCATTCTGCGGATTGACCGCACTCCGGAGTGAGACAGAAAAAGTCATGCGCTACACGAGAATCGCGAGTCCGGTGGGTCGGTTGCTCCTTGCATCGGATGAAGCCGGTCTACGCCATCTGAGTTTCGAAAACGAGCGCCGAGTGAAGCCGGAAGCGGAGTGGAAGGAAGACGCCGGAGCTTTGCGTGACGCCATCCAGCAACTCGAAGGGTACTGGGCGGGCGAGCGGACAGAGTTTGATCTGTCACTTGCGCCCGCGGGCACAGAATTTCAACGGCGCTGTTGGGCGGAACTCTGCCGCATTCCCTACGGCGAGACGATTTCGTACGGCCAGCTGGCCCAGCGCATTGGCAACCCGAAAGCCGTGCGCGCGGTGGGGCTGGCCAACGGGGCCAATCCGATTGCCATCGTGATTCCCTGCCACCGGGTGATTGGCAGCAACGGCAGCTTGACGGGATACGGGGGCGGGCTGGAGATCAAACAGAAATTACTGGCGCTGGAACAAAAGCAGTTGCGGTTGTTGTAAGTGCGACAGAATCCTACGCCGCCCGGCTGGGCTGGGCCGCTTCCATCAGCGTGGTCTGGCGCCAGGTGTAGATGACGCGATGGATGACGGTGATGGTGGAGAGCACCGCGATGATCCAGAGCACAGGAGCCATGCGGTTGAAGAGAGCTCCCAGGATCACCAGGACCAGGCGTTCGGGCCGTTCCATGAAACCGACTTTGCAGGTTCCGATGATGGACTCGGCGCGGGCACGGGTGTAGCTCACCATGATGGTGCTAACCATCACCAGGGCAACGAGCACAACGTAAAAAGAGCGGCTGCCACGGGAATAAAAAACCAGTAAGCCGAGGAACTGGGAAGCGTCACTGTAGCGGTCGACGACGGAATCGAAAAACGCGCCGAAACGGGTGACGCGATTGGAGGCGCGAGCCACGGCGCCATCCACCAGATCAAAAAACCCGGAGCCGAAGATGACGAGGCCGGCGTAGAAAAACATACGGCGCTGGTCGTCAGCATTGGCCGACCCGAAGAGCACGGCCGCCACGGTGTTCACCACCAGTCCCATGAAGGTGAGGACGTTGGGGTGGATGCGGGCCAGAGCCATCCAATTGACAATCTTGTCGAGCAGCACGCCGCACGCGCGGCCCAATCCGCCAGTCCAGCTCATGGCGCCTCGTCGTGGACGGTGATCAGGCTGAGAATTTCGAGTTCGCGCTTGCCTCCCGGCGTGTCCACCAGGGTGGTGTCGCCGACTTTCTTGTTGATCAGAGCGCGCCCGATGGGGGAAGTGGTGGAGACGCGGCCGATGGTCACGTCCGATTCTTCGCTGGTGACCAGCTTGTACTCAATCTCCTCTTTCTTGGAATTGTCGTAGACCTTGACGGTGGAGCCGAGGCCAGCTTTATCGCGTGGAATGTTATTCAAATTGATGAGCGAGAAGTCGGCCATGCGCTTCTTGAGCTGCGAAAGGCGCGCCTGGACGAACGACTGGCGCTGCTTGGCCATGTGGTACTCGGCGTTTTCGCTGAGATCGCCCAGAGCCACCGCCTTCTTGAGCTCCTTGGGAAGCTCGTGATTCAGCTCGCGCTCCAGCACTTCAATGTCTTCCTGGAGCTTGCGCTTGATGTGCTCCGTCATGGCTGGGTGGAATTATAACTGGCGGCGGGGCCAGGCGGCGGCGGGAACGCGGGAGTCGCCAGGGACGGCAGTGAAATTCACCCCGGGACTTTGAGCCGGGGATCAATAATCGCCGGTGGCGGGAAGAAAAACAGTCATCTATCTGCGTAATAACTTCTGAATCAATCACTTAAAAGGTATCGGGCGGATTCGCGGCTGGCGGCTGGAACCACCCCCAAACTAGGCTTTGGAGGTGGTCGTTTGACCCCTGTGGATTTTTCCTTTACCATTCGATTGAGCTTGTTGGAAGCGGCTTCCCGAGCCCTCAGGTGTTCCCCATGGCCAGCGGCACTCTCTCCTTTCAGATTGGTGACAAAGTCGTCTACCCCAACCACGGGGTGGGAACCATCGAACAGATATCCAGCCGGCCGGCGGGAGCCACGGTAGAGCGTTACTACCTGCTAAAGATCAAAGCCAGCAGCCTCAAGGTGATGGTGCCATTTCACAACGCGGCCGTAGTGGGACTGCGCCGGGTCGTGCGCAACGTGGAAGTGATTAAGCTTCTCGACTTTCTCACCGAGCGCGTGGCCGCCAGCACCGCCGACTGGAAAGACCGCTTCAAAGAAAATTCCGAGCGCATGCGCACCGGGTCGCTGCTGGAAGTAGCCGCGGTATTGAAAAACCTGGTGCTGCTGAGTCAGTCCAAGTCGCTGTCCTTCCGCGAAAAGAAAATGCTGGAGCGGGCCCGCTATTTGCTGGTGAGCGAACTGGCGATGGCGCGGAACTGCGATGAGCCGCTGATTGAGGACATTTTGAGCAAAGCCATGTCTAAGGCCAAGCTGCAGTTTCCCGCCGCGGAGAGCTTCGACGCCTAGAAGTAACGATCGAGAAGCGATTCCCCAGCCTCGAAGGCGAAGCCGCCGATACGCCCCCTCCAATCAGTCTCCGCTTTCCACCTATAATGACGGCGTGAACGATGCCGAGAATTCCGCAGCGGCAGCGCGGCCGACGGCGCGCGTCTTGGGGTTAGACGTGGGCTCGAAGACGATTGGACTGGCCGTGACCGACCCGCTGGGGATTACGGCTCAGGGTCTGGCCACAATTCGCCGCCAGAACAAGCGGCTGGACTTTGCGGCGCTGGAAGAAACAGTGCAGCAGTACGATGTGCGCGAGATTGTTGTCGGCTATCCGCTGCGGATGAGCGGGCAGGAAGGCACCCAGGCGGAGAAAGTTGCATTTTTCGCCGAGGAACTGCGCCAGCGGTTTCAACTTCCGGTGCATCTCTGGGACGAGCGCTTGACCACGGCGGAAGCGAATCGGGTGCTACGTGAATCCGAAATCAGCATCAAGAAGCGGGCGCAGGCGGTGGACCAGATGGCGGCCGTGTTGATTCTGCAATCCTGGATGGAGAACAGGAGCCGCGAGCTGGGTTTTTGCCAGGACACGCAGGAGCCCCAACCGGACTAGTCCTTCTGCGGCGGTTGCCCTTCCTGGCGACCGACGACCGATGTGCTCACGACCAGATTTCGCTTCTGCTCTACACTATCCCCATCGTGCGTAAGCTCTTCTTCCTCTTCGTGCTGGCGGCGCTCGCCGCGGCGGGTTGGTTCACCTGGACGGTGTATTCACCCGTGGAGTTCCCGGCACAGCAGTCGGTGCTGCTGCGAACGGGATGGGGCACGCGGCGGATTGCCCGCGAGTTGAAGGCCTCGGGCGTGATTCGCAGCGAGACGGCTTTCGTTCTCTGGCATCAATTGCACCCGCAACGTTCGCTCAAAGCCGGCGAATACATGTTCGGGAACGCGGCCAACACCGTGACCGTGCACCAGCGCATTGCCGCGGGCGATATCTTCGTACACACGGTGGTGATTCCAGAGGGTTTCACCCTGTTCGACGTGGCCGCAGCAATGGAGCAAGCCGGACTGGGGACGCAGGCGCAGTTTATGCACACCGCGGCGGTCGCGGTGGACCAGATTTCCGACTTGGCGCCCGAGGCGAAAAGCCTCGAAGGGTTCCTCTTCCCGGATACTTACGAATTCACCCGCACGGAAACCATGCAGGACATGGTGGGCGCCATGGTCAAGCGCTTTCGCCGGGAAGCGGCGGCCCTGGGCTTGAGCGGGGACGTGCTGCGCGCGGTGACCATGGGCTCGATTGTGGAACGCGAGACGCGAGTGCCGGAGGAGCGGGCGCTGGTGGCGAGTGTTTATTTCAATCGTTTGGGAAGGAAGATCGCGCTGGACGCGGATCCCACCGTGATCTATGCGCACCAGTTGGCGGGAACCTATCGCGGCGCGCTGCACCATGACGACCTGCAGATTCATTCGCCGTACAACACCTACAAATATCCGGGGCTGCCGCCGGGGCCGATCGGGAACCCGGGACGAGCGGCGCTGGAAGCAGCCATGCATCCGGCAGCGACCAAGTTCCTGTTCTTTGTCGGTGACGGGAGCGGGCACCACCGCTTTGCCCGGACGCTGGCTGAACACAACCAGAATGTGGCCAAACTGCGGCGGGCGGTGGCGGGGCGGGGGAGTTTGTAAGTCTCTGACCGGTGGCCCGGTTCGCGCCCAGGCTGTTGGGCGGGCTATACTTAAGGCTTGATCTCCCCGGGTCATCACAACTGATGCGACTTCGTCTTCCAATGGCGGCAGCCCTGCTGCTGCTGCTCTTGCCCGCCACCGGGTGTTTGTTCCGCTCGCGCAAGGTCGAGCGGGTGGTCAGCACCGCCCCGCTCCAAGTAGCCACGCAGCAGGATCTAATTGACTACGTCAATCATGAAGCCGCCAAGATCAGCACCATGCAGGCCACGGTGGATATTGACACCACCGTGGGCGGGGCCAAGCACGGCAAAGTCACCGATTATCAGCAGATTCGGGGCTACCTGCTGGCACGGAAGCCAGCCATGCTGCGGATGATCGGGTTGCTGCCGGTGGTGCGCAACCGGGCTTTCGACATGGTG
>JBGQDM010000145.1:0-6475 GCA_041495845.1 Terriglobia bacterium | reverse complement strand
CTCGTCCTTCATGCCGTAGCCTTCGCGAATGCGATGGGGCACGTGGAAATCAGCTGTGCCGCCGCAGAGCTCGATGGCAGTTTTCAGCAAGACGACCGCGGTGGTCCCGTCCACGTCATAGTCGCCGTAGATGAGGATGTCGTCCTTGCGCTCGATGGCCGCTGCCAGTCGTTCCACCGCCGCTGTCATACCGAGCATGGCGTAGGGGGAGTGCAAATCGCTGAGCGACGGGTTCAGGAAGCGCGCGGCTTGATCGGCGGAGGAGATTCCGCGGTGCAACAAAATTCGTGCCAGCAGGGAAGCGGAAGAATCACTGCCACGCATCCCCGGCAGGGCGTGCAGATCACGCGCCAGACGCTCGCATTCTTCCTGCGCTACGGGTTGGACGAGCCACGCCACGTCGCGGGATCAGCGCTCTTCGTCCTGGTCAGGTTCGTCCAGCGTCAGACCGCCGAAATCTTCGGAAAGCTCCAGCAGGTGCTGGTAATTGTCGTACCACGGCGTGCTGGCTTCGTAGAGAAAGATCGTGCCCTGGTACGCCCACCCCAACTGCACGAATCCTGTTTTGCCGGCATAGGTGCGCAGCCAGCGCACTTCTTCGATGTCTTCGTCGCTGGTGTAGTGGGCGTTGCGCAGGCGCTCGCTCAGATCGTCGAGTTCCTTCCGCTCCAGCGTCCAGGTGTGCATGATCAGAAACGCCGCTCCGGCCGATTTGGCCAGTTCCACAAAATCCTTCCAACCGTCCGGGTTTTCGCCCGAGGCCCACACCACGCACTGCACTTCGTCGGTGGAGACGTAGCCAAAGAAGCGTTGCAGCCCGTGGCCCTCGATAAAGGCCACCATGTCGTCTTTTAGGGTGGATAGATCGTCAGCCATGAGGGGAACTCGTTTCAGCATTGTATGCCCTTTTGCCGGAGCATGTCAGTTCCGGGCCGGCGGATGGCGCGATGCAGTGTGCTAAAATTTATGGTTTCGCTCGTCAGGCTCTCTTCATCCTATGCTGGTGTCCAAAGAATACGTGGCCTATATGGCCCGCGAGATTGTCAAGAAACTGGTGGCCGCCCAGATGATTGAAGCCGCCAACCTGCCGGCGGTCACGGAGAGAGTCCACGCCACCCTGCTCGATGAAATGGGCCTGGAAGACCGCATCAATGACGAGGTCCGTGCCATTCTCGAAACTTATTCGGACGAGATGGAGCGTACCGGCGCCAATTATCAGGAAATGTTCCGCAAGGTAAAGAACGAACTGGTGCGCAAGTACAAAGCGGTGCTGTAGCCGGTGTGGCACAGGCGCCCCCGCCCGCGACCCTTGACCCCGCCTCAACCCCCGATTTACATTGCCCCCTGCCGGTGCTATAGTTCCCGTTCATCATGAACACACCTGCTCTGTTCTGCAATCAATGTGGTCAGCAGAACTCCGCTGCTGCCGGATTCTGCACCCGCTGCGGCGGCACTCTGGCGCCGGTGCCGGCTGCCGTCCTCGCGGTGCCTGCCCCAGCGGCGGTTTCGCCCTATGGCGGCTTCTGGATTCGCGTTCTGGCCAAGCTCATTGATTCGGTCGTGATGAACATCATTATGGTGCCGATCGCGGTCATCGTTTTCCTGGTCGCAATGGCCGGCGGGCGAGGCTTCCGCGACTTTGGGTCTTCCGGCAGGCTGCCAATAGCTTTGATCGGGTTGATACTCCTGTTCGTAGCTCTCGCTGTAGTGGCTGTCTGGCTTTACGAAGCCTTCGCCACCAGTTCTTCGTGGCAGGGAACGCTGGGCAAGAAGGTGTTGCGCCTCAAGGTGACCGACCTCAACGGTCAACGAATCTCTTTCGGTCGCGCCACCGGCCGGTTTTTTGCCAAAATAGTCTCCGGCTGGCTGCTCAACATCGGCTTCATCATGGTGGGTTTCACCGAGCGCAAACAGGGTCTGCACGACATGATGGCCGGGACCCTGGTCTGGCGGCAGTAGCCTCTGCCACGCGCCCAGGCTAGCCTGCCCCGCCTCGTTTACACTACTCTACATGTCCCTGTCCGTAACCCGCCTGCGCCGCTGGTTTGCAGCGGGCGCCGTGCTAACCGGCATGCTCGTCGCCGGATTCTATTTCTATGCCCGGTGGCGGGCCGCCAGCGTTCTGCAGCACATTCCAGGGAAAATCGGGATCGAAGTCCAGCAGAGCGCTTCCGGGTTTTCCATTTCCAAATCCGAACAGGGACGCACGCTGTTCACCGCTCGCGCCAGCAAAGCGGTGCAGTTCAAGGCCGGCGGTCGTGCGGAGCTCCATGACGTCAACATCACCGTCTACGGGCGGGATGCCAGCCGCTTTGACCAAATCTACGGCGCCAGCTTCGAATACGACCCGCACTCCGGCGACATCACCGCCAGCGGTCCGGTGCAGATTGATCTCGAGGCGAATTCGCAGGGTCTTACCGCCGCTGACCAGGTTCCGCCCCGCGAACTCAAGAACCCGGTTCACATTCGCACCAGCAACCTGGTCTTCAATCAGAAGACGGGAAACGCCAGCGCTTCCGGCAAAGTGGAATTTGCCATTGCCAATGCCAGCGGCTACGCCACCGGGATCCAGTATGAAGCCAAGAGCGGTGTGCTTACGCTCGAGCACGATGTGCAGGTGACCACCGCCGGCGCCGAGGCTACCGTCCTCAATGCCGCTCACGGCACCATCACCAAAGAGCCGCGGCGAATCCTGCTCGAACACGCGCACCTGGCCCGCCCAGCGCAGACGGTCGAGTCCGACGAAGCCACTCTCTTTCTCTCCGACGACAACGTGATCCAGCGGATTCTCGCTCGCGGCAATGTCCACGCCGAAACGGCCGGCAACACCGCCATGACGCTGCGGTCCGAACGGGGGGACCTGCTCCTGGCCAGCGCTCGCGGCGAACTGCACCAGGCCATTTTCTCCGGAAGCGTACAACTTGAGGGCAAGGGCAAACAGCCACAGTCCGCCACTGCCGGCCGCGTCACCCTCAACTTCAAGCCGCACAACCTGCTGGACACGGTGCGTGCGGAGGACAACGTTCATCTGCTGCAGATGCCAGCGCCAGATTCGCCCGGCAGCAACCCGCAGCGCGTCGAGGTCAGCGCCGCCGCCATCGACTTCACTGTCGAAAATGGAAGCCATCTCGCCACCGCCGTGACTTCTGGCGCGGCCCAGATATTGGTCTCTCCACCCCACGAAACGCTGGCGGCGCAATTCACCCGGGTCACCGCGGGCCAGTTCGTGGCAAAGTTCGATGACGCCAGCCGCTTACGCTCGTTGCACGGAGCGCCGGAGGCGGCCATCGCCAATGTCAGTCCGGGCCAGTCCGACCGGGTCAGCACCAGCCAGACCCTTGATGTGCTCTTTCAGCCTGAAGGCGGCGTCCAAACCATCCTCCAAGATGGCTCCGTCCATTTCCGCGACGGCCAGCGCGAAGCTTGGGCCGAACACGCCCGCTATGCTCTCTCCGACCAATTGCTGACGCTCAGTGGGTCGCCGCGGGTTGCCCAGTTGGGTCTTACCACCACCGCGAAGGCGATTACCCTCAGCCGTTCGACGGGTGACGCCATTGCCGAAGGCAACGTCAAGAGTACCTACAGCGATCTCAAACCGCAGCCCGGAGGCGCTCTTCTAGCCTCCTCCGATCCCATCCACGTCACGGCGCAGCGCATGGAAGCCCACCGCGACCCGGGCACCGCCGTTTATTCAGGCGATGCCCGGCTGTGGCAGGGGGCCAACATCGTGCAGGCGGCTAGCATCGAGTTCGATCGCACTCGCCGCTTCTTGAAGGCCGATGCCAGCCCCAGGTCCCGCGTCACTTCCACCCTGGTGCAAACGAGCCCGGATGGCCGCACCACGATCGTGAGCATCGTTTCCGACCGCCTTACCTATGCTGACAATGACCGTTTAGCGCACTTCCAGGGCAATGTCCGCCTGTCTGCACAGGACGCCACCGTTGTCGCTGATAGCCTGGATGCCTATCTGGCGACGGCGAGTTCCACCGCCGCTGGCCCTGCACCCACCCCCGGGCGTCTGGAAAAAGTCATCGCCCAAGGCGGAGTCTTGGTACGCCAGCCGCGGCGCGAGGCCAGAGGCGATCGCCTGACTTACACCGTCGCCGAGGAGAAGTACGTTATGACCGGCGGTTCGCCTAGCATTTTTGATGCCGAACGGGGCAAGATTACCGGCGATTCGTTGACTTTCTTTAGACGCGGTGATAGGGTGCTGGTTGAAGGCTCGGATAGCTCGCCTACAGTGACGCGTACGCGAGTGGCACGTTAAATGCATACGCTGGCCACCGACGAAATTGGCAAGACCTACCGGGGTCGGCGGGTTGTAAATGGCGTCAGCCTGCGGGTCGTTCAGGGCGAAGTGGTAGGGCTGCTCGGACCCAACGGCGCCGGTAAGACTACCTCCTTCTACGCGATTGTTGGCCTCATCCCCCCGGATACTGGCCGCGTTCTGTGGGACGACCGGGACATCACCGATGTGCCCATGTACCTCCGGGCGCGAGAGTACGGTATCAGCTATCTCCCCCAGGAGCCGTCGGTCTTCCGCAAACTCACCGTCGAGGAAAACATCCTGGCGGTGCTGGAAGCCCAGCCCATTTCGTGGCACGAGCGCCGCGAGAAGCTGGAAGAGCTCATTGAAAAATTGGGCCTGGAACACATCCGCAAGAGCCGCGGATGGGCGCTTTCCGGGGGCGAGCGGCGCCGTGTCGAGATTGCCCGTGCGCTCTCGATAAGCCCCACGTTCATTCTGCTTGACGAGCCTTTTTCCGGCATTGACCCCATCGCCGTGCTCGATCTGCAGAAGATTATCTCGGACCTGAAAGCCAGCGGCATCGGCATTCTGATTACCGACCACAATGTCCGGGAAACGCTCTCGGTTACGGACCGGGCCTACATCATTAACGAAGGGCGCATCTTCCGGACGGGCACCCCCGAGCAGTTAGGCAGCGACCCGGAAGTTCGCCGCGTGTACCTGGGCCAGAGCTTTTCCCTGGTCTGAACCACACAGTGTCTGCCCGGCAAAGATTGTGTAGGGACGGGCGCACCCGCCTGTCCCGGCCGCGCAAGCGGCGAGAGTGTCCCGCGCTGTAAGTCGCGGGAATTTGGAGGAAGCGCAACCGCCCTGTAAGGGGCACGGTCGTCGGCACATGAACTCGCTCAAACCCAATCTCAGTCTGCGTGTTGCCCAGAGGCAGATCCTCACTCCGGGGCTCGTGCAGATGGTCAGCGTCCTGGCGCTCAATAAGCTTGAGCTCAAGGACATGATCAACGCGGAGATTGTGGAGAATCCTGTCCTCGAAGAACTCGAAGATTCGGTTCCGATGCTGGACGATGTGAACCGGCGCGAAGAAGAGCGGCCTAAACCGGCGGACGAACCTGTCGTCCAAGAAGAGAAGAAAGACCCGTTCGACGAAATCGATTTTGGTTCCTACTTTCAGGATTATCTCGACCCTGGTTTTCGTTCGCGCGCCGAAATGGAGGAGATTGAGCGGCCTTCGTTCGAGAATTTTCTCTCCAAGCCCGCCAATCTCACCGACCATCTCGCCTGGCAGCTGGGTGCGATGAACCTGAGCCCGCCGGTGCGCCAGGCGGGAGAATTGATTATCGGTAACTTGAACGAAGAAGGTTACCTGATCGCCACCGACGACGAACTGCTGGGCATTGCCCCTGAAACCCCCGCCGAGGTTTCCGCTGAGCCGCCTCCGTCTGCGCCAAGTGTGGAGCCTGCAGTAGCCCTCGAAGCAGAGGCGGCGATCGCGGATCCTATTTGGGGGTTTTCCAGCCACGAGATTCCAGATTTTTCAATCGGCACGCCGTCGTCGGCAGCGGCCGCGGCTCCGGCTCCGGTGGTGCCAACGCCGGCCCAGCCGCAGCAACCTGCTCTGCAGCGGCCCCCGGTCGAGTTCAATCGCGAGCACCTGCACGAAGCGGTGGCTGTCATCCAATTGCTTGATCCGCCGGGCGTGGCTGCCCGCGACCTGCGCGAATGTCTGCTGGCCCAAGTGCGCTATCACCAGCAACTCCGGCGTCAAACTGCTAACGGCGGCCTGGCCCCGGCGGCGCAGTTGCTGGCCGACGCCGAAGCCGTCATCGACCGCCATTTGCACGCCCTGCAATTGAAGCAGTACAAAGAGATTGCGCGGGCGGTGGCGCGTCCGGTGGAAGCGGTAATGAGCGCGCTCGAATTCATTCGCACCCTCGACCCGCGTCCCGGCCTGCGCTACAACAAGACTGCTCCTCGCCTCATCGAGCCCGACGTCGCTTTCGTCAAGCAGGGGGATGAGTGGCTGGTCGTCTTCAACGACGACGACGTGCCGCAGCTGCGTCTCAACGCCTCCTACCGCCGCCTCATGCAGCGCGACCAGGCCGAAAAAGATGTTCGCAACTACGTCAAAGAACGCTACAAGTCTGCCATCCAGCTCATCAAGAACATTGAACAGCGCAAGCAAACCATTCTCAAAGTCTGTCTCTCCATCCT
>JBGQDM010000144.1:0-6581 GCA_041495845.1 Terriglobia bacterium | reverse complement strand
CCTCTATTCTTTCTTCCCCTGCTCCGGATTCAGATCTGCGGGAAAAAGCTTGAACTCCACTTCGCGCTGGCGAACCGTATCTTTGTTGGCAGCGTCCTTGCCGTGTTCGGTGAGCGTGCCTTTGAGCACATAGTAAGCCTCATCGGCGCGGGCCTTGCCCGGACCACGCTCCACCTTTCCTTTGAACTCGTACCACACGCCGTGGCGCGTATCGGTGGTAAAGGTCAAGTCCCGGCCATCGAGTTTGCCGTCTTTGAAGAAGTGGTCGAGGAAGGCGCCGCGATCGCTCTCCAAATCGCCGTAGCGGGAGACGAAACCGGTGACCTTACCCTGCTCTTCCACGGTCACCTGCACGAACTCGCCTTCCTTGAGGAAGGTGTACATGCCGGAATAGTCGTCCGTTGGTGGGGGCGGGGGCGCGGTCTGCTGCGCCATGGCGGCAACCACCAGGCAGAGAATTGCTACCCCTGAAAGTAGGCGTTGTGGCTGCATTTCCGCGTTCTCCCGGCCCTCATCCTACGCCCAGTGCGGGCTATAATGAAGCACTGCTTCAGTCCAGTCCTCCCGGAGTTGGATGCCAAGTAGGACACCAGGTTGGATGAGATGCTGACCGAGCCGGCCGTGATTTCGTTGTCAGACCCGCGGGTAGAGCTGCGGCCGCCGCGTTTGCTGCACGTGCCCGAACCCTGGTTGCGAATTTTTCTGCACAATTTGAGCGATGGGTTCCGGCGGAGTTCGCGGCATGCGCAGGCCGCGCGCACCGCCGAATTCTGGCCGGATGTTTTCGTCCAGCGGCCGCTCCCCTGGCGGCGGTTCGCCGAGTCGGCGTTGTATCACGGGCTGGCGCTGGCCGCGTTGGTGGCGTGGACTGGGTTGCAGCCGCGACGCATCACACCGCATGATCCGTGGCAAAACGCGGAACTCATGGTGCTGCCCGTGGACGCGGAGCTGGCGCCGCTCGATACCGGCAGTGTGCCCAAGCGAAAGCCACAACCGGGAGATCCGGTGCTAGCGCGGCAGCCGATTCTCTCGGTACCACCGGAAGCCGACAATCGCACGCAGACGATTGTCACCCCGCCCGACCTGAAGCTGACGCAGGATGTACCCCTTCCCAACATGGTGGCGTGGAACGCTTTACCCGCGCCGGTTGCGGTCGCCGGAGAGTTGAGCTTGCGGCGCGGGCTGAACTCTCCGCAAATCACACCGGTAGCGCCGCCGCCGGAGTTGGCTGCGCTGCGGGAGCGCACTCCGGTGCGGGACCTGCCGCAGCATGACGTGGTTGCGCCCGCGCCAGAAGTGAGTGGAACGATTTCGCGGACTGTGGCGGGGCTGAATTCCACGGTCGTCGAGCCGCCACCGCAGGTGGATGCGAGTGTGCGGCGAGTCGGCGATTTCAACATGGCACCGGCGCAGGTGGTCGAACCGGCTCCGCAGCTTCCCGTGGCGGAACAGCGGACAGCGGGAGGTTTGGCCGGCGGATTGGCGGCGGCGGCGGTGCCACCTCCACCCAGCATCGGCGCTTCGGGGGCCAGCACTTCTCCTGGAGCCGGACGCCTGATCGCGCTGGGGGTAAATCCAGTGGCGGCGGCTGGGCCAGTGACTCCGCCGGCGGGCAATCGCCGTGGAGAATTTTCGGCGGCGCCGCAAGGGCGCGAGAACGCAAGCGGCACACCGGCCATCACGGGCGCGGGCACAATGACTTCCGGCACGGATGGTCGCAGTACGGTTCGCGACCGCGAACTGCCACCGGGATTGGTGGTTGGCGCCGCAAAACCAAGTGTGAGCGGCGGCGGTACGAATGGAAGCGGAAAGAATTCCGAGGCGGCAACCCCCGCTCCGCCGCTCGTCGCCAAGATCGAGCCGCTGCGGGTGCACGGGCGCAATCCGGCTGTGCCCTCAGAACGCATTCCCAGCGAAATCGAACGCAAAGTGTTTGGCGGACGACGTTTCTATTCGCTTACGCTGAACATGCCGAACTTGAATTCGGCGAGTGGAAGCTGGGTCATCCGTTTTGCCGAGTTGAAAGATGCGGGGACCGGGGATTTGCTGGCGCCGCTGGCCACGCGGAAAGCCGATCCGGCGTATCCGGCGGAGTTGCAGCGCGCTAACGTCCAGGGCTTGGTAACGCTGTATGCCATCATTCGCAGTGACGGTTCGGTCGGGGATGTGCGCGTGCTCGACGGCGTGGATGACCGGCTGGATCTTTATGCACGGCAGGCGCTGGAGCGTTGCCGGTTTGAGCCGGCAGTGAAGAATGGCGAGCCGGTGGCGCTGGAAGCAGTGGTGCAGGTGCCGTTCCGGGCAAAGAGTCGGTATTAGCGGTTGCACCGAGACGGGACAGCCGAGCACGGCCGTCGCTACGCAACCGCACGCAGAATTATCATGCTGACGCTGTGACGCTGCTATTTACCGGCGGCGCGGGCGGGCTCGAGCAGGCGATAGACGGCGGGGTTGGTACACACTTCGTAGTACTTGCGAGCGGACCAACTGCGCACGCCATAGTCGCGCGGGTCTACGACTGGAATACGATCTTCGCGCACCACGATGGTGCGGAAGACTTCGCGATCCACCGGCACCAACCCGCTGAACAGGCGCGCACCTTCACCTTTCCAGGGAGAAGCAACGTTTTCCTGGCGCAGGTCGAGCGAGATTTCTTCCTGCAGTCGGGCATAGGCGGGTGCGCTCAGACGGATGCCGTCGCGGTTATAGAGAATGAGAAAATCCTGCGCGCCCCCGGCTTGGTCGTCCCCGGTCTGGTCGTCGCCGGCGGACACATCGGGCACGGTTTGGAAGGCATAGACATTGAAAGGAATCTCCAGACCTTCGATCACGCGGGCGGCACTCTTGCTGCAGGAAGAAAGGCGGTCGCTTTCGTTGAGCGCGTCGGAGATCATGATGGGGCGGTCGCCGTCCATGAGATAGAGCGGCGGCGTGTCCTGATAGCAAATGCCGACGCCGACCTCAAGTTTGGGCAAGCCGGTGCGCTCCAGACGGACGTTGTAGCCCCGCACAATTTCGATGATCTCGCGGGCGAGCACGCAGGCGCGCGCCACGGTGAAATCGTTGTCGCCTTCGCGGCCAAGCAGGGCCAGAATAATGGCATCGCCTTCCAGAAAGACTTTACTGGCGCCGTATTGCGGCAGCAGGCGGTTCACCGGTTCGTAGAAGTTCAGACTGAAATAGGAAGCCGCGTTTAGTCCCAATTCCATCAGCTTGCGGGTGATGCGGCTCGAGTCGCGCACATCGGCTTTGATGATGACGTGACTGAGAACGTTCTCCGGGTCCTGCGTCTTCTCCTGCGGCAGCAAGAACTGATACAACAGGCCATTGACGGAGGACAACTCGCGCAGACGATCGTTGTTGATGAGCTGTACGCAGTCGGCGGCGGCGTTGAGCGCCTCCAAACGGCGCAGGTCGCGGTGGTAGCGCATCAAGTCGAAAAGAAAGCGTCCCGCGAGCCGAGCGCGTTCCGCATTGCCGTAAGCGGCCATGCGCTGACGAGCGGTCTGCAGCCCTGCGGCAGACGTCCTTCCGGCTTGGTGGATCAGAGTTTCCACCCGCGCCAGTTCATCGCGGGAGATGAGGGCATTTTTTAACTGCTGCGCATTGATGCGCGGCGCATATTCCGTGACCAGCGGCGCCGCCTCATAGGCCGCCAGCACGTATTCCAGGGCGCTGTCCTCTTCCAGTTGTTGCCGCCACTGTTCGAGCCGGCGTCTTTGGCCGCGGCCGGCGACGGTGTTTTCATCCGGATTGCCCGCGCCCACCAGCACCTGCGCGTTCTCCGGCACGTTGAGCCAGCCGTCGAGCGTGTGGTCGTCTTTGGCGCCCTTTAAGTCCAGGCTCTGCAGGAAGCGGCAAGCCCGACGGCGCATGTCCGAAAAGCGGTCCGGATCACGCTCAAAATTGCCCCACATCACGTACAGTTCGGCGTTAACGTGGTCGTCGCGACCGTCTTCGACAAAGAGCAGCGGATTCAGAAACAGTTCATAGCCTGGGGCATCGCGCTCGCTAAATACGGAACGCCGCATGCGCGACAAGGTTTCCTTCTCGACCTCGCGCAGCAGATGCAGGAGTTCCTGGCCACATTTGCGCAGAATTGTTTTCTTGCCCACCTGAAATTCGGCGACGCGCTCGCGAAACTCCAGTGCCCGCGCTTCCCGCACGCCCTCAAAACTCTTCTGCAGGATGCGGCAGCGCTCCAACACCTGGGAAAACTGGTCGGCGAGTTCGGCGCGCAGAAACTTCACGATGGCGACGCGGCCGAGCAAGTCAATCGCCGCCAGGTTGGCCTCTTTGGCGCGATTCAGCACCGCCACTTGCAAGTCGCTGAGCAAGGCTTTTAGTTCCGCAGGTTCGACGCGCGCTGAACGTGGAGTGGGTGCGCTGGCAGCGGATCCGGCGAACAGTTCCCGCCGCGGCCACGGGTTGCCTTCTTCCTGTTCGAGCGCCCGCTCCAGGCCGCTGTTCTGGGTGATCATCCGCGCTAACTGTTGCCGCACCTGGTCAGCCACACGGGGACTGATGTAGACATCGTGGCGCAGATTGTCCACCCCCGCAGTGAGACCTGCGAGACTGATGGCGGGATGGCTCGACGCCAGCACCAGCGGCGGTCCCGGTGTTTCCCGGCTGCGCAATTTGAGGATCGGAATCCGGGGCATGGGCGAGCTCGAGGCACGGCACACCACGCCACCGGCGCGGCTTACGTGCTCCTGCAAGCAGGCTAGCACGCACCCGGAGGGGGCACTAAGTTACCCTGGTTACCCTGCAAGCGATTGATTTTGTTGAGCGAGAAAGACTGCCTGCCTCTGCTCATGATTTCCCGCACCCGGCGGGATCAGTTGCGCGAACTTCAACCAGCTCGAAAGTCGGCCACACTCTCGCCCGGCGGAATCAACACGCTGGCGGGTACCTTGGCAGCGCCGGCCATCTGGCGCCCGGCCTTTTCGTAGTCTTTGCGGTCCCAGCCCACGCTTGCGATCTCAATCGTCCCCTCCGGCGAAATCCAGAAGAGCGTGGGCACGCTGGCCAAACCGTAGGCGTTGGACACGGGAAACGTGCTCGTGTCTTCCAGCAAGATGGGGAACGTCACGCCGAACTTCCGGCAGAAGGACTCGGTGTCCGCTCGCTCATTTTGCGAGACCCCGAGCAACGTTACACCTTGATTCTTGTAGGCTTGATAGAGGCGCTCGTAAAGAGGAAACGCATACTGGCAGATGGGGCAGGAAACTTTGAAGAACGCCAGCACCACCGGTCCGCGGGTCAGCCCTTCGTGTAAGGAAAATTTCTTCCCATGCATCGCCGCCAGCGAAAAGTCCGGCGCCTTTGCTCCCGGTTTCAACGCAGGCATTGACTCTCCTCACTCACAACGAACCTTGGCCACGGATTTGCGCGGATGGTCACGGATTTCCATGTGGCATTACCAGATTCCGGCTTTCCGCAAGATCTTTCTGGCCAGCCCGGTCAGCGGAATCTCGTGCAGCCGCGACGTTTCCACCCAACGTCCGCGGCGCACCGCGACACGATACACATGAACATCATAAATGGTCACAGTGATGGAGTGCCGCAGGCGCAGCCAGGGACGGCCTTTGGCCAGGGTGGCCGGCAGGTCCCACATCCCCGGCATGAGCGACTGCGAGCGGGCGCGTTGCACCAGCTTCACCTCTCCGCGGCGCAGGGCGAGCGCATAGTGCACCGTCTCCCGGCGCTGTTGAGGGACTTTCGCCGCAGCCGGCAACTCGCCGCGCGTGCGGCAGAAGGAACGCAGTGGGCACGCTGCACACTTCGGTTGGCGTGGCAGGCACACCATCGCACCCAGTTCCATCATGGCCTGATTAAAGTCGCCGGGACGAGCCGGGCTGATTTGCGCCTGGGCCCCCTGCCAGAGTTCGGCAGGGGACAAGCGCTTTCCCGCCAGCCGCTCGAGGACGCGCTCGACGTTGCCATCCACTACGGCGGCAACTTCGCCGAAGCAGATGCTGGAAATCGCCGCCGCGGTATAGCGCCCGATGCCGGGGAGGTCGCGCCACTCCGCCGCCGTCTGTGGAAATTGGGCGGCGGGCTTTTCCACAACCTCCCGCGCCGCCTGCCAAAGCATGCGGGCCCGCCGGTAGTACCCGAGGCCGCTCCAAGCCGCTAGCACGGCGGATTCTGGCGCCTGCGCCAGGGCTTCGACCGTGGGAAAACGCAACAGAAACACGGTGTAATGTTCCAGCACAGCCGCCACTCGCGTCTGCTGCAGCATGATCTCGGAGACCCAGACACGATAGGGGTCGCGGTCTCGCCGCCAGGGCAGGTCGCGGCGATGGTGGTCGTACCAGCGGAGCAGTCCCGGTTGGAAACTGCAGGCTGCCTTCGTTCCTCGCGTCCGGCTCGCGCTCATGCTGGCATCGTCCTCCTTCGGGACGTACACTAAAAGGTTAACCAGTCAGTGTCCTTTTGTACCAAAGTTGGGTGTGCCGCCGTAACATGGTTTCAACAGGGCGAGTGCAACTTCGTTCCACGAGCACGCGTCTAAGCTTGAAGTACCCGCGGGAGGTTTCTGTGTTCAAGCGTCTATTCTTTCTCCTTCCCACCTTTTT
>JBGQDM010000143.1:0-6622 GCA_041495845.1 Terriglobia bacterium | reverse complement strand
GGATCATCCTTGAAGTCGGGCAATTCCGTCACCCACTTGTGCAAGTCGGTGAAGCGCAGGGTGAGCGGGTCCACAGCGGGATGCGCCTCCGCCAGCAAAATTCCCAGATCTTCGGCATCGTCCCAGCTTAATGGTCGTCCCATCACGCGTCCCCAAGAGTGAAATCACGAAATTACAAGAATTACGAATCCCCGTGCTCTTCAGAAACATAGTTGCGGTTCCACGCCGGAATTTCGACCACGATTTTTCCGGGCTTGGTAATCGCCACCTGGCACCCCAGACGCGAATTCAGCTGCAGGTCGGCCGCCATGTCCAGCTTGTCCGCTTCGTCATCCTGCATTTCGGTCAGGCACTCGGCGCCTTCCTTCACCCACACGTGGCAGGTGGTGCAGGCGCAGTTTCCGCCGCAGGCATGGTCCAGATGAATGCCGTGGTTGAGCGCTACATCGAGCAGCGACTCGCGTTTGCCGTGGTCCTTATACGGCAGCTTGCCGTGTTCGAACGTGACCGTCTTGCCCTGGGGCAAAAATGTGACCTGCACCAGATTTTCCGCCGGAGCTTCCATCGTCGCCGCCCCTGTTCCTTGTACTTTTTCGTCGGTCATGGGTTGTCCTCTACTTGAATTCTGCTTTGCCGATGGGATGGGGAGCTTCCGGGCCTTCGCCCAAATCCACTTCGCCCATCGTCTTGCCGTGCAACACGGTGGCGACGGCGGAATCCATCATCAACTCGGCCAGTCGCATCGTCGCCCGGTTGAGCGCATCAATCGCGGCACGAATCAGCTTATGGTCGTCGCCGCCCTTCTTCCGAAGCAGCGCACTCTCCAGCCCGGCAATTTCTTCGTGCTCGCGGGCGGTGAGTACCGCCCATGCCGGGCTCGTGCGTCCCTTAGCCAGGGCCGTCAGAATCGTCTCCGCCTCGTTGCGCGCCTCCACCAACTGCCGCTCGGACAAGTCCTGCTCGGCGAAATCGAACGACTCCAGAATCATCTTTTCTACCTGATCGTCGGTCAGGCCATAGCTGGGCTGCACGGAAATCTGCGCTTCCTTACCGCTGCGCTGCTCCCGCGCGGCAACTTGCAGAATCCCGTTGGCGTCAATCAGAAACCGCACCTCAATGCGCGGCATGCCCGCCGGCAGCGGCGGAATCCCGCGCAAATCAAACCGTGCCAGGGAGCGGCAGTCTTTCGCCAGTTCCCGCTCCCCCTGCACCACGTGGATGGCCACATTCGTCTGCCCCTCCACGCCGGTGGTGAAATGCTCCACCGCCGACGCCGGGATGGTGGAGTTGCGGTGGATGATCTTGGCCACCACACCTCCCAGAGCTTCAATCCCAAGCGAGAGCGGCGTTACATCCAACAGCAGCATGTTTTCCGTCGCCGCCGAGCCGCCGCTCAGAATGTTGGCCTGTACCGCGGCTCCCAACGCGACTACTTCGTCGGGGTTCAGTTCGGTGTGCAGTTCTTCACGCCCAAAGATTTCCTGTACTAGCTTGCGCACCTGGGGAATCCGAGTCGAGCCTCCGACCAGCACGACCTCATCAATCTGCTCGGGCTTGAGCTGTGCGTCTTTCAGAGCTTGCCGGCAGGGGCCGACGGTGCGCTCGAGAATCGGTGCAATCAGTCGTTGGAAGAGATCGCGCGTAATTTCGCGCTCGTAGCGTTTTCCGTCCGGCAACTGCACGCCGATCTCGGCGTCGGCGCAAGTGGAGAGGTGGATCTTGGCGTCAATCACCGCTTTCCGGATTGCCTGCACGACTCCCGCCTTGCGCCGCACGTCCGTGTGCATGTCTCCAGCGATGTCATCCAACGCGATCCCGATCAAGAGGTTGTCAATATCGTCGCCGCCGAGGTGCGTGTCGCCATTGGTCGCGATCACTTCGAAGATCCCGTCGTGCAGCTTGAGAATGGAAATGTCAAACGTGCCACCGCCGAAATCGTAGACCGCGACGATTCCGTTTTTCTTCTCCTGCAGCCCGTAAGCCAGCGATGCGGCCGTCGGCTCATTCACCAACCGCAGCACGTCCAGGCCGGCGATGCGGCCCGCGTCTTTGGTGGCCTGCCGCTGGGCGTCGTTGAAATATGCCGGTACCGTGATCACGGCCTTCGTCACCGCGGCACCAAAGTGCCGCTCGGCGTTGCGTTTCAACTGCCGCAGAATGTGCGCGGAAATCTCCGGCGGCGTAAACGTCTTTGAGCCCAGCCGGATGCGCAACACTTCCCCCGCCAGCAGGTCCTCCGCCAGACGGAAGGGAAAATACTTCAATTCGGCGTGTACGTCCTCCACGCCCCGCCCCATCAGCCGCTTGATGGAATACACGGCATGGTCCGGTGTCTCAATCAAAAACTTTCTTGCCGCATTGCCGACAATCATCTGCCCGCCGGAATCGAGCGCCACCACCGAGGGCACCAGATTCAGCCCGTCTTCTCCGGGAATCACCACCGGACGCCCGCCCTCCATGTAGGCGACGAGTGAGTTCGTGGTCCCCAAATCAATCCCGACAATGCGATCAGTAGCCATTTTATGAATTGGTAATCGTGTAATTTCGTAATTTGAAACGCGTGATTGCAAATTACAAAATTACCAGATTCCAAAATCACCCAATTGCATCTCCCACATCCCTCACCAGGTTCCTCACGTAGCTTCTCCGGTTGAGCACGCCGACCATGCGGTCCCGGGCCTCATTCCACTTCTCGTGCGCCGCGGCCTTGCCGTGCTCGGCGTCGCTTACCAGGTGGTCCCAGTCTTTCCAGGCATGCTGCAGTTCGTGGTCCAGGGCGTGAAGCGTCTCCTGAAAATGTTTTTCGTGCTGCTTCAAGTCATGGACCAAGGCCACGTCCTGCTTTCCCAGTTTCTGTTCCGCTCGCAACTCTTCCAGTTGCATGTTCAATTCGAAAACTTCCTCCAGCAAGTCAGGCGGCACCACTTGCTGCTTGGCCTGCCCACTGGCTCGAGCCTTCTCCGTGGCTTGCTGCGACTGTTCCTGAAACTCCACTCCCGCCAGCCGCAGAAGATACTCCGTGCGCGCGATCGGGTCTTTCAACGTGCGATAGGCATCGTTGAGTTGGGAACTTTTTTCCAGGCTCCAGCGCTGCTCCTCTTCGCCCGCCTGCGCAAACAGGTCCGGATGCAGCTTACGGCTGAGCTGATAAAACTCGCGCTCCAGCGCGGCTACGTCGAGGTGAAGCTTGCGGGGCAGCCCGAAAAACGTGAAGTAGTCCACCGGGCGCGCCGGCTGCACTTTGCCACACGCGCTGCAGAAATGTGCCGCGCGCATTTCGCCGCATGACCAGCAGGCGGCTTCCGTCGGCGATGTCGTCGCCAGGACGGTCAGCAAAGATTTTGTGGGCGCTTCGGTCACCCCAGCATTCTCCATCGTTCTGGTCAAGGCAGTCCGCGGTTCTTGCAGGTAGCGAGGCAGGCAGCGCGTGCTGACAGCATCAGGATGAGAAGGACGTGCCGCAACCGCACGACTTCGACGCATTCGGATTCACAAACACGAACCCTTGCTGCATCAGCGTTTCCTGGTAGTCCAGCGTCATCCCGTGCAGGTAGATAAATGATTTCGGGTCCACAAACACACGCACGTCGCCGTACTGGAAAATCCGGTCGCGCTCCCGCGGTTGGGTATCAAAACGGACGTTGTAGCTCAACCCCGAACATCCTCCGCCCTGCACGCCCAGACGCAACCCGCCCTGCTCCGGCGAAATGCCTTCCTTCACGATGGCGGCGCGGATCTTATCCAGCGCCTTCTCCGTGATCTGAATGCCCTTCGCAGTGGTCGGATTCGCAGTCGCCGTTTCAGTCGTCATCCCAATGTCCCGCAGCCGTCAGCCCGGTGGCCAACGGCGGCCCGCACAAAACCCAGCTACTTCGCTTCCATCGCTACTGGCTTCAGCGTGTCCTGCTTCTTCTTCCAGTCACCAATCGCCGCCCGAATGGCATCTTCCGCCAGCACCGAGCAGTGAATCTTCACCGGGGGCAGCGCCAATTCTTTCACAATGTCCGTATTCCGGATGGCCAGGGCCTCGTCAATCGTCTTGCCCTTGACCCACTCCGTCGCCAGCGACGAAGAGGCAATGGCCGAGCCGCAGCCAAAAGTCTTGAATTTGGCGTCCTCAATGACGTTGGTCTGCGGGTTGACTTTGATTTGCAGCTTCATTACGTCGCCGCATTCCGGTGCGCCCACCAGTCCGGTGCCCACTTCAGCGTTGCTCTTGTCCATTGAGCCCACGTTGCGCGGGTGGTTGTAGTGGTCAATGACCTTATCGCTGTATGCCATGTTTTCTCTCCTCACCCCAAACTTTGCTGTGCAAAAACCCGTCAGTGCGCTTCCGCTTGCCACTTCACGCTCTTCAGATCAATTCCTTCTTTGGCCATCTCATACAGCGGCGACAACTCGCGCAGCCGCAGCACGGTTTCGATCAGCTTGTTGGCCACGTAGTCGACTTCGGCTTCCGTGTTGAAGCGTCCGATCCCGAAGCGAATCGAACTGTGTGCCAGATCATCGCCCGCACCCAATGCCTTGAGCACGTAGGAGGGCTCCAACGTCGCCGACGTACAAGCCGAGCCGCTCGATACCGCCACGTCATTGATCCCCATCAGCAACGACTCGCCTTCCACGTAGGCAAAGCTGATGTTCAGATTGCCGGGCAGCCGGTGCTCCATCGAGCCGTTGATGTAAATCTCGTCCAGCCCGGCAAAGAGCTTGTCTTTCAAGCGGTTGCGCAAACCGGCGATATGGCAGCTCTCCTTCGGCATTTCCTGCATGCAGAGTTCGCAGGCCTTGCCCAGCCCCACGATTCCGGGGACATTCAGCGTCCCGGAACGCATGCCGCGCTCGTGTCCGCCGCCATCAATGAGCGGCGCCAGCTGCACACGCGGGTTCTTCCGCCGCACGTAAAGCGCACCTACACCCTTCGGCCCGTAAATCTTGTGCGCCGTCATCGACATCAGATCAATGCTCATCTGGTTCACATCCATGGGCACTTTGCCCACGGCCTGCACCGCATCGCTGTGGAAGAGAATGCCGCGCTCGCGGCAGAGTTTGCCGATTTCCGCCACCGGTTGCAGCACGCCAATTTCGTTGTTGGCCGCCATGATGGTTACCAGGATGGTCTTGTCGTCCATGGCGCGCTTCAGATCATCCAGGTCAACCAGGCCGTCTTTCTGCAGCGGCATGTAGGTCACGCGGTAGCCATACTTCTCCAGGCGCTTGCACGTGTCGAGTACAGCCTTGTGCTCAGTGGCCGCGGTGATGATGTGGTTGCCCTTCTCGCGGTACATCTCCGCTACGCCTTTGATGGCCAGGTTGTTGCTCTCGGTGGCGCCCGAGGTGAAGATGATTTCCTTGGCGGTGGCGCCAATCAGCTTGGCAATCCGCTCGCGGGATTTCTCCACTGCCTCTTCCGCTGCCCAACCGAAGGGATGATTGCGGCTGGCGGCGTTGCCAAAGTATTCGCCGAAATAGGGCAGCATCTCTGCCAGGACCCGCGGATCCACCGGCGTGGTGGCGTGGTTGTCCATATAGATTGGCAGCTTCACGCCACTCGCGGTCGTCGTCTGCTGCAAAACCTTTACTTCCGTGCTCATGATTACGTCTCCTCAGCTTTTCTCTCGCCTGCTGCTATTGCCGCCCGATGTGAATCAGATCGGGATTTTCGATTCGGTGCATGCCCATACTCTCTTCTGCGATGTCTTCACCCAAGTCGGACAACATCGTCCGCTTCAGCACTTCTTCAATGCGCCGGTTTACCTGCCGCAGCGGCTCGCGCACAATGCACCGTTCCGTCTGCTCGCACTCTCCCCGCACCGTCACACACGACGTGATGAACAACGGTCCGTCGATGGCGCGAATCACTTCGAACGCGGAGATCAAACGTGCCGCCCGCGCCAGCGTGTATCCGCCCTTGGTTCCGTGTTGCGACAGCAACAGGCCGGCCTTGGCCAGGCGCTGCAGAATCTTGGCCAGCGCCTCTTGCGGAAGCCCGTAGGCTTCGGCGACATCCTTGGCGCTGCACGCGCCACGATGGCCGCGCTCGGCCAGATGCTTCATGGCTATCAGACCGTAATCCGCCTTCTTGGTCAGTCGCAGCAAGCGCCACCTACACGGCTTCGATGAAATCCGACTGTTTCAGTCGCAATTAGATTCTAGACCCGCCCACAGGTCCAGCGCAAGCCTCTGCAGCGAACCGCACCAGAGCCCGGCTGGACGGTAACTAAATGGAAGCAAACGGTTTCTCAACGACGTCCATTTTGGTCGTAATTCTCTTCGGGGGAGGCTGCCACACCCCGCGAATCGGTCGCGCAGGCGATCCGGTTGATCGGTCCGGATGCGGGAGCCGTCCACGGACCCGCCAGCTTGCCGGATTGCTCCGCAGGCTCCCCAACTTCCAGACAGAAGCCTCATGATATGATTGCTAACCCAAGGTGGATGAGCAAGTTAGGGGAAGGCAGTATTCCCCGGCAAGTAACCTGCGGACTTTCGTACTCTGTGTGCGAAGCTTGAACCCACCCCGGTTTGCCGAAGATACTCAGCGTGGCACAGAAAACGAAAAAACCCAGAACGGCGCTGGTGGTGGATGACTCCATGCTCATCCGCCATACGGTCTGCCGTTTTCTGG
>JBGQDM010000142.1:0-6708 GCA_041495845.1 Terriglobia bacterium | reverse complement strand
GACCTCATCATCGGCAAACGCGCGTGCCGCCTCGCTCTTTGCCGACTCCAGCGCCGAGCGTAGCTCCGACGGCTCGTGCACCAGGCGCATCCCCTTGCCGCCGCCGCCCGCCGCCGCCTTCAGCATTACCGGATAGCCAATCTGCTCGGCCACCTGCTCGGCTTCTTCGGCCGACTTTAAGCCGCGCAAAGAACCCGGCACAAAGGGTACGCCCGCCTTCTCCATCGCGCGGCGCGCGCCGGTCTTCGAGCCCATTATCTCCATCGCTTCTGGCGTGGGCCCAATGAACTTCACACCCGCTTCGCGGCAGGCGCGGGCAAACTTCGGATTTTCAGAGAGAAAGCCGTATCCAGGATGGATGGCATCGGCGCCCGCGTGTTTCGCGACGGCGAGAATGTTCTCGATGTTCAAATACGATTCCGCCGCCGGTGGCTTGCCCAGGTAATACGCCTCGTCGGCTTTGGCAACGTGCAGCGCGGCACGGTCTACGTCCGAGTAGACGGCAACGGAAGGAATCCCCAGCTCGCTGCAGGCGCGAATCACGCGCACCGCGATCTCTCCCCGGTTGGCAATCAGGACTTTGCGAAACATGCGCTGCCGGCAAAAGACGCCGGACGATCATTGTAACGAACCCGGCGAGGCGACGCGGAGACCCGGCACGCCGCACTCACAAAATCAAAAGCCCCTTCCGCCAGGAAGGGGCCTTCGAGTCTGAGGAAATCAATACGCTTACTCTTTGGGCGCATCCATCACGATACCACCGGGCGCGTGCGCGGCCTTTTCCGCCTTCGACTTCTTGGCGGCCATGGTCTTGTCCACCCAGTCATCGGCGGCCTTCATGTCTGCCTGATAGGCTGCCGGGTCATCGCACTGGATGTCCGCCCGCTCCCGGTACATCAGGTTCATATAAGCCATGGCGTCGTCGTATTCCTCGCGCAAGTTGATGGCTCTATCCAGCATGGCGATGCCGTCCGCGACCACATCCCAGTTCTTGGCGCGCAGCATGGCGCAGACCTTCTTGTCCTTGAGCTGGTCGTTGGGTTTCAGGCCGAGCTTGCCCCGCTCTTCCTGCCGCGGCTGGTAGGCCTTGGTCCAATCAATCACGCCGACCGAGTAAAACGGTTCCGCATCCTTGGGATCAAGCTCCGTCGCCTTGAGATAGTATTCGCGGGCCTGGTCAAACTTCTTCATGTTCAGGTGGATGTAGGCAATGCCTTTGACGCTGTTGACCTTCTGCTCGCGGGTGGCGATGGCCACATCCAGCACTTTCTTGTATTCCTCGATGGCCTGGTCGCCCATGCGAACGTTGTCGGGCGACTCGACGCCAGGAATGTACTGCGAGGCATAGGCGGTAGCCAGATAAAGCTGGGCGTTGAGCAGCGTGGGATCGAAGGCGACTGCATTCTTGAAGTGCTCGATCGCCTCTTCGTACCTATTATTCTTGTAGGATTGCACACCCTTGTTCAACTGGTCGCGCGCCCGAAGTTTGCCGCAGCCGGTAGAGACGAGCAGGGCGGAAGCGACCGCCAAAAAGGTGAGCAGCCGAATCATGAGTTTCATTGCGTTATGGGTCTCCTTGGCCGAGGCCAGAAAAGCGGCAGGGGCCTGACGCGCGGGCAGGGTCCCTCAGGGGACCCCCGGCGGCGCGCGCCGTCAATCAATATTAGTTGCCGGCTTCGATCTTGGCGGTGATCAGGCCGACTTTGTCCACGCCCGAAGCGTGTCCGATGTCAATCACGGTGGCCACGTTGCCAAAGGGGACGTTGTCGTCGCCCTTGACGAACATGATCTTCTCCGCACGGGTCTTGAAAATGTCCGTCAGCCGGGCTTGCAAGCCGTCGAAGCTGGTGTCTTCCTGATTGATCTTGAGACCGGGATTTACGCCCGGGCCACGGTCAATCAGCTGCACCACGATGGTGCGGTCCGGAGGCGGAGGCTGCTTCTGCTGGTCTTTCGGCGGCGGCTGCGGAACCAGCGCATCCAGCCCCTTCGGCGTCAGCGGTGTGATCACCATGAAAATGATGAGCAACACCAGCAGCACGTCAATCAGCGGGGTCACGTTAATGTCGGCGTTCTGGCCGCCGCCCGCGCTTAGGCCCATTCCCATTGTCGTTCTCCTCTCGGGCTACTGCCCGCCCGCGCCCGCGGCGGGAGGCTGCGGCATGGTCGCAGTCTTGCGCTGCTCGGTGAGCAAGCCCACCTTGTCCACGCCGGCGGCCCGGACATCGTCCACCACCTCGACCACCATGCCAAACTTGGCCCGCGCGTCCGCCTTGATGTAGACCGTCTTGTCCGTCCGGTTCGTTAGCCGGTCCTTCACCGTTTGCGTCAGCTCCGCAGCCGTAATCTTTTTCTGGCCGAAGAAAATGTCGCCCGTTCTCTGCACCGCCACCAGCAAGGCATCCTCTTTGTCGGCATCGGGCATCTGGGTGGGGTTGTTCACCTGTGCCATCTCCACGCTCACGCCCTTCTGCAGCATGGGCGTGATCACCATGAAAATGATCAGCAGCACCAACATCACGTCCACCATGGGGGTGACGTTGATGTTGGAGTTGACCTTAGCCCCTTCGTTGCGGGTTGCAATCGCCATAACAATCCTCTCCTGCGTCCGGAAGTGCGGGCCGGGCCAGCGCGGAAGGTTCCGCGCCGGCGCGCGGGCCGACTAGCGGCGCCCCGACGACTGGTGCTTCAGGAAGTAGTCAATCAATTCACTCGACGAGTTATCCATCTCCACGTCGAACGCTTCCACCCGGCCCGTGAGGTAGTTAAACATCATCACGGCCGGAATGGCCACGAACAGACCGATGGCGGTGGTCACCAGCGCTTCCGAAATACCGCCGGCAACAGCCGCCAGACCGGTGGCCTTTTCTGTCTGGATGCCGCGGAAGGCGTTCAGAATGCCCACCACGGTGCCGAACAGTCCGACGAAGGGAGCGGTGGAACCGATGGTTGCCAGACCACCGAGACCACGCTTCAATTCGGCGTGCACGATGGCTTCTGTACGCTCCAGCGCGCGCTTGGAGGCCTCGATGATTTCACCGGGAATATCACCGCTTTCCTGGTGCGCCCTGAATTCCATCAGGCCGGCCGTAACTACCTTGGCCAAATGGCTCTTCTTGTTGCGCTCCGCCACCTTGATGGCTTCGTCAATGCGCCCGTCTTTGAGCGCGCCGGCTACAGCCGGAGCGAACATGCGGGATTGTTTGCGGGCGGCGCTGAACGCCATCCAACGGTCAATCATCACCCCGATGGACCAGCCCGACATGACAAACAGAATGATGACCACGACTTTCGCCAGGTACCCCATCTGGCGCCAAAGCGAGATCGGGTCCCAACCCACCTGTTCCTGGAACAGCAGCGCCGTCGCCAGGGAAATGTGGCTCATTACCACTGCAGCAAGGTTCGCTACCAACATGAGTCGCTGTCTCCTCCTCAGAGAAACTCGTTACATTGCTTATCGCGCAAAACTAGAAGCACTGCCCCTAGAGCCTGACTGCGCCCCGGTCTGTGGTGGGAAGCCGCTACTGCCACCCACACACGCCTCCCCCGGCTGCAGAATCACTTCCGGCCGGGGAGGGTGAAACTCTTGCCCAGCCCGCTCTCTAGCCTCCGGAGAGCGAGAAGATTACCGTAATCTGTGTTTCCACTTCCACCGCATCGCCATTGAGCAGGTACGGCTTGTACTTCCACTGCTTGACGGCATCCAGCGCAGCCGGCACCAGCATGGGGTGGCCGCTGATGACGTGCAGACCCTCAATCGACCCGTCCTTGCTGATCACCGCGGCCAACAGCACATTGCCTTGGATGCGGGCGGAACGCGCCAACGGCGGATAATTGGGCTGCACTTTGCGGATAATCAAACCCTGCGATACGCCTTGCGATACGCGCACGCGCTGCGGAGTGGCTACCCTGGGCACGGCGGCGGCGGAATTGATAATGCCACCGATCACCCCACCCATCTGTCCGCCCGGAACTCCACCGGGAACTCCGCCCATCACTCCACCCGAGGCCATCATCGGAGGCGCTTCCTCCTCCTTGATCATCTGGATCTTCTCGGGAATCTTCGTCGGCGTCCGCAGTTGACCATTGATGATCTCGCTCTGGATCTTGACGACTTTGACGATCTGTTGGGCGGGCGGTGGCGGTGGTGGAGGCGGCGGTGGGGGCGCTACCAGGAACGTCATGAGCTGCGCTTTGGGCAATGCCTCAGTGAAAATCAGCGGGAGCAAAACTAGAATTCCGATCAGACACATCTGCAACAAAAACGACACCGTGGTCGTCATTCCCCGCTTGGTGCTGAGCTTGCCTCCGGATTCAATCAGGCTGTCTTCAAACATACAGTGGTCTCCGTCTTGCTTACTTAGACACCGTCCGCATCCTCTTTGCTCCCCAGCTGCCGAGAGAAAATCCTCTCCGCCTGTGACCCCGTCCCAGCGCAGGTCTGCGCCTGCTGTGTGGGGAGGGGGCTTCTCATAAACTCATGTCTTTCAACATCTTACACGCGAGCCTTCTCGCGCTTCACCGCCGCGACCGTCGTCGTACTCACCCGCTCTCCCCGCTTGGCAGCTCGCCAGTCCTGATACGCCACCAGAATCGGGGCCGCCACCGCGATCGAGGAATAGGTCCCGATCAGAATGCCAATGACCAGGGCGAACGAAAATCCGTGCAGCACTTCCCCGCCAAACAAATAGAGCGCCAACACCGTTAAGAATGTCAGGCCCGCGGTCAGAATAGTCCGGCTCAACGTTTGGTTGATGCTGGCGTTGACCACGTCGGCTAACCGGTCCCGGCGCCGCAACTTCAGGTTTTCCCGGATGCGGTCGAAAACGACAATGGTGTCGTTATTCGAGTACCCAACCAGGGTCAGAATCGCGGCGACCACTGTCAGCGAAATCTCCTTATTTGTCAAGGAGAACGCTCCGACGGTGATCAGGGTGTCGTGGAACACGGTTACCACCGCCGCCACACCATAGATCAATTCAAAGCGAAACGCGAGATAAATCAGCATCCCCGCCAGGGAATAGAGCACCGCCAATTTGGCTTGTGTTTGCAATTGTTTGCCGACTTGGGGGCCAACAATTTCTACATTTCGGATGCCAAAATTGGAGAGGTAAAACCCGTCTTGCAGTGCCGCTACAACTTCTGGTTTGGTCGCGCTGCTGAGCTCGCTCAGCGAGCTGAGCACGCCGCCCTTGGTGCGATCTCGATAGCCCGCGATGGCCTGCGCCTCGGCAGCGTAACGCTGGTTCGCATCCGTGCCCGCATGTAGCGGGTCTTTCTCCAGTAGGTAATTCGTGATGCTGAGTGTGCTGGCGTTGTTCAGGTCCTGTTTGGCGGCGGGAGCGGCAACGCCGCTCTGCAGCGCTCCAATGATCTGCAGCTTGCCGCGATCCAGCGCCTGCTCGTTCGTTTCCTTCTGCTCCAGCGCGATCAGCATTTCATCGTTCGCGGGCGCCCCGTAGCGCTGCAGGCGGAAGTTGTGCAGACCCGACTGGTCGAGCAGGGTGCGAATCTTGCTCTCGTCCGGCGTGCCGGCAAACTTCACATAGACCAGAGTGCCGCCGCGGAAGTCCACGCCCAGCGGAACGCCGTGCCAGAACAGCATGGACAAAATCCCGGCCACGCTGAAGACCAGCGAAAAAGCGAGGAAGTACCACTTCTTCCCCAGGAAATCGAAACTTGTGTCGCGAAAGAATTCCACGCTGCTATCAACCTCGCCTAAATGCTGAGCGCCTCGCCGCGTTGCTTGCGGCTGAGGATCCAGTCAAAAATAAAGCGCGAAACAAATACGGCCGTGAACAGGTTGGCCAACAAGCCAAAGACCAGGGTGACGGCAAAGCCTTTTACCGGACCGGTCCCGAACAGGAAGAGAATCGCCGCTGAGACCACCGTGGTCACGTGCGTATCCACGATGGTGACCCAGGCGCGCGCGAAGCCCTGATCGACCGCCGACGCCGGCGTCTTGCCCGCGCGCACTTCCTCGCGGATGCGCTCGAAAATCAGCACATTCGAATCCACGCCCATGCCCACCGTCAGAATCACCCCGGCAATCCCGGGCAAAGTCAGCGTCGCGCCGCTGAAGCCCAGGAACCCCAGCAGAATCACCAGGTTCAAAATGAGCGCCAGGTTGGCGTTGATGCCCGAGCCGCGATAGTAGACGAGCATGAAAATCATGACCGCCAGCATGCCGACGATGGCGGCGCGTACTCCCGCGCGGATGGAATCAATGCCCAGCGACGGACCCACCGTGCGCTCTTCCAGATAACGAATGCTGGCGGGCAGCGCGCCCGAACGCAAAATCATGGAGAGGTCTTTCGTCTGCTGGCTGGTGAAGCGCCCGGTGATCTCACCGCTGTCCCGGATCGCTTCCTTGATGTTCGCCACTTCCTGCACCCGATTATCGAGTACCACCGCCAGGCTCTCGCCCACGTGGGCGGAGGTGAAGTTGTAGAAGCGGCGGCCGCCCTCTCCGGTCAGATTGAAGTGGACATTGGGCTGGCCGTTCTGATCTGTGCCCGGGCTGGCGTCGCGCAGGTCGTTGCCACTCACCGCTGCCGTGCGTGAAATCACGTAATACGACTCGGTAGATTCGCCGCTCTCGGTCGTGGTAATACTGCGGCCCTTCATCACCACACCATTCGGAAAGGTCGGCAGCGCCTGATAGGCCGCTTGTTCGCTCGAATACGGCCCGCCCAGCGACTGCCGGAT
>JBGQDM010000141.1:0-6773 GCA_041495845.1 Terriglobia bacterium | reverse complement strand
GCGCGCATGATTGTGCCCCCGGCGCTGTTCGGCCACGAGCTGGCTGGAGTAGTAGAGGAAGTGGGAGCGGGAGCGCGCTTCAAGTGCGGGATGCGGGTGGTGGCGCTGAATTCGGCACCTTGCCAGATGTGTTTTTACTGTTCCAAACACCAGGGAAATCTCTGCGAAGACCTGCTCTTCAACAACGGGGCGTATGCCGAATACATCCGGATTCCCCGGCGCATCGTCGAGACCAACATGCTGGCCATTCCCAGCGACATCAGCTACCACGAAGCAGCCATGACGGAGCCGCTGGCGTGCGTGCTGCGCGGCTTGCACGAGACCGGTGTTGAGATTGGCGAGACGGTGGCGGTGATTGGCGGCGGACCGATTGGACTGATGTTCATTCAGGTGGCGCGGGCGATTGGCTGCGATGTGATAGCAGTGGTAAAGCGCGATGGTCAGGTGTCCGCAGCGCGGAGCATGGGCGCCAATGAAGTTGTGCAAGTGGGCAAAGTGGCCAATCCCGTTGAAGCGGTGCGGGCGTTGAGCCGGGAAAAACGCGGTGCTGATGTGGTGATTGAGGCCGTGGGCCGGCCCGAGGCGTGGGAGTGGGCCGTGGAGATGGTGCGCAAGGGCGGCACGGTGAATTTTTTTGGCGGCTGCGCGGCTGGAACAAGAGTGCAACTGGATACGAACCGGCTGCATTATTCGGAAATCACGCTGAAAGCAACGTTCCACCACACGCCGGAGACGGTGCGACGGGCGTTTGCGCTGATTGCGGAGAGAAAGGTACGGCCCACCGATTACATCACGGGGGAAGCGCCGCTCTCGCGGCTCACCGATGTATTGCGGCACATGCTGAACCGCAACGGAGACATCAAGACCGCCATCATTCCGGGAAGGTGAGGCGGCGATCCGCAGACATGGCCACGGTTTCCAATCCGCCCGCTGCAGGCGAGAGCGCCGGGGCGCGTGGCTGGCGAAAACTGCCCGCGGCGTATGCGATTCCCCAGCAAGCGCCGGGGCTGGAAGACGCGCGAGCCTATTGCCGGCAACTAGCGCGGTCCCATTACGAAAATTTCTCCGTCGCCAGCTTCTTCCTGCCCCGACGCCTGCGGCAACATTTCTTCAACGTGTATGCGTACTGCCGTATTGCCGACGACCTGGGCGATGAGGTGGGCGAGGCGTCGGCGTCGCTGGCGCTGCTGCAAGAGTGGGAAGCGGAGCTGGACGCGTGCTACGACGGTCGCCCGCGGCATCCGGTGTTTGTGGCGCTGGCGGAATCGGTGCGGACGTGCGAGATTCCGAAACACGAATTTTCCGATCTGCTACACGCGTTCCGCCAGGACCAGACGGTTACCCGCTACCAGACGTTTGCCGACTTGCTGGGATATTGCCGGGATTCGGCGAATCCGGTGGGGCATCTGGTGCTGTACTTGTGCGGGTATCGCGATGCGGAGCGGCAGCAGCTTTCCGACTTTACTTGCACGGCTCTGCAACTGGCGAATTTTTGGCAGGACGTCCGGGTGGACCAGGAGAAGGGTCGGATTTACTTGCCAATGGAAGACTTGCGGCGCTTTGGCGTGAGCGAAGCGGAGATCGCGGACGGCAGGGCGACGCCGGGCTTTCTCGAACTCATGCGCTTCGAGGTGGAGCGTGCGCGGGAGTGGTTCCGCCAGGGAATGCCGTTGGTGGAGAAGGTGGAGCGCGAGCTGGCGCTGGATATTGAACTGTTCAGCCGTGGCGGGCTGGAGATTTTGCGGGCGATTGAGCAGCAGGGATACGACGTCCTGCGGCAGCGTCCGGCGCTGTCAAAGCGGCGGAAGCTGGCGTTGGTGGCGCGAGCGGCCTGGAGAAAACTGCGATGAGTACAGTGCTGCAGCAGCCTCCGGCGATGGTGCCCACGGCTTCGCAACTGGCGGTGGCGTATTCGGTCTGCCAGGGGATTGCGCGGCAAACCGCGAAGAATTTTTACTACGGATTTCTGGTTTTACCGCAACCCAAGCGGGAAGCGATCTGCGCGGTGTATGCCTTTATGCGGCGCTGCGACGATATCACCGATGATCCTTCGCATTCCCTGCGCGAGCGACGGATCCGGTTGGCGACGTGGCTGGACGAGTTCTACCGGGTGCAGGCAGGAGGAGCAACCGACGATGCGGTCCTGCTCGCGCTGGCCGACGCGCAACGCCGCTACAACATTCCGGTGACGCTGTTAGAGCAATTGGCGCAGGGCACCGAAATGGACTTGGTGTCGAACCGAGAATCCGGAACGCCGGTGCCGGCGCTGGTCGGGGTCACGGTGCAGTACGCCAAGTTCGACGATCTGTGCCTCTACTGCTACCGCGTAGCGTCGGTGGTCGGGCTGGTGTGCATCCGCATCTTTGGTTATCGAGAAGCAAAAGCGGAGGGGCTGGCGGAACGCCTGGGCATCGCGTTTCAGCTCACCAACATTTTGCGCGACGTGAAGGAAGACGCAGGGCTGGGCCGAGTCTATCTTCCCGAAGAAGACTTGCAGCAGTTCGGGCTGTCCGCGGCGGACCTGGTACAAGGGGCGGATCCGGCGAGAATTCGACCGCTGCTCGAACTCGAAGCGGACCGGGCGCAGGACTTCTACCGCGCCGGCGACGAACTCGTCCCGCTGGTAGACGAGGACAGCCAGCCCGCGCTCTGGACCTTGATTACCATTTATCACACCCTGCTGGAAAAAATTGCGCGCCGGAATTACGACGTGTTCACTGAGCGGGTGGCGCTGGGTCGCCTGGAGAAGCTGACAATTCTGACGAAGGGCCTGTTGAAGCGGCTGGCGTGATGGGGCCCGTGAAAACACGACCCGCCACCGTGGGCGTAGTGGGCGGCGGCCTGGCCGGTCTGGCCGCGGGCTGTGCCTTGGCGGAAGCGGGCTTTCAGGTCACGTTGTTCGAGCGGCGCCCTTACCTCGGCGGACGGGCTTCGTCCTATCAGCATCCCGGCACGGGTGAGGTGGTGGACAACTGCCAGCACGTTTTGCTGGGCTGCTGCACCAACCTGATTGATCTTTATCGCCGCACTGGCACCGAAGACAAGATCCGGTGGTACGACCGGCTGACGTTTCTGCGGCCCGGCGGGCGAGCTTCTTCGATTCACTCTTCGTTTCTGCCGGCACCGTTCCATGCGGTGCCCGCGTTCCTGCGCGCCGACCACCTGAATTTCAAAGACAAGTTGAGCATTGCGCGAGCGCTTTTCCCGCTGCTGCGTCGTCTCCCGCCCGAGCGCGGCGAGTCGTTTTCGCAGTGGCTCCAGAAATACCATCCGACGCCAGCGGCGGTCGAGCGTTTCTGGAAGCCGATTCTAATCAGCGCGCTGAATGAAGACTTGGAGCGGGCGTCGGTTCCGTATGCAGCGCAGGTGATGCGCGAGTCGTTCTTGAAATCCGCAGAGGCGGGGCGGATGGGCGTGCCGGCCGTGCCGCTGAGTGATCTCTATGGAGCCGCGGGGAATTACATTACGGCGCGCGGGGGTGAGGTACTGCTGCGGGCGGTGGTGGAGGCTCTGGATGTTACGCCCGAGCAAGTGAGGGTGCAGGCCGGCGGGCGCGAGGTGCCGCTGGACTTTCTGGTACTGGCGGCTCCGTTTGACGTTACGGCGAAGTTGTTGCCTGAGAGCGCCGGCGTTGCCGCACTGCGCGCCATGCTGCAGCGGTTCGAGACGTCGCCGATTGCCGGAATTCATTTCTGGTTCGACCGCAAGGTAACCAGCCTCGATCATGCGGTGCTGCTCGACCGCACCATCCAGTGGATGTTTCATAAATCGCACCTGCAGCAGCGGACGGAAAATGGCGGCAGCTATGTGGAACTGGTGGTGAGTGCGGCGCGAAGCCTGGTGGAAAAAGCAAAGAACGAAATTGTGGAGATGGCGCTGGCGGAATTTTGCGAGTTTTTTCCCGAGGCGCGGTCGGCGGTGCTGGTGAAGAGCACGGTGATCAAGGAAGTGCATGCAACGTTTTCGCCGGCGCCGGGCGCGGATGCGTATCGTCCGGGGCAGATTACTTCGTGGCCGCGTGTGTTTCTAGCGGGCGATTGGACCGCGACGGGCTGGCCGGCGACGATGGAAGGCGCCGTGCGGAGCGGATATCTGGCGGCCGAAGCGGTGGCGCAGGCCACGGGAAAGAAGGCGACACGGTTTGTGGTGGCGGATTTGCCGGCGCGCGGGCTGATGCGTTGGTTCGGGTAGTTCGCCGCGGTTTTCCTGGGCCTTCGCTGCATGAGGCGCAGCAATGGTCACTTTGCGACCTCAAATCCTGTTTGTCACACAGACTCGCGTGTCCCTGTGCTTGTGAACCATGCCAGCCTGGCCACCGTGTAAACTTCAAACGGCGCGGGCGAGGGCGCCCGCGCCACACAACAACTTACCGCCGTCAGATTTGCGAAGGGGAGAGACAAATTGAAAACCAGAGTCTTGGCACTTTTGCTCACGATGTTCGGGGTTCATGTTTGCGTCCAGGCGGAAGATGTGTTGCTGAAGAACGTTTTGATTTATGACGGAAGCGGCAACGCAGCCTACCGAGGCCAGGTGCGCATCCATGCCGATCGGATTGCTGAGGTGGGCGCGACTCTGCAGGCGCGGCCTGGGGAGACTGTACGTGACGAGCACGGGCTAGCCATCGCTCCCGGATTCATCGACATGCACAGCCACGCGGACGGGAGCATTCTGGAAGACCTCGATGCGGGCAGCGCCACGCGCCAGGGTGTTACCACCGTCGTAGTTGGGCAGGACGGAAGCTCGGTGTATCCGTTGGCGGATTTTCTGGGTCGCCTGGGAAGCAAGCCGCCGGCGCTGAACGTGGCCAGCATGGTGGGTCACGGCACCCTGCGCTCACTGGCCATGGATCCGGCGAACCAGCTTCGCGCGGCCACGCCGGAAGAACTGGCGAAGATGGAGCGACTGCTGCGGGAGGAACTGCGGGCGGGGCCGTTCGGACTTTCCAGCGGGCTGGAGTATGATCCCGGACATTTTGCCACGACGGCGGAAGTGATCGGCCTGGCCAAGATCGCCGGCGCCGCAGGAGGGATCTACATCAGTCACGTGCGCGATGAGGGCAACCACGTTTTTGATTCCTATCAGGAAATTATTCAGATTGGAAAAAGCGGCCAGCTGCCGGTGGAGATCACGCACATCAAGATGGGTGTGCCGGCGATGTGGCACATGGCGGCGAAGCGTATGCCGGAAGTTTTCGAGCAAGCGCGGCGGGAAGGCGTCGAGCTGAGGGCGGACGTGTATCCCTATACCTACTGGCAGTCGAACCTGCGTGTGATTCTGCTGGACCACGACTTCTACAATCCAGAAAAAGTGAAGGCGGCCCTGGAAGAGAGCGGGGGCGCGGATCATATCTGGTTTACGCGCTACGCTCCCGATCCCTCCATTGTGGGCAAGACGATGGCCGAGGTGGCGCGCTTGTGGAAGCTGACCCCGGTGGAGGCTTACATCAAGATGATTCGCACCACCGAAACCAAGCCCGGCCAGGTGCCGGAAGATGATCCTACGATCATGGCCGAGTCCATGAACGAGGATGACGTGCGCTGGCTGGTGGCACAACCGAACATTACGTTCTGCTCGGACGGTGCCTTGCACGACCGTCATCCGCGCGGCGCCGGGGCGTTTCCGCGGGTCCTGGGCCGGTATGTGCGGGAGCAGAAAGTGTTGCCGCTGGAATCGGCGATTCACAAGATGACGGAAATGCCAGCGCAGCAATTGGGATTGAAGGATCGCGGCCGAATTGCGCCAGACTATGTTGCCGATCTGGTCGTCTTCGATCCGGCGACGGTGAATGACGGTTCGACGATGCAGGACCCGCAAGCCCCGCCGAAGGGGATTCCGGAGGTCATGGTTTCCGGAGTTCTGGTGGTGGATGGCGGCAAAGTGACGGGAGCGCATCCGGGCAAGGTGCTGCGCCACTCTCCCGGCAAATAGCAGATGAGGTGAGGACGCTACCTGGCGAGAAAGAAGACACCGCCTGCGACCAGCAAAGCCGCAGTCCAGCGGCGGCGGTCTACCCGTTCTTTGAGGAACAATTTTCCGGCGATGGCGTTGCCCACAAAAGTGAGTGACGCGGAAGCCGGGCCCACCAGGCTTACGTCTCCCCATGAGAGCGCGAAAAGCAGGCTGAAGAATGCCACCGTCATGCAGGCAACGCCCGCGAATAGCCAGGGGTTGGTGGCGATGCGGTTGATGATTGCGCGTACACCGTGAGTGCGGCGGAGGGCGTGCAAATCGCCCACCTGCTTCATGGCGTACGCGAGCAGGCAATCACCGGTGGTGGAGAAGATCACGATCAGCGCCACGCCCAGCCAAGTGTAGACGGCGTTCATGATTCCGCCTTCGGGGAGAAACTGGCGGAGGCTGCGGAAGCCGCGGGTTGTGGGGTAAGCGCCGGGCCGCCAGCAACGAAGCCGACACCCGTGCTGATCAGCATGATTCCCAGCCAACGCAGCGGGCTCACGTGCTCATGCAGGAAGAAATGCGCGAGCAGGGCGATGAACACATAGCCGATCGAAGTAGCGGGAAGCACGTAGGTGAGGTCGGCCCAGGAAAGCGAGTTGAGGTAGCAGGCCATGAAGGCGAGCAGAAAGAAAATCCCGGTGAAAACATAGGGATTGGCGACCGCGGCAACAAGATGATGGATTTCGCGCAGCGGGACCGCGCCGAAATCTTTCATGCCCCGGGAGAGCAGGGTGTCCCCAATGGCGCCGAAGATGGTGACGCCAACGAGAACGAGATATTTGCGGAAGGTCACGGGAGATTGTAACGCGAAGCGT
>JBGQDM010000140.1:0-6822 GCA_041495845.1 Terriglobia bacterium | reverse complement strand
GATGGCGGGAAAACGGCGGAAGTGCGCGCCCAGGTGGAAGGCACGGAGACGGTGAAGACACCAGCGGGAACCTACGAAACGACGCGCGTGGTAGCGGAGGCGACAACCGGCACGCTCAAGGGCCGGGGTAAAGTCTGGATCTGGTACACAGTGGCTGCGCAGACACCGGTGCAGGTGCGCGTGAAACTCTCCTGGGGAACCTTGCTGTTCCGGCTGCAGAAGCTGGAAACCACGGCAAGTAGGTAAAGAGCTTGACTCAGGGCTTCTTCATCGGGCGATAGAGGAAGTCTTCCGCAAACGCCTGACCGTTGTTCTGGCCTTCGATCCGCGCTGCCATCGTGCCATCTGCATTCTTGCGGTAGATGATGTGGCTCAAATGATCCGCATGGCCGGGGTTTTCGAAGACAGCTTCCCCTCCCTGATTGCGTACCAGCTTGAAATCTACGCCCGGGCGGCCCTGGGGCTGCGCGACATAAAAGACGCCGTCGGCGCGCGCTTCGATGCGCATGAACTCGAATGAAACTGTTTTCTCGCCCGCCACAGTGCGGCTGACGCCAAGCAGCATGCCCGCTGCCGGGCTCGTCCAATGTTCCTCAGAGTAGTGGTTGGTCGCGGGAGTCTCCCAGTCACCCGAAATCCACGAGAGTGAAGCGAGGGCGTCGTTAGGACGAGCAACGGACGAAGCCTGACCGTGGTGAGTCGCGAAGGAAGCCAATGCGCCGCAAAAAAGCAGCGCGAGGCTTATGTATTTCAGCGCGTGCATGGTGTCTCCCCTTACCTGGAATGAAACCTGACCCAGTTGCAGAGGAGATGCTAACCGGGATTCAATCCCAGGGCTTGGAAAAATGCGACATGCGATGAGTGCGTGAAAATTGCGCCATCAGGGAGTCGTCGAGCAGCGGCAGGGAGGCAGGGGTCTCGCCGGCAAACTCGCGAAAGTCTCGAATCAGGTGCGACTGGTCGTAGTAGCCGCAAGCGGCGGCGATGGTGGACCATTCCTGCGCACCGCACTTGCTGGCGGCGTTGAAGACCCGTTGAAAGCGCTGGATGCGGCAATAACTCTTGGGGCCGATTCCAACTTGCGCGCGAAAGTTGCGCTCAAACTGCCGGGTGCTCGTGCCCGCTGCCGTTGCCAGTGCGGCCACGGAGACGGCGCCATGCCGGTGGAGCGCCAGGCGTGCCGCTGCTTCCACTCCGGGGTCGGCGGCCAGGGTGGTGTGCTGGAGAAAAACTTGCTCCAGCACCGCGAATCTGTCTTCCACCGAGCGCAAGTCGCAGAGCCGTGCCGCCAGGGCGCGATGAAGCTTGGCCGAAACTTCCTCCAGCGGCAAAATTGTTCCTGTAAGTTCGGCGACGGGTAGGCCGAGGAGAGGCCGTGCACCCCACGGGTGGAAACGCATTCCGATGAGAAAGGCCTCGCGCGCAGGTTCGACCAAAACTGGTTCTTTCATCTGGCCAACGAGGAAGAACCGAGGCTGCGCCTCCCAACGCTGGTTCCGCCACCTGCGAAAAGGCTGGGCAAAGTTGAGGACCAACTCGATACAGCCGTCGGGAAGAATGCGCTCCGTCACCGGAGCACCGGCTGGCCGGGTGCCGGAGAGAATCCAGAAACACTCAACGTAACGCCGCAACGCCGGACTGGGAGCGACCTGCCGGTAGTCCATGCGGCCTAGTTCCGGGCCACCAACTGGCGTGCGCGCTCTAGCTCCGGACGAACGGAGTTGCCGCCTTCGCAGTTCTTGAGTAACTGGCTGTAGAAATCGCCGGCTTCTTTCTTCTGGCCCAGCTTGTCTGCCGCTTGCGCTGCGCCCGTCAGTCCGTTGAAGCGTCCAGGATTAAACTTCAACGACATCTGGAATTCGGCGAGCGCTTCCTGCGGACGGTTGAGTTCAAGCAGCATGTCGGCAAGCATTTCGCGAGCTGGGGTGGCAGTCTGCTCTTCGCCTTCCGCGTCTTCCTGATCGGCGAGTGCGCGCAGGGTCTTGATCGCCTCATCGTGCCGGCCTTCGGCATGCGCGGTCCACGCACCGGCTGCTTGTGCCGCGCGGCTCACCAGGTCGGCCATCATGGGACGATGATCCTCGCGCAGTTGCTTTTCCAGCGCGGCGAGCTTGGCCAGCTCTTTGTGCGCCTGCGCCGGATTGCCGCTGCGGGCTGAGCCGACCGCCCGCGCAAAGTAAGTGATGGCCTGGTCGCCGGCCCACGCATTCTCGGCTGGCTGTAACTGGGCGGCTTCGCTCCAGCGGCGCAGTTCGAGCGCGTAGACGGCCGGGTACTGCGAGAGGGCAAACGCGCGCATGTCGCGCATGGAGCCGTAGGCCTCGTGGCCGTGGTCTTCGACGGGCATGTTACGCACCTCGGCAATCAGGCGCTGCACTTCGGCTTCGCGCCCGGTCTGCAGGTAGGCGTAAATCAGAAAATCCATGGCGTGGAACTGATGGCTGGCTCCGCCCATGTGCATGGCCGCGGTCTTGCGCGTGGCTTCGATCGAAGCCAGGTTGGAGGTAATGTCATCGGGCCAGTCGCCCACGCGGGCAAAAATGTGTGACGGCATGTGCAGCGCGTGGGGAGACGCCGGCGCAATCTTGGCATAACGTCGTGCCGCTTCCAGCCCCAGCTGCGCCAGTTGCGGCTTGTCGTAGGTGTGGATCAGGTAATGGGCTACACCGGGATGGGTCGGTTCTTCCGTAAATAGCTTCTCCAGAACGGCCGCCGCTTTCTTGCGATTGGCAAACGTGGTGTCGTGGTCCGGCTCCGAGCCCAGCAGCGAGAGCGCGTAAAACGCGGCCGCTTCGCGATCTTCAGGATAATGCTGGTACAGCTTCTCCATCGCTTGCGAATAGGCGGCGGCGCGCGGGTTGTGGTCGGTGCGGTCCTTGCCTTGGACGAACATCGTAAGCGCGGCCATGTACTCCTGCTCGCGCGGCGTGGACGCCTTGGGTGCCTTCGCCAGCACCTCGCGGCCGCGGGCCAGCGCCGCTTTGTCAGGATTGTCCCAGAGCTGGTGGTAAAGGCTCATGGTGACGCCCCAGGCAGCCATGGGGCAATGCGCGTCCACCTTCTGCGCCTCCAGAAAACTCTTCTCCGCCTCTTCGTACCAGAAGGAGTGCAGCAACGCCACGCCGCGCGTAAACGCTTGCTGTGCCGCCGGCGAACAGGAAACGGGGAAATTCACCGTGCCAAGTTGCTGCTCGGAAAGATCGTGATGGTGGCCTTCGTCGGCAACGGCAGAAAGACAGACAAAGACGCTGGCGGCGAGCAACAGACAGGGGAAGAGAGCAAGCTTCAGCTTCATGGGCATCCTCACTGCAGCGAGTGTAGCGAGGGGCGGGGAAAGGGGTCAAACGGAGGGTGATTTCCTCCTTGTCGGGCCTATGGTGGCATATGCTAAATGATTGGGCCTCGGCCCGTTCGCCGGAGGCGACTCATTGTTTCCATCAGCCATCATGAAGTCTCTGTTAAGGTGCTCAGCGATTGCTGCTGTGGTGCTTCTCCCCAGAGCCGAAGCGTCACCGGCTCTGCCCCTTCCCGCCGTCCGCGCCGAAGCCAATTCCAATCGCTCCCCTGCCGGGAGTTGGAACAACAGCGTTCTGACGCTTCACCTAGAATTGCGGACGGCAGATTGGTATCCGGAAGCTGACACCGGATCCAGCATGAAGGTGTATGCGTTTCAGGAAGAAGGCAAAGCGCCACAGATTCCCGGCCCGCTGGTCCGTGTTCCGCAAGGCGCCGAGATTCGCGTGACCGTTCACAATCTGCTTCCTGCTGCAGCCGTCGTGCACGGCCTGCACCAGCACCCCGGTGATGGCAGCGATGTCTTGGAAGTGCCTGCGGGTGAAATTCGAGAAGCAAGGTTTTCCGCCGGGGCCCCGGGCACCTATCAGTACTGGGCGAGCGCCGGCGGACCTCTGAACCGAGGCCGCCCTTTTCGTGAGGACAGCCAGCTCGCAGGCGGTTTCGTCGTCGATCCAACCGGTACCGTAGCCGCGGACCGGATCTTTGTAATCGCCAATTGGCGCAGCCAGTTGAGCGCGGTGCGGTCTCAGGATGTTCCTGTGATTAACGGCAAGTCCTGGCCCTACACCGAGCGCCTGACCTACGCCGCGGGGGAGCCAGTCCGGTGGCGCTGGGTCAATGCCAGCGATGGGACGCATCCCATGCACCTGCACGGATCGTATTACCGGGTTGACAGTGCCGGCGATGGCGAGCGCGACCAGGTCGTTGATCCCGAGCGACGGTCCGCCGAGGTCACTCACCCCTTGCTTCCAGGAACAACCATGTCGACCTCATGGACTCCGCCGGCGGGCAAATGGATTTTTCACTGCCACTTGGTGGCCCATTTCCTGCCGGAAATGAATGTTGAAAACGCGCTGAATGCGAAAGCCGAACGCCGCCACGATCACGGTTCGAATCACATGGCCGGACTGGTATTGGGGATTACGGTGACCGGCAAGCGTGCCGCGGTCGTGTCTCACGGCCACACCCGGAAACTTCGTTTGCTGGTTCGCGAACGCCCGGCGCAGGGCGGCTTGCCGGCGGGTTTCGGCTACCAGTGGGAGCAATCCGGTTTGTCGGCTACCGCTGGCGCAACCAGTCCGGGCGCGCCCCTCGTTCTGGAACGCGGTCGTCCAGTGGAGATCACCGTAGTCAATCGTCTGCACGAACCGACTGCGGTGCACTGGCATGGCATGGAACTTGAAAGTTACTACGATGGCGTGGTGGGTTGGGGTGCGGACGGCAGCCATGTGACTCCCGCGATCGAGCCCAACGGATCTTTTCGCGTTCGCTTTACCCCGCCGCGCGCCGGAACGTTCATCTACCATACCCATCTCAACGATGAGTTCCAGATGGCAAGCGGCCTATATGGGCCCATGATTGTCCTGGAGCCGGGAACCAAGTTCGACCCAGCGACCGACCCCATCTTCCTCTTGAGCCGTGACGGACCAGATGAGCGAACCGCCGCACGACTCCTGAATGGCAGCGCCGAGCCAGCCCCACTCGATTGGCGAACTGGTCAGCAGTATCGCTTGCGCCTCATTGACATCGCGCCGAATAATGGCGGAGTTTTCTCGCTGATGGGGCCGGCGGGAATGGTGCAGTGGCGTGCGGTCGCCAAGGATGGGGCCGATTTGCCAACGGCGTCGGCGGTGATGCAGGAAGCGCAGCAAGTGCTTTTTCCTGGTGAAACCTACGATTTCCAGTACTCGGCGGAGAAACCAGTCAGCTTGCGGCTGGAAGTCGAAAGCCCCCCAGGCGCAGTTGTTCATTGGAAAGTTGTTCAACGGATCGAAGTTCGATAGGGCTAAACCACCTTGTAGCACTCTTTTGTCATGTACTTCCGCATCATCGGCGAGATATCGGAAGTTGAAACTATCGCTGCGGGCGCAGGTGTCCGGGAGCGCAAACGGTTGCGAAAACTCTATGGAGCGGGCCGTTGGCGAAAACGTAAGGGTGCGGCAAATGTGGAACTCGTGGATGGTACGATGTGCACAGCCGAGATCCACTGGTACGAGGCCCACGGCATTGGGGCAAAAGAGTACAAGATCAAACGCATCCTGGAAGAACATGAAGACAACGAAGGCTGAGTTTGTCATCTGCGTGAAGAACAGCGATTACCCAGCGTCCCTGGAGCTACGGAAGCTCTATCAGGTGTTGCCCGACCGGGAGGCCGCCGAGCGGAGGCTGTTGCGGGTAATTGATGAGTCCGGCGAAGACTATCTCTACCCGGAAAACTATTTCATCGCGGTGAGGCTGAGAGAACCAGCCCGCAGAGCGGTGCGCCGGGCCGTGATTGCGGACTCGGGCGCCGTTTCACGCTCGGCCCGCATGGGCTAGAGTGGCGGAGAAGACGCGATCTCGGGCTACCCGCCAAGTTCACATAAACTTGAGGCGGCGTTTGAACGCGTGCACGTCCGAGCTATCCAGCTCGAACCACTCACCGTTCGTTCTCTTGGCCGCAAAGCGTGTGTGCCAGTAAGTCTCGATGCCGCTAGGGTCATTGGTCTGGATGACGTGAACGGTGTGCGCCTTCTGTGGCAGTTGGATCGCAAGCTCGTACTCTCTGCGTCCGATGGCATTGGTTTTGCCGATTTTGTAATAGCGGCCGGTCTTTAGCAAGTACACACAACCGTCTGCGGCTGCTTTTAGCTTTTCGTGCTTTGGGTTCTCTTCGCTGGAAGGGATCGGGACGCAGAGTTGAACGATATCCTCGAAGCCACCACGGCTCCGGCAGTACTCAAGGACTTTCGAGAGGAACTTAGCTTTCGACCCCAGGCGCTCGTAGGTCTTGCTGTGTGGGAACGATGGATCACTTCGGCGCTTCATTAGAAGCTCGCCCTTGACAGGAATGTGGCCGAGTTCTCGGGCTAGTCCGACGTATTTCTCGATCAGTACCTCTTCCCCGTAAGCTTCCTGCATCTTGTTTGGCGCAAACCCGGCCTCCCGTAGCGCGTCGTTCCACCGCACCCAGTGTCTTCCAAACCAGTCTTCGTGCCTGATTCCTGTTTCCTGGAAGAAACGTTCTTCCCCGAGTGGCGCACCGCCATTTTCCGTCGCAGTGCGTTTGATCTCATCAATGATGTGCTGTTTGCTCGTGGGCCATTCTCCTTAGCCGCGCGTCTTCAGCTGGACAGATTGTAGCGGAAGACGTTAGTTTTTCAACTTGCTTCACCTTTCTGCCACGCTGTCTTGCGCTGGCAAGCGTTCCCGTCCAGCGGGGTTTGTCCCCGAGCCCGCCCTTGTGAGAAAATCCTTGCGCTGCTACAGGAGGAATCCCATGAAACGCTTGTCCCTGGCGGTATTTGCCGTGGTGCTGCTCAGTCT
>JBGQDM010000139.1:0-6892 GCA_041495845.1 Terriglobia bacterium | reverse complement strand
GAATTCTTCGATCCAAACCCCACGCAGTTGCAAATCGCGTTCCTGATCTCGGCTTTCCGGCCGGGCTGCGGGACGTAGTCGAGATCACACTCCGGGTCGGGGACATCGAGGTTGATGGTGGGCGGCAGCTGACTTTGCTCCATCGCAACCAACGTGGCGGCAAGACCAGCAGCACCGCAGGCGCCTTGCGCGTGGCCGATCTGGCCCTTCAGCGACGACATCGGAGTTTTGTAGGCATGGTCGCCGAGAGCGAGCTTGAGCGCGCGCGTCTCCACGCGGTCGTTCATCGGCGTGGACGTGCCGTGCAGATTCACATACTGAATGTCGGTGGGCGCGAGTTGTGCTTCTTCGAGCGCGAGGGTGATGGCGCGGGCCGGCTCTTCCGGGGACTCGCTCATGCGCACCCGGTGAAACGCTTCGCAGGTGGAGGCGTAGCCGGCGATTTCGGCATAGATACGGGCGCCCCGGGCGCGGGCGTGTTCCAGTTCTTCGAGCACGAACATCCAGGAGCCTTCGGCCAGCACGAAACCGTCGCGATCGGCGGAAAACGGGCGGGAAGCACGCTCGGGCGCGTGGTTCCAGGACTGCGTAAGCGCACGCAGTAGGGTGTAGCCCTTGATGATGCCGGGAGTGATGGGCGCATCCACGCCACCGGCAACAAACATGGGCTGCACGCGCGCCTGGATGTGTTGCAGCGCGTAGCCGAGCGCGTCGGTGGACGACGTGCATCCGGTGGTGACCACGTGACTGTAGCCGCGGAAACCAAAACGCATCTGCACTTCGCTGGAGAGCGTGCCCATGGTGCCCGAGGGAATACAGAACAGGCTCACCTGCTTGAGATTGCCGGAGTGCCAGAGCCGGTACTGCTCTTCCGAAAATTCCTGCGCGCCGCCGCCAGAGCCGAGGACGATTCCGATCTCGCGCTTTTCTTCGAGCGACATGGCGGCGGGAGTGAGGCCGGCATCGGCAACCGCTTCGTGAGTGGCGGCAATAGCGAGAGGCACGACGCGGGAGACGTGCTTGCGTTCCTTCGCGTCCACCCAGGCCAGCTCGTCGAATTCTGGGATTTCACCGGCTACATGGACCGGCAAACTGCTGGGATCGAAACGCGAAATGCGCTTGATGCCGGGCGTTCCGGCCAGCACGGCGCGGGCAAACGCCGCGTTGCCGATGCCATTCGGGCTGACCGCACCCATCCCAGTGATCACGACGCGAGGAAGCATGAGGAGTCCGTAAGATTCGCGGGCCAGCCGCAGGGTTGCAAAGTATCCGATGGTACACCAAGGCAACCCCTCAACCACCAAGGGCACGAAGGCCCACAGAGGAAAATCTAAGACTCTATCTGCCTTCGCGACCTTGGTGGCAGTCGTTGTTTTTTCCGACGGACGAATCGCTCGAGTGAGGAGACGCGCGGAGTGGGATAATTGAAAGCTATGCCGCTCGGAATCTACATTTCGGTGCCGTTCTGCAAGAGTAAATGCAGTTACTGCAATTTCGCTTCGGGCGTATTTTCGCGGGCGGTGTATGGACGCTACGTGGAGCGGGTGTGCGCCGACATCGTGGCAGCGGCGGAGACTGCGGAGGGAATGGGCGGGAGGTTCGAAGCGGCCGTGGATTCCGTCTATCTCGGCGGCGGAACTCCGACGGTTCTTGAGCCGGGCGATCTGGAGAATATTTTCCGCGCGCTGCGCCAGAGACTTGCATTCACGGGCGATGCCGAGATCACGGTGGAGTGCGCCCCGGGAACGCTTTCCCCCGAGATGCTGGAAGCATTTGGAAGCTGCGGCGTGAATCGCGTGAGCCTGGGAGTGCAATCGTTTGTGGATAAGGAAGCAGCCGCCGTGGCGCGCTTGCACACGCGAGCCAAAACGCTGGAGGAGATTGTCCGGTTGCGCGCCGCCGGTATCGCGAACATTAACGTGGACCTGATTGCCGGTCTGCCCCATCAGACAGAAACGAGTTGGCGGTATTCCGTGGAGGAAGCGCTGGCGACCGAGGTTCCGCATGTGAGCGTCTACATGCTGGAGGTGGACGAAGATTCGCGTTTAGGGCGGGAGTTGATCGCCGGCGGGACGAAATACCACGCGCATTTTGTGCCGGAAGAAGATCGCAGCGCCGATTTTTACCTGGCCGCGTGCGAACGGCTGGAGCAGGCGGGCGTGCAGCAGTATGAGATTTCAAACTTTGCGCGGTCTTCCTGGGAGTCACGGCACAACCTGAAATATTGGGAACGGAAGCCGTATCTTGGATTCGGCGTGGATGCCCACTCCATGCTGCCGGCAACGGACGGCGAGCTGGCCGCGGTACGTTTTGCAGCTGCGGATGACCTGAATGCGTTTCTGGAGGGAACTCCGCCGGTGCGGACTGAAGTAAATGCAGCGGCAGCGCTCGAGGAGGCCTTCTTTCTCGGGCTGCGGCTGACACAGGGCGTGGAGCTGCCGCGCATTGCCGGGGAGTTTGGGGAAGATGCGCTTGCCGGAGTGCGTCCCATGATCGCGGAGTTAGTGGAAGACGGGTTACTGCAGCGCGTGGAAGAAACGGTACGGCTGACCGAGCGCGGACGGCTTTTGTCGAACGAAGTGTTTCAGCGGTTTCTGCTGGTGAATGAGCGCGTCGGCGACACGGGTTTATAATCGTCGCGAGATCGGGTCTGTCGGGGGTAGCGATGAGCCTGTATTCCATCTACGACGGCAAGCACAACCATCCGGTGAACCGGCACTGCACTTGATTGCGATCCCCTTGGGTTTTTCGGCGCTGATCACGGTGTGGTGGCACTGGAAGATTGCGCTGCTGCAGATTCCGGCGGCGTTTGCGCTAGCCTGGCTGGGACACTTGATCGAGGGCAACAAACCGGCGTTCCTGACCAACCCGGTACAGGTGTTGGTGGCGCCGCTGTGGATGGCGCGCCGAATGTTTGGGAAGAAGGTGGCATGAGAGTCGAAATTAAACGCTGTGTGACGTGACTGGACATTCTGATTCAGGCGGGACGCCTGAAGCGGGCACTGCGCAAGTTGCCGGGAATGGAAGTCAGAACCACGTTGGGCGCGGGCGGGCAGATGGATGTGTTCCGCGACGGCGTAATGGTCTTCTCGTACCAGGAAAGCGGCACCATGCCGAGCCTGGCGAAGCTGGTGGAGCGGGTACAGGCGGGCTAGGACTTTCACAGATCAGATGTTGGCCCACAGAAAAAATGCTCTACATCGCCCGCCGGAGCGCAAAACGCGAGGCGCCAGTGTAAAGGGCAGGCTCGGGACCGCGCTCGGTGGGCTTTTCTTCTTCTTCGTTGGGATGATTCAGTTGTACCGGAATGTCCAGGCCGTCGTTGGCTGGAGGCGACTGCCCGTTTTTCGTGGGGCATGATTGCCGCAGGCGGCGTCTGTGTCTTGCTTTCGTTTCTCCCGGTGTCCTGGGTGGCCAAGGCGGCCAGCCTGCACACACCGAGAAAAGAGCGGCACCAGTAAGTCTCGGGAGTTGATCTCAACGATGAGTGATGACACGAACCAACTGCTGGAACAGATTCGCGATTTGATGCGGGAATTCCTCGAGGGGCAGAAGCTGGCGCTGGAAAAACAAGAGTTGGCAATTGCCAACCAGCAAAAGTCCATCGAGGTGCAGGCCCGCGCGGTCCAACGTCAGAAGACCGCGTTCGCGGTGATTGCGGTGGTGCTGGGGATTTTGTTTCTTTTGCCGACCGTGTTGTGGCTGGGCGCATGCTTGCGCTTCCTGCGCTGACCGCGCGCGTGAAACCGACCGGTCAGTCATTTTCTCCAGTATTCATGCGCCTTCGCGTTACTCCCGTGCTCCGCAGTCCGATCTCGCCTGTGGTCTAATAACAAGTTGTCATCCCGCGCGCGAAACCCTTCCCGCGCTTTTGTCCGGAGAACCGCCTTGGATTTCCAGCTCAATGAAGAACAGCTGCAACTCAAAAAGAGTGTGCGCGAATTTGCCCAGCGCGAGATTCTTCCGCACGTCATGGAGTGGGACGAAGCCAGTCAGTTTCCGCTGGCCACGGTAAAGGAACTGGGCAAGCTGGGCCTGCTCGGCATCATTTTCCCGTCGGAATACGGCGGCGCCGACATGGGCTACGTCGAGTACGTCACCGCCATTGACGAGCTTTCGCGGGTGGATGGCTCGGTCGGCATCATCGTGGCGGCGCATACGTCGTTGTGCTCAAACCACATTTTTGTCGCGGGCAATGAGCAGCAGCGGCGCAAGTACATTCCCAAGCTGGCGACGGGAGAATGGATCGGCGCCTGGGGATTGACGGAACCATCGTCGGGCTCAGACGCCGGCAGCGCGCGCATGACGGGCGTGAAAACCAAGGGTGGGTACATCCTCAATGGCACGAAAACATTCATTACCAACGGACACTACGCCGACGTGATCGTAGCCCTCGCCGTCACCGACAAGACTGCCAATACGCATGGTCTGTCAGCTTTTGTGCTGGAGAAAGATACGAAGGGCTTCCGGCCGGGGAAAAAAGAAAACAAACTGGGCCTGCGCGCCAGCGACACTGCCGAACTTATTTTTGAAGATTGCTTTGTGCCGGAGGAAAACCGTCTAGGAAAAGAGGGCGACGGCTTTGTGGACGCCATGCGCATTCTCGATGGCGGGCGGATTTCGATTGCCGCCCTTTCGCTGGGGATGGCCCAGGGTGCTTATGAGTGCGCGCTCAAGTATGCAAAACAGCGCAAGCAGTTCGGCCAAGCCATCTCCGAGTTCCAGGCAATCCAGTGGAAACTGGCGGACATGGCCACGGAAGTGGACGCGGCGCGTCTGCTCACCATGCGGGCCGCGTCGATGAAAGACGCAGGTATGAAGACCACGCTGGAATCCTCCATGGCGAAGCTCTATGCCAGCGAAGTGGCGGTGCGTTGCGCCAACGAGAGCGTGCAAATCCACGGCGGCTACGGGTTCATCAAGGACTATCCGGCGGAGAAGTTCTATCGCGACGTGAAACTGTGCACGATTGGCGAAGGCACCAGCGAAATCCAGCGACTGGTGATTGCGCGGCAGTTGGTGAAGGGTTGAAGGGGCGTCACTTCGGCGGGCATCCCATCGCCAGGCGGACCGTGTCAGCAATCTGGCAAATGCGCGCGTTGCTCAGCGTGCGCAACCGCTCGCGGGGCTCGATCAGGGACTCTTTTCGCACCACCGTCAGGTCTTCACACTTGATGCTGGAGGGCTGCAGGCCGGTCTCGCCGGCGCCAGCCGAATAGTGATATCGCGGAAAAGCCCCAACGGCGGGCGACCCGGGCCAGGATCGCCAAACCGAGGATGGCGATGCCCAACTCGATAAACATGGGCGAGATGTCGTTGGGTTGGGGCATTGGTTTCGATCGGAATGAAAAAACTATACGCCATCACTATCCGCATCGAAGCTGGCTTCCGATCATCCCGCCGCTGCTTTACACTGAACAGTTTGAGCAACCAACACCAAAGTCTTCTTGAGCGTCTGCGTTCCGGTGATCTGCGCGCGCTGGCCCGCGCGATTTCCGCCGTGGAAGATCGTGCGCCCGGATCCTACGAACTGCTCAAGACTCTGTTTCCAAGCAGCGGGAGAGCGCGCGTTCTCGGGCTGACCGGTGCTCCGGGCGCGGGCAAGAGCACGCTGGTGGACCAGTTAGCGCACCACTACCGGCGGGCGCAGAAGACCGTGGGCATTATCGCGGTCGACCCTACTTCTCCCTACACCGGGGGCGCGATTCTGGGCGACCGTATTCGCATGCAGAGCCACTTCGGCGATCCCGGCATCTACATTCGCAGCATGGCGACGCGCGGGTCGCTGGGCGGGCTGGCGCGCACCACGGCGGACGTGGCCACCGTGCTGGACGCAGCTGGGCGCGATGTGGTGATGATCGAGACGGTGGGCGTGGGTCAGGATGAAGTGGACATCGTGAGGCTGGCCGATGTCACCATCGTGATTCTGGTGCCGGGCATGGGCGACGATGTGCAGACCATCAAGGCCGGCATCATGGAAATTGCCGATATTTTTGTCATCAACAAGAGCGACCGCGAGGGTGCGGAGCGGGTGGAGCGGGAGATTCGCGCCATGCAGTCGTTGGCGCTGCGCAAAGACGGCTGGACGCCGCCCATCGTGAAGACCGTGGCCAGCGACGGTCAGGGTGTGGCGGAACTGGCGGACACGATCACGCGGTACGAGGCATTTCTCCTGCAGGACAATCTGCTGCTGCGCAAGAACGCGCAAAACTGGCAGGAGCGTCTGGTGGAGATGTTGCGCGATGCGCTGCTGGAGCAAGTGGTGAAGCCGCGGCTCAGCGATGGGCAAATGGCGCGCTACGCCGCCGAGGTGGCCGCGCACCAGCGCGATCCTTATTCGCTGGTTGAGGAACTGCTGGCGGAAGTGCGGAAGGGATAAGAGCAAGGCATGTTCAGGATCGATCATCTCGGAATCGCGGTGAAGTCGCTGGCGGCGGCCAAAGCGATCTACCAGTCGCTCGGACTCACGGTGTCCGCGGAAGAGACAGTGCCGCACGAGAAAGTTCGGCTGGTGATGGTGCCGGTGGGTGAGAGCCGCCTGGAGTTGCTGGAAGCGACCGCCGAGGATTCGGCGATTGCGAAGTTCATTCGCAAACGCGGCGAGGGTCTGCATCATGTGTGCCTGCGGGTGCCGGATCTGACGGCTGCGGTGGCGCGTCTGAAAAAGGACGGGGTGCGCCTGGTGTCGGAGGAAATCAAGACCGGCGCGGGTGGCCATCGCTATGTGTTTGTGCATCCGGCGAGCGCGGCCGGAGTATTGCTGGAATTGGTCGAGGACGAGCACGCTTGAATTAAGCGGCCCATCATGGTTCTTCTCGCTGCCGACACTTCGGGAAAACATGGAAGCATTGCTCTGGCGCGGCACCAAGCCGGGCGCCTCGACGTGCTGGAG
>JBGQDM010000138.1:0-6919 GCA_041495845.1 Terriglobia bacterium | reverse complement strand
CGCCGCCGTTGGTGGACGGAACGCTGGACCTCAGCGTGATTGATCCCGCCACCGCCGCTACCAGCGTGATGACCGGCGCGCTCACGGCAGGAGCGGCATCCACGGATGTCATTCACCTCATCCCTTCGCCCAACCCTGCAGTGCCTGTCGGAGGGCAAACGATTACGCCCATTCGCTTCCAAGTATTGGAAGCCGACGGCACGACCCCGGTGGCCGGCGCAACGGTTGTCCTCAGCGCGACCTCCGGCGCTGCCCTCTCGGCGTGTTCCGGTCTGTCGTCGTGCTCGTTATTCAGCGACGAGGCTGGATTGGTAGGGACGAATGTCGGGATCTCTGCTATTGGCATGGTGACGCTCATTGCGAATCTGGCGCCTGCTTCGTACTCGCCACCGTCCAGCGCACAGACCACAATCTCGGGCACGGCTTCCACCCTCGATCTTGTACTGTTTAACCCGCGTCAATGGATGGCGCAGGGCTCGACCGATACGGTGCCGCTGCAGGCCCGCGTGCTCAGCCTGGGTACGCCCCAAGTTGGCAACACGATAAATTTTTCCCTGGTTTCGGGGCTTGCCCAGCTGACGGTCGCGGCTGCGGTTACCGATGCCAACGGCTTTGCCAGTTCGGCTGCCGCGATTACTTCCATGGGAGCGACGGATGTGCAGATCAACGCCTGTGTCGCCCCGAACAATGCTCCTTGCCAGAAATTCACGATTGCCTCGGTGGATCTTTCAGTCCTACAAATCCAACCCGTGTCCGGAAGCGGGCAAGCGCGTCCCCGCGGCCAGCCTTTCGCGCCGGTCGTGGTGCGGGTCACGGACTCTGCTGTGCCGCCGGATCCGGTGCGCGCTTTCCCCGTTGAGTTCTTCCAGATCCTCGCCCGGGCTGCTGCCGACCCTCCACCGCCCACGGATGACATCCCCTTTCGCCAGCCCAAAGGTATGCCGGTGATTATCGGAACCAGTTTGCAGACGGTGACCACTGACATGGACGGGTTAGCGACCGTGCAGCCTCCGACTCTCAGCCAGCCGTTGAAGATTTTCGGCACCGCGAGTGCTGGAGCCGCGCAGTCCACATTTTTATTGGAGGTCGCGGATGGTCCTCCGCCCGTTGGTTCCGGGAGCAAGCCTAATCCCGTTCGGAGGGTACCGCCGTTGTTTCCACGAGACGACGCAGGCCCCAGGCCGCGGCTTCCGCGACCACGGGATCTTCGTCCTGCGCCAGGCGCTCAAGGAGTTGACGCGCTTCCGGGTCGGCGCTGTTGCCCAGCGCGAACGCCGCGTTCCGGCGTAATCCGCTTCGCTTTGCCCGCCGCACCGGCGAACGCCGAAATACCTCGCGGAACTGCTCCTCACCCATCTCTGCCAGCCAAGCCAGGGCCGGATTGACCAGCCCGGGGCGCGGCGCGAACTCCGGCGCTTCGGTCGTCGGCGCTTTGCGGTTCCAGGGACACACGTCCTGGCAAATATCGCAGCCGAACACGTGCCGCCCCATCCCCACGCGCAACTCTTCTGGAATGCCACCACGCTTCTCAATGGTGAGATACGAGATGCACAGGTTGGCGTCGAGCTGATAAGGAGCGATGAGGGCCTGCGTCGGGCAGGCCTCAATACAACGCGTGCAGGTGCCGCAGCGGTCGGGCGCGGGCAGGTCTGGCTCCAGTTCCAGAGACGTGAGGAGCACGCCCAGAAATAGCCATGAACCTTGCTTCTGGTTAATCGCGCAGGTGTTTTTCCCGATCCAACCCACGCCGGCATACTTGGCGTAAATCCGCTCTACCACGGGTCCGGTGTCGACGTAGCAGCGGGTGGTGATGCCGTCCTCATGCGCCAAGTCCAATACGGATTTCTCAACTTGCCGCATCCGCTGCAACACCGTTTCGTGATAGTCCTCGTGGCTCCAGGCGTAGCGTGAAATCCATCCTCGCCGCGGGTCATCGCATTGGGTAGAGTATGGCTCGGCAGTGTTGTAATTGATGGCACAGACGATCACACTGCGCGCCCAGGGAGCTACTCGCTTTAAGGCAGCGCGCTTGAAATTCCCCGTTTCATCGCGCGCTTCCATGTATTTCATTTCGCCGGCGCGGCCAGCCTCCAGCCACTGGGTGAAACGCTGGTGGTCGCCGAATTCGCCCACGGGAGCTACGCCCGCCAACTCAAAACCCGCCGCGTGCGCTGCCGTTAGAATTTCCCGCTTGAGCGTTGCCGAAGTCATCCCACTCCCTTCCCATTTCGGGACGCGAACGTCACATTTTCTTTACATTCTCGCATCTCCTGCACTTTCCCCGGCGTAAACTGGCCTTCAGCGTTTGGGCCATTCCCGGGGCATCTCAGTCAAAAATTCAACCTGGAGGATTTCAGCCATGGCGGCCATTCGCATTTCCGTTATCAACGCCAGCACCGTCCTCAGCGACACACAGATTCAGCCCGTCGTTGAGGCCTTGGAAACGCAAGTCAAGCGTGATTTCCTCCCCGCGTGGGGCATTGACGCGGATCTTCTCTTCGTTCCCATGGGGACCAACCCGCCAGCCAACACCTGGTGGCTTGCCATCCTCGATGACTCCGACCAGGCCAACGCCCTTGGCTATCACGACGTCACCACCGACGGGCAGCCGATCGGCAAAGTCTTCGCCGCCACCGACATGAAGTACGGCATGGAGTGGAGCGTCACCGCCAGCCACGAACTGCTGGAGATGCTCGCGGACCCCAACATCAACCTGACCGTGTTCGTGGAAAACGATATGGGCACGGGCCGGCTCTTTGCCTATGAAGTCTGCGACGCTTGTGAAGCTGACAATCTGGGGTACAAGATTGACGGGACGCTGGTCTCCGACTTCGTGTATCCGTCGTGGTTTGAGGATTTCCGCACGCCCGGAACTCAGTTCGATCAAACGGGCAAGATCAAGAAGGCATTTGATATTTTGCCCGGCGGGTACATCGGGATTTACGACATCAACTCGGGCACCGGCTGGCAACAGCTGCAAGCCCAGCATGCGCCGGTGCGGATGCAGGCCCGCGGCAACGTCGGCAGCCGCCGCGAACGCCGCCGCACGCCGCGGCCGCAATGGCAACACAGCCTGCCGGTGCAGCAACTGCATGAGAACGCGCGGCGCTATCGCGAGGTCGTGCGTCACTTGATCGCAGCTTGAATCTTTTCCGGGCGTGGCCGCAGTGCCACGCCCGTTCTTTCGTTGACTCTCCACCGCCCGCCTGCGCTATTCTGATCCGTTCCGATCCCGGAGAAACACCATGAAAAAAATCCTTGTCCGTATTCTCGCCACCGTCGGTGGACTTGTTCTGCTCTATACCTTGGTCATTCTCGTTGTCCTGGCTGTCCGCTCCGGGCACGTGCCTTCCCGCACCATCCTGGAAGTGAACCTGGAGCAGCAGATGATCGAAGATGCACCGGACTCGCCCGTCGCTAACGTCATGCTCAGCGACCGTCCTCGGGTGCGCGATGTGGTGGACGCGCTCGACCGCGGCGCCAATGATGATCGCGTCGTGGGTCTGGTGGCGCGGATCGGCGCGGTGCCGATGGGCATGGCGCAAACCCAGGAAATTCGCGAGGCCGTGCAGCGCTTTCGTGCCAAGAAGAAATTTGCGGTGGCCTTCGGCGAAACCTTCGGTGAATTCGGTCCCGGCAATTCCGCCTACTACCTCGCCACCGCCTTCGACCAGATTTACCTGCAACCTTCCGGCGATGTCGGCCTTACCGGGATCATGCTGGAATCACCGTTCATCAAAGGCACACTGGCCAAACTCGGCATGACGTTTCACGGCGACCATCGCTACGAGTACAAGGCCGCGCTCAATACCTTCACGGAAACAAAATTCACCGCGCCCCACAAAGAGTCTTACGCCAAGGTGATGAACTCGTGGTTCGGCCAGATCAAAGCGGACATCTGCGCCGCTCGCCATTTGGATCCGGCGCAGTTCGAGGCCCTGGTGAACTCCGGCCCTTATCTGGGCAAAGAAGCGCTTGGCGCCAAGCTGGTGGATGGATTGGCCTACCGCGATGAAGTCTACAGTCAGGTGAAGCAGCGCGCGGGTAAAGACGCCGAACTGCTCTACTTGAACAAATATCTCGACCACGCGGGCCGGCCGCATGACAAAGGCAAGACCGTTGCCCTGATTTACGGCGTCGGCGGCGTCACTCGCGGCCAGAGCAACTTCAGCCCCATCAATGGCAGCGTCACCATGGGAGCGGAAACCGTCGCGGGTGCCTTCCGCACCGCCATTGACAACAAAGACGTCAAAGCCATTCTCTTTCGCGTGGACAGTCCGGGCGGTTCCTATGTGGCTTCCGACACCATCTGGCGCGAGGTGGTGCGCGCCCGGCAAGCGGGTAAACCCGTGATTGTTTCCATGGGTGATCTGGCCGGTTCCGGCGGATATTTCGTGGCCATGGCGGCCGACAAAATCGTGGCCCAGCCCGGCACCATCACTGCTTCCATCGGGGTACTCGGCGGCAAGGTCATTACCAAGGGCTTCTGGGACAAAGTCGGCCTCACCTGGGACGAGGTCCACACGTCCGCCAACTCCACCATGTTCACCGGCGTTCAGGACTTCAACGTTTCTGAGTGGAACCGCTTCCAGGCCTGGCTTGATCGCGTCTACGTCGACTTCACCAGCAAAGTGGCGGAAGGCCGCAAGCTGCCCAAGGAAAAAGTCTTGGAGATTGCCAAAGGCCGCATCTGGTCGGGCGAAGATGCCAAAGCCCTGGGTTTGGTGGATGAACTCGGCGGCTTCGACACCGCGCTTCGACTGGTGAAGCAGGCAATCAATGTGCCGGAGAATGAGGAAGTGAAGCTGGTCGTCTTCCCGCGCCGGAAGAAACCGCTTGAGGCACTACTCGCTCGCGATCGTGCTGAGAATTCAGAAAAGGAAGCCGTAGCCCAGGCCCTCACCGGCGTGCTGCAGACCGTGCAACCTATCGCTCGCAAGATGCAGACCTTGGGGCTGATGAAGCAAGACCTGGGAGACGACGTGCTGAGCATGGATCCGATCGAAACCGAGAAGTAGAGCAGGAAAATACACAGGTGCGGCCCGCAAGCCGCGCCTTTTTCATCTTTTGTGAACGAACAACGCCTTACAGCTTCTTCACTTCTTCGTTGTAGTACTTGCGATACAGAATGTCCCACTCCTGACTGCCTTCGAGGATGGTCCGCTTCTGACTTTCGATCTTCTGCCGGGCCGCACCGTCGATTCGAGTTTCCTGATCCACGAGCGATTCCATAATCTTGCGCGCCTCCAGCCGGATGGTGTTCGGGTCCTCGACAAACTCCACCAGCTCCGACTGCTTGAGCACTTCCATCACGTTCTTGGCCAGAACATTGGCCTTTTCGCGGCTGATTCTCATGGTTTTTGATAATAGCATGCAGGGCCGGGATCGATCGGCCCGCAGATCTCCCACGGGCGACGCGCGCTCAGACTTTCTGGAAATCTTCCAGCGTCAACTCCAGCCCGCCGAATTCCGGATGCTCATTTTGGCCCAGCGTGAACGCGATGTCGAGCGTGTCGCCAGCGAGCAGTTGCGATTGCTGCACGCGTTCCGCCATCCGCCAGCCCATGGCATCGTACACGACTGCGCTGCGCCAGTTGGCGCCCGCGGCCGGTGGCGCTGCCGATGCCACTTTCAGCCGCACGTGTTTCTCTTTGATCACGCGCGGCGGCGCTGCCAGCCGCACTCCCCGGGCGGCGAATACCGGCTGCGGGTTACCCATACCGAATGGTTCCAGTTGCTGCAAGAGTTGGAACAACTGCGGTGTGATTTCTTGCAGCGACAGCTCCGCATCCACGTCGACCACGGGCTCAAAATCAGCCAGCGTCAATTTTGTGTGGGCGAACTCGTCTAACCGCCGCCGCAATTCCGGCACCCGCGCTGCCGGCAGGGAAAATCCGCAGGCATGCGCATGTCCACCAAAGCGCGTAAACAACTCCGCACAGGACTCGATTGCTTCCAACAGGTGAAACGCGGGGATGGAACGTCCGGAACCATGCGCCTCGCCGTTCTCAATCGAGACCACCAGCGCGGGGCGGTGCAGGCGCTCGACGACGCGCGTCGCGGTAATGCCAATCACTCCGCGGTGCCAGCCTTCGCCGTCAATGAGGACGCAGTAGGCTTCTTTCAGGCTGGGATCGTCTACCAGACGTTGTTCAATGGCTGCTAGAATCCTGCGTTCTGCCTCCTGGCGTTCGGCATTGAGCAGATCGAGCCGCTTGGCCAGTTCGCGGGCGCGTTCGTTGTCTTTCGTGGTGAACAATTCAATCACATCGCGGGCCACATCCATGCGCCCCGCCGCGTTGATGCGTGGCCCGACGCGAAAGCCGATATCTCCAGCGCGCACCGGCCGTGAGCCGTCGAGGCCCGCCACTGCAAACAGCGCTTTCAAGCCAGCATTCACCGGCGAACGCAGACCTTCAAGCCCCAACTTGGCGAAGGCGCGGTTTTCGTCGGTCAGCGAGACCGCATCGGAGATGGTGGCAATGGCCACGATCTTCAGAAACGATGGCAGCAGGCGCTCGCGGCCTTCCTTTTCCAGCAACGCCTGCGCCAGCTTGAAAGCAACGCCCGCGCCGCACAAGTCTTTGCAGGGATAGCCGCAGCCCGGTTGGTTCGGATTAAGCACGGCCAGCGCCTTTGGCACGCCCTCCGGCCCGGGCAGGTGATGGTCGGTGACGATCAGGTCCACGCCCAACCGCGCCGCCGTCTCCGCGGCTTCGAAAGCGCGAATGCCGGTGTCCACGCTGATAATCAAGCGCACGCCCGCCGTCGCAGCGCGTTCGATCACCTCGTCCTTCATGCCGTAGCCTTCGCGAATGCGATGGGGCACGTGGAAATCAGCTGTGCCGCCGCAGAGCTCGATGGCAGTTTTCAGCAAGACGACCGCGGTGGTCCCGTCCACGTCATAGTCGCCGTAGAT